>DATCRM010000136.1:0-19337 GCA_036568985.1 Lacunisphaera sp. | reverse complement strand
GAAATGGAGGCAGGACTATCAGTCCTGCGAGGCGCAGGCCGCGCTCTTTCCCAAACGCGGGGCTGATAGCCCCGCCTCCAACCAAGTCGGAGCACCTGTCAGCCGTAGGCCAGGCGAAGGCTGAAGCTCCGAGGTATTCGAGCCACAGGGAATAAAAAAGGCGGAGCCAAAAGGCTCCGCCTGAAAGTTGGATTCGCGGATGCGAAACTGGGGATTAGTAACGGTCGCGACCGCCGCCACCGCCGCCGTAACCACCGCGGCCGCCACCACCGCCGCCGCCGTAGCCACCGCGGCGCTCGCCGCCGAAGCCACCACGACCGCCACCGCCGAAGCCGCCAGACGGACGGTCTTCCTTCGGACGGGCCTCGTTGACCTGGAGCGCACGGCCGCCGAAATCAACGCCATTGGTCTTCTCGATGGCCAGCTTGGCCTCTTCCGGGGTGCCCATGGTGATGAACGCGAAACCGCGGGGGCGGCCGGTCATCTTGTCCATGGCGACATAGGTATCGGTAACGGTGCCGAACTGGCCGAAATGGGCGCGGAGTTCGTCATCGGTGGTCTTGAACGACAGATTTCCAACGTAGAGTTTGGAATTGCTCATGTGATAATTCGTAGATCCCTCGCCATCTGCCAGTCTGTTCCCAACGTGGGTTTCGAAATCATCACTTAAGCCAAACGCTCAGCCAACGACTCACCAGTTCCTGTCATCAAACGCTGTCTCTAACGAGGCGCGTAAGAACGCTCATACGAACCGGTCTGGCAAGGGAATTCTTTTGGAACGCGGGTATGGCGACAGTCGAGCTGGCCAAGATTTACGCGTGCGAAGCTTTCTCGGATGTTAGTCGAAAGCGTTTTCGCAACCGCATCCCAAAAAATCAAAACTCATATGCTGGCTTGATTAATACGTCCGTTTTATACGACTATATATCATGCCCCAAGACCTTCCACGCGACAGTGCGCAACGCATACTCCATGTGGCAGAAGCGCTATTTGCTCAGCATGGGTATGCGGGGGTTTCGCTGCGCAAAATTACGGCTGAGGCCAAGGTCAATCTCGCCGCCGTCAACTACCACTTCTACGACAAGGAATCTCTGTATCGGGAGATTCTTACCGGTCGCCTGCGGGAGATCAATCGCCAGCGCCTCGCTCTGCTTGCGTTGGCCGAAGCCCGAACCGGCGATGGTCCCGTGCCACTTGTCGCCATCGCGGATGCGCTTGCCCGCCCGCTCTTTTTACCCGCTTCGGGTACCGGCAATGCCGGGACCCGTCTGTTGGGGCGCATCCTATCCGAGCGCCAGGCCTTCATCGATGAATTGATCCGCGTGGAATTTCAGCCGGCGATGACGCGCTTCGGGCAGGCGTTTCGCCGGCACGCGCCGGGACTGCCGCCAAGCGACTTTCTCTGGCGGTTGAGTTTCGTCATCGGCGCGCTGCATCATGCCGTGGTCACCCTCCCGGATATGCCGGCGCACACCCAAGGACTTTGTCGGGCCGATGACTGTGCTGGTGCGCTCAGAAACTTTATAGATTTCACGGTCAAGGCGCTGGCTACCTGAGAGTTCATAGATTTTCTAATCCTGCATGGATGCTGGATTGCTAGCCCTGTCTTTGGTAGCGCCGCACTTGTAAAGCGGGCAGAAATGATTCTTGTTCGCCGACCCGGTGCTCTGACCCAGCGCCGCGGACACCAAGCCATGCTAGCTGCCATCATCACCATCAGTTTGATCTCCCTCCTCGTCGCCACCGAGGCGGATCCTGCGAGCTCGCCCAATGAGCCCGCTCCGGGTGAACCCTTGCGCCCGAAGAACGGTTTTTGTCCCCGTAAAAAGAACGCGGAAAAAACCGACCGTCTGGCGGCTTGATCGCCGCCAAAACGCCGCCAGAGCGCGCGTTTTAAACTTCGTCAGCCAGGTCATAAACCTGACTTGCGCTCGCACGGAGCTTACGTTCCCTGCGCGCTTCACTCACCTCTCATGCGTCGTTTCTTCGCCTCACTCGTTCAGTGGATTGATTCCGACTATTCCATGGAATCCCCCGAAGCCGTCCGGGCTCAACCCGATGGTGTAAATCTCGTCCGCTGCATTCCCTTTATCATTCTGCATCTCGGTTGCTTCGGCGCCATCTGGACCGGCTGGAGCTGGTTTGCAGTCTGGACTGCGGTTGCGCTCTACTTTCTGCGGATGTTCGCCGTCACGGGGATTTTCCACCGCTATTTTTCCCACAAGACCTATAGCACATCCCGCTTCGGACAGTTTCTTCTCGCCATCTGGACCGGTACAACCGTCCAACGTGGCGCTCTCTGGTGGGCCTACCACCATCGCCACCATCACCAGCATTCCGACGAGGAGGAGGATGCCCACTCGCCGCACGTGCATGGCTTTTGGTGGTCGCACATCGGCTGGATCACCAGCAAGCGCAACTTCCCGACCGATTACTCCAAGGTCAAGGACCTCGCCAAATATCCCGAGCTCGTCTGGTTGAACCGCTTCGATGTCGTCGTGCCCGTCATCTTCGCGACGAGCCTCTTCCTGCTTGGCCGCTACCTCGAACATGCTGCGCCCGGCCTCGGCACCAGCGGCGCCCAGCTCCTCGTCTGGGGTTTCTTCATCAGCACCACCGCGCTCTTCCATGGCACGGCGTCGATCAATTCCTTCACCCACCTGTGGGGCAAGCGCCGGTTCAACACCACGGACGATTCCCGCAACAGTTTCATCCTCGCCCTCGTCTGTCTCGGCGAAGGCTGGCACAACAATCACCACCGCTACCAGTCCGCCACCCGCAACGGTTTCTATTGGTGGGAAATCGATCCCACTTATTACGGCCTGAAGCTCCTGTCCTGGACCGGCTTCATCTGGGGCCTCAAACCCGTCCCGCAATCCATCTACGACGAGGCCGCACAGAACGCGCATCATGACACCGTCCGCCGCTTCTCCGCTTCCGCCGTCCAGCACGAGATAAACACGCTCCGGAAAGTCGTTCCCACCGCGGCCGCCATCGCCATCGCCACGGTCAACTCACCCGATGTTGCGACCCAGCTGAAGAAGGAAGGTCCGGCCATCCACAAGGACGTCACCGAACAGACGCAACACCCCGGCACGTCCGACCGCGGAGCCTGAGCCCGCAAAAGCTTTTGGATTTTCCTCTGCGCAGGTTCCCAGCTGCGCGCCCGTAGTCCGCAGCGCCGGCCCGATGAGAAGAGGATCAAGCCATCGGCTTGAACGCGTGCGCTTCTGTCGCCTGCACCGCCCACGGTGCGCCGGCTTCGGCGAGACTTTGCCCGGTCCGGGCCGCCTCCGCCAGGATCGCGTCCAAACCCATTACATAGGTGAACCGCTGTCCGTCCTGACTGTGGTTTGCCAAATGGTCCGCCGCGATGGATCGAATCGGCATGAGGCGATGTAATGCGGTGAAGCAATGGACATGCACCGCGGCCATTGCGGGCGTGCAGACCATAACCGGCTCATCGCGCCGCCTCGCCAGCACATCGCGTAACATCCGCTCCCGGGTATTCGATTCGGGAGCAGCCTGCTGTTCCCACGTCCCGACGGTGCCGTGCAGCCGGGCGTAGGCATCCTGCGCCCATTCGGCTGACCCGCCCGTGCCTTCGATGCGCAACGACGGCCGGCCCACCGCGCTGGAACTATGCGTGCCGTAGAAATCCAGCCGCAGCCCGTCCGCGGTCTCAAAATGAAGCGCTGCGGTGTCGAAGGACTCGATCTCCTGCGCACGGTAAAGCTCGGCCGCGAGCCGCACGGGCCGGGCGAGCGTGCCGTCCTTCGAACCAGCCAGGTACAACATCACCATCAGGAAATGAGACATCGCGTTGCTCACCGGCGAGTCGAGCACCCAATCCTCACCGACCTTGAGCTGGCCCGCCCAGGCGTTCCGGGCGTAGTAGGAATGACTGCGCGGCCAGGCGGCATGAACCACCAGACGCCGCAACGACCCGATCGCTCCCTCCAACAGATGCTGTTTGAGCGCGCGCACCTCGGGGGCATGCAAGTATTGGAAACCCACCGCGACGGAACGCCCCGTGGTGCGGGCCTCCTCCATGATGAGAGCGGCGTCCTCCATCGTCGCGGCCAGCGGCTTTTCCACCAGGACATCCACTCCGGCGCGCATCAAAGCCACCGTCATCCGGGCGTGCAGATGGATGGGCGTCGGCACGACCGCGAAATCGACGCGCAGGCCCGGCAACGCGGCGAGCAAAGCCTCAAAACTGTCCAGCACCGTGCAGCCGACAGCGCGCAACTCCGCCAGCACCGCCGCATCGGGCTCCGGCGGAAATGCCACGGCCATGGCGAGCACCAGCTCGCCCCGCCGGTGAAAATCAAGCAGATGCTGCAGATGGACGCGACCGTATCCCCCGATGCCAATGAGGGCGGTGCGGGGCGCGCTCATGGCACAGCCTCCGGGGCCGGCCGGCTGGATGTCGGTGTAATACAGGGGGTGAAATACATGGACGAGCAAGCATCCGACCAGTCCAAGGTGGCTCAATGGCCCGTTCAGGTAACAGTTAGATTAGATTGCGGTTTGCCGCGACTCCCCGGACTGCTACGCCTTGATCCGTTCCTCCCCGGCGGCCATTTCGCCTCGGCTGCTCAAACCCGCTTTCCATGACCATCGGTCCCTTTCACGTCCTCGACGTGGCCGTAATCCTCGCCTACCTCGGCGCCGTCCTGTGGTTCGGCTGGCGCAGTTCGCACCAGAGCGCCAGCGAGGAGGGCTTCTTCCTCGCGGGACGCAAGCTCGGCAAACTCTACCAGTTCTTCCTCAGCTTCGGCAACGCCACCGAACCGCAGGGTGCCGTCAGCACCGCCAGCCTTGTGCTCCAGCGCGGCGTCACCGGCGTGTGGTTCTCTTTCCAGACGGTTTTCATGAACCCCTATTTCTGGTTCATGAACACGTGGTTTCGTCGCGTGCGCCTCGTGACACTCGCCGACATGTTCGAGGACCGTCTCGGCAGCCGCGGACTCAGCCGTTTCTACGCACTCTTCCAGGTCTTCGTCGCGTGTGCGCTGCTCGGCTTCGGCAACTTCGTTGCCTACAAGATCGCGTCCTCCATCACCCTGAAACCCGAGGCGCAATGGACCGTGGCCGACCGTGCTTCCGTGGACGGCTACGTTGAGCTCAAGCGGCTCGAGCAGCAGGCCGCCGCCGGCACGCTGGCTCCGGAATCCCACCCGCAACTCGACGCCCTGCGCGACCGCCACGCCCGGGGTGAACTCCACAGCTATATCACGGTGCTGCCCTCACTGCCGTTCTACATCACGTTCGCGGTGGTCATCGGTGCGTACATGATCCTGGGCGGCATGGCCGCCGCGGCGCTCAACGAGGCGTTGCAGGGTGTGCTCATCATCGTCTTCTCCATTTTGCTCCTGCCCACCGGCCTGCAAGCCATCGGCGGATGGGGTCAGCTAAAGGAACGTGTGCCGCGGGAGATGTTTGACCTCTTCGGCGGCAGCGGCGGCTCCCCCCTTTTTATTTTTGCCGTGCTTTTCGCCAGCCTTGTTCAGATTCATGGCCTGAGCCATAACATGGGGATCTACGGCTCCGCTCAAAACGAATTCGCGGCCCGCTTCGGCGGCGTCAGCGGGGCCTATATGAAACGGGTCATGATCGTGCTCTGGGCGTTCGCCGGATTGATCGCCATCGCGCTGTTCGGTCACGGCGGACTCGCCGATCCCGACGCCGCGTGGGGCGTTATGACCAACCGGCTGCTCGGCCCCGGCTTCATTGGCCTGATGCTCGCGGGCATCCTTGCCGGCACGATGTCGACGCTCGCGGCCAAGGCCCTGGCGATCGCGTCGCTTTTCGTGCGTAACTTCTGGCGCCACCTCCGCCCGGTAGCCACCCAGGCCGACTCCGTCCGTGCCGCGCGCTGGACCATTTTCTCCGTCCTCGTACTCGGAGTGATTTCGGCCGAGGCGATGACCGATGTGGAAACGCTGGTGAAGCTGGTGCTCACCGTCAACATTCCGTTCGGCGCCGCCGTCATCCTGATGTTCTTCTGGCGGCGGCTCACCGTGCCGGCGGTGTGGGTTTCGGTCGCGCTCTCCGCCTTCGCCATCCTGGTCGCCCCGCTGACCGCGGCTCAGTTCCAGTCCATCGCGCGCCGTCCGTCGCTGGTGGAAACGGTCGCGGGCCCGAATGGCAAGCCGACGCCGATTTACTTCAAACAGGTCGTGCGCATCAACCCCGACGACCTCACCAGCCTTCTCCAAGGCCGCGGGCGGTTCAACTTCGAATGTTACGCCCTCTCCTGGCTGGGCCTGAATCCCGCGAAGCTCACGCCTGCCGGACGTGAAACGGCGCAGTTCCTCTTCGATGGATTTTTTCCCTTTGTGGTGCTCGTCCTCGTGAGCCTCGTCACGCGCCCGCCCGATCCCGCGCGCATCGCCCAGTTTTATGGGAAAATGAAGACCCCCGTCGGCGCCACGCCTGAGTTGGAAGCCGCGGCGATGGAGGAAACCCGCCGCAACCCCGATCGTTTCGACCACACCAAACTCCTCGGCGCGAATTCCTCGTGGGAGTTCTGCAAATGGGACCGCGTGGACACCGTCGGCTTCCTCGGCTGCTGCGCCACCTCCGCGACGATCATTCTCGTCTTCTGGCTCCTGCTGCGCTGGGCCGCGGGCGGCGCGTGACGGCTTCGGTTTGATTTCACCCAGCCTCAAACCGCGAAGTTTAGTTCTCTTCGATAGGGGAATTGTGACGACTCACGGCGTGGATCACGCAGCACCTGCGCGATGACCGATGAGAAAGATGGGCCGGGTTTTCCAAACGGGTTCTACTCGCCATGTGCCAGCATAAGTGTTTAGTCGGCGGCATTCTATCTGACGAACGCATCATGGTGATGCGCTGAGCGCTCGCTATCCCTGTCTTTGTTACGCACTCACATGAACCAACCAGTCATCAACGATCCCCGGGCCCGTCTCTGGGGTAACGTTGCCAAATACGGAGCCTTGCTTGTCGCGGGTTTCCTTGTCGCACCCTACATCTGGGTCGCCATCGGCGGTCTCATCGGCCTCATCGTCGCAGTCGGCGTGATTATTGCTGCGTGGATGGTGCGCCCGGTCGTGTTCTCTTTTGCCGCGAATATGCGGCTGAAGCTCATCAAGGCCGAAGCGGCGAAGAACCCCGTCGAGACGCTCCAGAACGACCTTAAGGACAAGGCAAAGGCGCTGAGCGACCGCAAGGATGCCATCGAGAAGCTCAACAGCCAGATCCGCACTTTCAGCGACAAGGTTGACGAAATCCGCGCCAGCTACGGCCCGGAGGATGCGGGCTACTTGAAGCTGAGCCGCGATCTCGCCGACCTGCGCCGCGTTTACGCACATCGCTGCGAAAAATGGAAGGAAGCCCGCGAGCAGCTCAAACTCTACGAGGAGGAGATCAAGCGCGCGAACATGATCTGGGAGGCCGCTCAGGCCGCCGCTGCTGCTCGCGAGACCTCCGGTCTTACCGAGGACGAATTCTATGCCAAGCTTCGCGCCGAGACCGCCTTCGATGCGATCCAGAAAAGCTATAACGACGCACTCGCCTCGCTCGATACCGCGATGCTCGAGGGCCCGTCGGCCGACGCCATCACCATTCCCGGCGGTGGCGCCAAGACTCGCCCGCTCACCAAGTAATTCATCCTCCCATGAAACGTATCGCATCCCACATCCTGGCCCTGTCCTGTGTCACTCTGATGTCGGCGCAACAGCCGGCCGCTCCGACGCCCGAGGTTTTCGTCAAGGGCGACATGGCCATCAAATTCAGTACGCGTACCAACACGGATTCCGATGGAAAACCCAAGGAAGGCGCGACCGACAAATATACGCTATCGGTCAACGTATCCAACAGCGCGCTCTTTCGCGGCACAATCGAGCATACGCCTTACATCTCCAAACTGGTCGGCTCCTCCCAGCTGGCAAAACTCGCCTACACTGTCGACTGCGACGTGGTAAACCCGAAGAACCCGGCCCAGACCCGCAACGTCGGCCGCCTCTTCGGTACGGTGCCGATCGACGACCAGAACGCTTACCGCTTTGCGGACGGCGACCTGAAGCTCGTGGTCTTCCCGGTGGGCACGGCCAAGGGTTTTGAAACGCTGTTCAAGGGACTCGCCCTCGGCAAACCTCCCGCTTCATCCGAAGGTTTCCTGTCCAAACTGAAGAAGGAAGCGTTGAACATCACACGCACCGTCAACGGCAAGAACGTTGCCCTCGCGGTGACTCAATACGACAAGATGGAATTCAAGGGCCTAACCTTCGCGGCCGGCCCGGTGCAGATCTATCCGGAGGCCGTGGTCAACGGCGGCATGATCTATGACTATGGCCGCACGGCGTGGTATTTTGACAACGTCACGATCACTTACGCCCTCGATGGTCGCCAATATCAGGACAAGCTCACCGGCAACATCCGTTGGATCGAATCGGCCAATCGCGCGGCGACGGGTGAGGGCGAGTACCAGTTCGACGTTCGCGTCAATGAACCCGCTCAATCCGAAGCGTCGGTCTTCTCTGGTCCGGCTGACGAGTCGGCGTTCTTCGCAACGGACGACGCCATCCCCGCGCTTACCGGCATTATGAAGTACAAGGATACGATGATCAACGAGAAGGTGACGGCCTCTGCGGTGACGATTGACCTCAAAGGCCACAAGCTCACCAAGCAGCAGACGATGAACCTCGCCAAGCTGCTCTTCCTGACGGTCGTCGTTCCGCTCAACGCGGAATAATGTCTTTGCTCTTGGATCTGCAAGGCCCGGCAAAAAGCCGGGCTTTTTTTAGCTGGCTCCCGTTTCGATAGCCAAATCGGAGACGGACAAACACGGCAGGAGCACCCGCAACTTACAGCCGCAAGCGGCAAAAAGGAGTCATGTTGCGGATATTGATATCGAGGCTACAGAGCTTCTTTCCCATGGGACCTCCCTATCCCGCAGTTGCTTTTGTCTCATGCTTTCGTTTTCGCTTTGGCCTCTCGTATCGAGAAATTCGCCAATGTCACATCGTTCGGTAACAACCCGTCAGTTCACTTCCATGCCGGTCACGCCCCTGGGTATTTCAGCGGCGCGCACCTCGCGCGGGGCGGCCCGCGGGCGTTGATCCAGTCGGTATTCCACGATGTCCGGAGCCCATGATTTCGTCGGGAAAGCGCATGCGGTAAACAGCGGCGTGTTCGCGTTCGGTTGGACGATGCTGTTTCTGGTCAGTGACCGCCTCCTGGGCGGTGTTCTGCCCATCTGGGGTCTTCTCGTGGGAGCGCTGGCGGCGGTTTTGCTCGGGGCCATTGGTCTGCATCCTGGCGAACGCTATTTTCTGATCGGCGCACCGGAACGGTGGGTGAAGACATGCCGAAGCGGAGGAATTGTGCTGCTGCGGAGCTGGGTCATTCAGGGTGATCGGATGAATGCTTTCCTGAGAGCCCGTTTCCCGAGTTACCGGGGGATCAGCCGCGGCGCGATCGAGGCGTATATCCTGCGCTCTCACGATATGGAGCGTATTCACCTCGCGTGCCTACTCGCCTCGGTGGTGGTATTTGCACTCGCGGCCCTGGGATCATTGTGGGCTCTGGCCGGGAGCCTGTTGGCGGCAACGCTCGTGACGAATATCCTCCCGATCATCCTGCAGCGATTCAACCGCGCGAGGTGCCAGCTGGTTCTGCAAAGGCGGAAGATTTGGTCGAAGCGATGATCGTCCGGGCCAGGCCGAGGACTTCAGCTCTTGGCTCCCGACCGGACGCCGAGCGCAGAGGCCCGCTCAATACTCCTCGATCATCAGACCGGGCACGCGGGCGAAATGCCGGGCGTTGCGGCTGACCAGGGGCAACCGGTAAGCCAGGGCGGTGGCGGCAATCCACACGTCGTTATCACCGATCGGCATGCCGCGGCGGGCCAGGTCGCGGGAAATCCGGGAGGCCGTCCAAGCCACCTTCTCGTTCACCTCCGCGAATCGAGGTCGAAGACGTCTGACCGCGTCAACTCCGCTCCACCGGACTTTACGTCAGGTGCATTTTCTGCATCGTTCCTCCCGCGGGCCGTTATTCTCATGAAGAAGCGCGCCCCCATGTATCCTCCCGCCGTCTCGATCGATGGCGTCATCCACACCATCCGCGGCGAACGCATCATCTTGGATTCCGACCTCGCCGCCCTCTACGGCGTTCAGACCAAGGCCCTTAATCAGGCCGTGAGACGCAACCGCGAGAAGTTTCCGCCCGACTTCCTGTTTGCACTCACAGCCACTGAGGCCGAGCAACTTAGACGTTCAAGGTCACAAATTGTGACCTTGAAGCGAGGGCAGAATATCAAGTTCGTCCCTTTCGCCTTTACCGAACACGGCGCGCTCATGGCGGCCACCATTCTAAACAGCCCGCAGGCGACGCAGATGAGCGTTTTCGTGATCAGGGCCTTTATCAAGATGCGCAGCCTGCTCACCGATACGCGCGAACTGGCGAAGAAGCTGACCGCATTGGAAGCCGAGCTGAAATCGCGCCTCGATACGCATGAGGTTGCCATCGTTGACGTGCTTCAACGCGTCATGCTCCTGCTCGATCCGTCACCAGGACCGGAGATACCGACGAAGGCAATGGGCTTCCACACCACGATCACCAAGCCCGGCAAGACGTGAATCACTGGGACAAGCGCTCCGGGCCAGCGTACTCCATCTTCAAACTGAATTCGGCAACGAGCCTACGGCCATGTTTTCCCTTTGGCTTAAACGCAGCTATAGGATGACTACAAACGCAGGAAAATCTTTCGCGCGTACAGAAAGCCGCACAATGCCATGCAGAGCGCGATGCCGGTAAACGACAACATCAAGCCTCCCAAGCCCGGCCACACCGCGTTAAGGCCGGAGGCAATTTCCCCTCCGACGAAGAACGCCGATAGCTCGTCAAAATCCACGAAGCGGCTCACGAGGTAGATCGTGAGCGCGTTCGCTCCGATCCATTCCAGCGGCAAGGCCCAGCGCCGCCAGCCATGCACGTCGATCAGGGCGTAAAAGGCGCCGAGGAGCATCAGACTCCAACCGCCCGCCACCAAGACATAGGATGAGGTCCAGATCCGTTTGATCACGGGAAACTGCAAGCCCCAAAGGTGACCGAGGACCAGCAACCCCGCACCGGCCGCCATCAGGTAGCTCGCCTTCGCGCGGGGCGACCGGTCGGTGGCGCGCAACAACCGTCCGGCGAACAACCCGAGCAAACCGGTGACGATCGCCGGCAGCGTGCTCAACAGGCCTTCGGGATCGTAGTCGCCATACCAGACCTTGCCAGGCAGATAGTGCGCATCGATCCAGTTGGCGAGATTGTGGCCGCGGGTGTAGTCCCCGGCACCGAAACCCGGCACGGGCACGAATGTCATCAGCGCCCAGTAACCCGCCAACACGGCAAGACCCACTGCGGCAATCGCCCGCGGTTTCAACCAAAGATGCAGGAGACTCACCGCGACATAGCAGAAGGCCAGCCGCTGCAGCACCCCAACCCAACGGATCTGGTGCCAACCGTGCGTGATGCCGCCATAGAAGAGCACGCCGAGCACATACATCAGCAAGCCGCGCCTGAACACCCGTCGCACTGCCGCGGCACGGCCTTCGCGTTCGACCAAGCGGTCGAGCGACAGCGGAATGGCCGCCCCGATCACGAAGAGGAACAAGGGGAAAATCAGGTCGTAGAACGTGAAGCCGGCCCACTCGGCGTGACCGAACTGCCGCGCAATCCACGGCGTGACCGCCCCGCCCTGCAAACCCTCGAAGGCCTTCCCGAGCGAGTCGCCCCCGACGATGCCCAGCATCGCAAACCCGCGCAACGCATCCAGTGACCCGAGTCTGACGTGGGTTGGGTTCGGTTGGTCTGAAGAGTTCATCGCCGGAGTTTTATGGCCACAAGAGCAGTTTGGTCCTTTGTGTCTTCGTGCCTTTGTGGTGAAACGTGGTTTCGGTTCGCTACCCAATACAGGTTCATTTCGCAAACTCCGCCTCGATTTCCTCGAGCGTGCGGCCTTTTGTTTCGGGTAGCCATAACGCGGCCACGAGGAAGTAGCCCACCGTGCAAACCGCCCAGAAGATGAACATCGCGGCATAGCCGTGACTCTTCACCACCGGCAGGAACATCGCGGCGATGGCGGTCGAGATTCCCTGGTTGATGAGCAAACCGACACCCATGCCGAGGGACCGGATTCGCGTGGGCATCAATTCGGACAGGGCGAGCCACACACACACGCCAGGACCGGTGGCAAAGCCCGCGACAAACGCCATCAGACATACCGTCACGATGAGGCCCGTGGCCGGGCCCGCCACCAGCACACCCGCTTGGATGCGCCAGAAAACGATCGCGCTCACCACCAGGGCCAGCGCAATCGTGCCGGTCCCGAGCTTGAGCAGCGCCTTGCGCCCGATCTTGTCCACCAACACGAAGCCCAGAACCGTGAACCCGACGTTCACCGCGGTCACGGCCGTGGCCTTGCCGGCCGCGGCGGACGCATCCAGTCCCGCCTGTTGCAGGATCACGACCAGGAATTGAAGGATCGAATTGATGCCGGTAGTCTGCGTGAGACCGAGCACCGTGCAGGTCAGGAGAAACGGAATCATGTAGCGGCGCTGCCACACGCTGCCAGTCACGGTCGTCTTCGCCGTACCGGCGGGTGCCAGAGAGGCCCGCATCTCGATGAATTCACCCTCCGTCTCGTCGGCGGAGCGCGAGCGGCCGAGGGCCGCCTTGGCCTCCTCGAGCCGGCCGCGGCGCAGCAACCAGCGCGGAGATTCCGTGACCAGCAGCGAACCGGCTAGAAAAACCAAGCCGGGCCAGACCGCCGAAAGGAACATCGCCCGCCAGGCCGCATCCTGCGCCCCAGTCAAAGCGGCGGCATCCGCAGACGTCGCCTGCGCCTCAACGCCTGCGGTGTAGTATCGACCGACGGCCATTGCAATGAGGATGCCGATCGTGAGGAAAAGTTGAAACATCGCCGTGCCGCGCCCGCGGATGGCCGCCGGCAAAGACTCCGCGAGGTAGAGCGGAATGATCACGGCGATCATGCCGGCGCTCAATCCCTGCAGCGTGCGCCCGGCGAACAGGGGACCGAACCCGTGGGCCGCAACGATCAACGCGACACTGGCGAGGAACACCACGGCCGCGCCGACCATCAGGCGCTTGCGCCCGATGAAATCCGCCAGCGCCCCGGCAGCGAGCGACGACACCGTTCCGCCGGCAAGCACTGCGGCGACCACGAACGATTCCTGGGCGACACTGAGCGACACCGTCTTGCTCAGATAGAGCAGCGCAGCGCCAATGATACCGATGTCGTAACCGTAGAGAAAGCCGCCCATTCCGGAGATGAAGAGCAGCAGGGCAGTGTAGATGCGAGGAGTCATGGGAAAGAGAGGTTGTTTGGCCAGGCTGTGGGCGCGGTGCCCTCACCCCGCGAGGCATCGCGTGCGACAACCGGCGGGGTGAGGGCACCCCGCCCACAACACAACCGGTCGAAATCGTGCTCGCTCATGGTGCCAGGGATCACAGCGCGGCATTGCGCACAAACTCGTCGGGCGCGTACCGCCGGAACGCCTCGATCGCTTCGTATTCGGCCAGGCCGAGCGCATTGTAGGCTTGGGCGAGCCGCCGGCTGCGGTCTTCGGTGCGCTGCCAGAACTCGCGGCGGTCTTCACCGAGGAACAGCGCCTGATCCTTCTGCGTTTCGTGGCGGAAAATGGCGCGGCGCCGGCGCAACACCTCCTGCGGACTGAGTGGCACCGCCAGATCGATCTCGTCCGCCGGCCACTCGGCCCATGCGCCGCGGTAGAGCCACAATTCGGCTTCGCGGCACCACGGCTCGGCGGCGGCTCGCGCCAGCGCATCGCGCAGCACATGCAGGCAAAGCCGGTGCGTGCCGTGCGGATCGTCGAGATCGCCGGCGGCGAAAATCAGGTGCGGCTGTATTTTGGCGAGCAACGCATGCAGCGCCGTGACGTCCGCCTCGCTGTATTGGCGCCGTCGCGGAGCGGATTCATACAGCGGGAGATCGAGGAAATGCAGCCGGCTCTCCGGCACGCCGCAAACCCGTGCGCCGGAAATCGCCTCGTGTCGGCGGATGAGCGCCTTCCACCGCTGCACCTCGGCGCTGGCGGGCGCTTCGCCGGTTTTTTCGTACGCGGCACGCCAGGCTTGGCCGGCCTCAGCATCACCGAGGCCGGAGTCGCCGGCAAAAGCGAGGGCCCGCCAGACGGCTTCGTCAGACACCGCGCCGGCGCCGCTCACTTCGTAACCGATGTGCACTTCGTGCCCGTGGTCCACCAGCCGGCAGAGCGTGCCGCCCATCGAGATGACGTCGTCGTCCGGATGCGGGGACAGCACCAGCACGCGCTTGGGAAACACGCCGGCCGAGGGCGCACGCAACGGCCGCACGGGCGCGTCGCCGGGTTTGGTCCGCGCGGGATCGCGACCGCCCGGCCAGCCCGTGATCGTGTGCTGCATCTGGTAGAAACCCGCGAGGTTGGCTTCGTAGGCCGAGCCGTGGGCGCGCAACAGATCCTGCAAGCCGGCTTCGTTGTAGTCGTCGTCGGTGAGCTTGAGGATCGCCTTGGACCGAAGCTGCGAAAGCCAGAGGATGGCGCGGCGCGTCATGCGCTCATCCCAGGCCAAGCCTTGGTCGACCAACGGTCCCAGCAACCACGGGGTGCGGTGACGTGTCAGCGCGCCCGCGGCCGCCGAATCCAGCACGAACAACGCGTTGGGATGTTCCTGCAGGAATGAGGCGGTGACGTGCGAGCTGACCTCGCCTTCGATCGCGGTGCGTACGATCTCGGCCTTGTGCTGACCCCAGGCCATGAGCACGACGCGCCGGGCGTTAAGAATGGAGCGTACGCCCATGGTGAGCGCGTGTCGCGGCGTGTTCTCGTCGCCGCCGAAATCCCCCGCTGCATCGCGCCGGGTGAGCGGATCGAGCGTGACGAGCCGCGTGAGCGAGTGCCGCGGACTGCCGGGTTCGTTGAAACCGATATGGCCGGTGCGCCCGATCCCGAGCAGTTGGAAGTCCAGCCCGCCGGCCGTGCGGATCATCTCCTCGTAAGCCGCGCAATGGGCGTCCACCCCGGATTTTGGCACCATGCCGGACGGCAAGTGCGTGCACGCCGGATTCAAATCCACATGGTCGAACAGATGGGTGCGCATGAATCGCCGGTAGCTCTGCGGATGCTCCGGCGGCAACGGATGGTATTCGTCGAGGTTGAAAGTGGTGACGTTGGCAAAACTCAGGCCCTCCTCGCGGTGCAGGCGGACCAGTTCGGCGTACACGCTCACGGGCGTCGAGCCCGTGGCGAGCCCGAGCACGCAGCTGCGACCCGCGCGCTGGCGGTCGCGGATGAGCGCCGCCATCTCGGCGGCGACGGCACGCGAGGCGTCGCGGCTGCCGGGAAAAACCGCCAGCGGCGCATGTTCGAAGTGACAGGAAGGCAGGATGTGATCGGCCAGCATGGTTAGAAAAGGGGATCGGCCAGTGCATCGGGCGGACGCGGCACTCCCAAGAGCGCAGCGAGGGTGGGAGCGATGGCGTCGGAACCGGTGCGTTCAATCCGGATTCCCGGTTTGATCCCGGCGCCATACCAGACAAGCGGGATGTGGTTATCGTAGTCGTAAGGCGTGCCGTGGTTGGTGCCGGCGGGCACGCGGTCGATGAAATAGGGTTTGGGCGTCAACACGACATCCTGACTGCGCGTCGCGTGGAAGCTGAACCGCCATTCCGCCAAACCCGTGCCGCTTGCCAGGGTGCCGTCGAGCAATTCCTCGCGCGTCCAAACCAAGGCTACCTGCGAAGAAGACAGCACCGCCGCCTTCACGATCTTTTGGGCAGCGGCCGAGGTGACGTTCTTCGCCGCGAGCGTGGCGGGAATCAACCGGTAGCCGTAGCTGTCACGCACGGTCCAGAGCGCACCATCCGGAGGAGCCCCGAAGGCGGTGGATAAGGCCTCCTCGACGCGGCGGTTGAGCTCAGGCCAGTCGATGCGTCCGGCAGGGATGTCGCGGTTGAACGCCGCCACGCGCTCCGGCAACGGCGATACGCCGTGATCGGCCGTCAGCATCACGCTCCAGCGGCCCACGCCGATCTCGGTGTCGAGAAAGACAAAAAAGTCCGCTAGCACGCGATCGATCCGCAGGACCGAGTCCATGATCTCATGGCTGTCGGGGCCGAAGGAATGTCCGCAATAATCGGTCTGGGAAAATCCGACGCAGAGCAGATCCGGTGTGGCGTGGTGCCCGAGTTGTTCGCCGACCACGGCCCGGCGCGCCAGTTCGCCCAGCACCACGGAACTGTGCGGATCGAGCCGATAGGCATTGTAGAATTCCGGGCCGATCACGGGCTCGCCGCCGTCAACCTTGCGCGGAAAAGTCAGACCGAGCCCGTGGCGCGATTGCTCGCCGGCGGCATCATCGGGGCCCTGGACGCGATCATAGATTTCGCGCGACAACAGGCGGTCCCAGGTTTCGCCGAAGCGGCGGTTGATCGGGTCGGTGGCATTGAACTCCTCGACCCACCCCGGCAGCTTTTCCATGTAGTAACGTGAACTCACGATTCGGCCCGCGTGCATCCAATAGGCCGCGTCCGCGAGGCGCCCGCCCATCAGGATCGACGCGCGGTCCTTGTTGGCGAGCGCGATGACTTTGCTCTGCGCCCCGTACCGCAGCTTTAACTGGTCTCCCACCGTGGCGGCGAGTTGGCGGCGCGGAGAACCATTCATCTCGGTGTCACCGGCTCCGGCGGGCAGATGCAACGCGGCGGCCGGCGCCCCAACCAGCGGCGCCGCGTCATCCTCGATCGAGCCGAACTGCCGGCCGGCTCCCAGATCGAACCATTCGTTGGCGATGATGCCATGGACGTTGGCGTGCACGCCCGTCATGATCGTGGAGTGGCCCGGAGCCGTGGCCGTCATCGCATGACGGTAGTGGGCGTTGGTGTAGACCGCCCCTCCTTCCAACAGCCGGCGGAACCCGCCCTCGACAAACCACGGGCGGAAGCGCTCCAGATAGTCGGCCCGGCACTGGTCGATGACGATGACGACGGCGAGTCGCGGCGGTGACGTAGTTTCCGCCGCGGGTGCGCCGGGCAGCCACAACAACATGGCCAAAATGAGCCCAAAGGTAGGGCACACCGGCCCGGCCTGCCGGCCATAGCCTCGGCGACGGCTGGTGCGCCGCGGCGGAGCGGGCCACTCCGCCCTACCGCCGAAGTCGGACTTCGGAAAACCCGGCGGTCGCAGACCGCCGCTACAGGGAGAACCAAGCCCGTGTCGTCGTGTGATATTCATGGCTGGGACTTGGTGTGCAGCACCAGACGCGTGGCGCCGTGATAGGCCACGTCGATAAGTCCATCATCCGCCTTCAACGTGAGCGCGGTGGCATCGCTCTCGACCAACACCGTCAGTCCGGGCAAGACCCAGCCATCGCGGCCGAGCCGGTCGGCCACCAGTCCCGGCACGCTGATCCGAAAGATGAAATCTCCGGCGGCGTTGGCGGTTACAGTGAGGGTTTCCTTGCCCGCCTCGGCGTCGGAGGGCGGCGAGGCATAAAGCCGGACCCAGCCGATGTTCCCGCCCGGCGCCTGCCAATGGATCGTCGCCGGATGGAATTGTCCCTTGCCCGGCGTAGCCCCGAGCGCGCGACCCGTGATCTCGCCGCCGATCATGACGTGGGCGCCGAGCCAAGCCGTAGCCGTACGCGTGATGGTGATTGGCCGGCTCAGCAGGCGCTCGCGGTCGAATCTCCGAAATCCTGTCAGAACATCGTCCGGCACCTGCGCCCCGAGGGCCACGTACAGCGGGGCAGCGGCGAAATCATGCGCGTGTTCCATCGGGCCGGCAGGATCCGGCAGGGGCGTCAGCTCCGCCGGCAGGACCAACCCCATCCACACACCCATCAGCGATACGTAACGGCGCATGTCCATCCCGTAGGCGCGGTCGAACGGGCCGCACATGTTTTTCAACCCGGCGTGATAAAACCGGCCGACATCGCGCCACAAACCCGCCTCCAATTCCGCGCCCGCGGCGCGGATCGTTGCGGTCGCGCCGTAGCGCCGGCAGAGGGCGAGCCCATAGAAGTCGACGCCGTAGTAGGTGGGAGAATTGTATTCCTCGAAGGTTTCATGCCGGGCGAACTCCGTGCGGATCTCCTCAATCCATGCGTCGCTGCGTTCAACCCACTCCGCCCGGCCGAGCCGTCGGCCAGCCCAGCCCAGCAGGAAGCCGTGCATCAGTTTGATATTAGTGTGATACGGCTCGGCCCGGCCTTGTGAAAGCTCGCCTTCGACCGCGCGGCGGATGGCGTCGACCATCCGTGCTTGCAGCTCCGCCGGCAGCCGGTTGGCGCGTTGCTCGAGCATGAGCACGAAGGTGGTGCCGATGAACTGCCGCCAGTTCGGATCGTAGTTCTGCCAGAGTTCCGCGCCCGGGCCGGGCACCGGCTCCTCCGGCGCACGGCGGAACGTGCCGTCCCACGCCTGCCCGGGCGCGGCGAACTGAAAGTCCAATACCTGCTCAATCACCCGAATGGCGCGCGCCGCGTCGCCGGGCTGGTCGCGCATGAGCAGTCCAAGCGCGTACCAGGTGCTCTCGCGGGTGCGATGAACGCGCCCTTCCTCCCCTGGCGCCGGCGACCAAACCAAGCCGGCACGCTCGTCCCAAGCCCGGTCCGAAATCGCCAGCGCCGCACCGAGCATTTCTGCCGGCCGGTCCACCGCGGCCGGCACCTCAAGCGAGGCGGCCAAGGCCAGCACCAGCGCAAAAACGGGCCCGGTTCTCATGGGGAATACGCGCAAAGCGCCGGGGAAGACTCCGTCCATTGGACGGCGAAGTCCACCTCCGATCTGCACGCGCAATCGCGACCATGGGCTGGAAAATACATGGGCTTGGAATCGTATGTTTCTCCGCCCAGCGCCTCCTCGCCACTCCCGAGGCGTCTAACTGTTAGCGTCGCCACGCCGGCCCCGGGGTGCTCAAGCCTCGCGCGGTATTTGGCGAACAGCCCGCGGGAGATTTCCACCGGGTCGCCTTGGGGCGCGCTGGCGTAAGCGGCTCCGTGGGCGTGGATCCACGCGGCGCACTGCGCGTTCACCCATGCGATGTATTCCTGTTCGGGAAAAGGAGTGCCGTGTTCGAGTGCTTCGCCGGTGAGCGCGATCCATTTTTCCCACCGCGGCAGGTAATAGTCGCGCATGAGGCCGTTCCATTGGCGGCTGGCGTAATCCGTCAGCTGCGCGCCTGGCATGTGCCAGGCGGTCACAATCTCCCGCGCGTTTTCCTCGAAGTAATCCTGTTCGGCCGGAGTCGCACCCCAGTGCCGCGCCTCGTTCAGCCACGAACCGAGCAAAAATTCGC
>DATCRM010000135.1:0-3097 GCA_036568985.1 Lacunisphaera sp. | reverse complement strand
GCGGTCGAAGCCGGGCAGGGCTCTTATTCTAAGAACAAGGAACTCGTCGCCTGGAGCTACTTCGCTCTCACCCTTTTGAACTATCGGGAGGGCAACGATGCACGTGCCACCCAGTGGGCCGAACGTTGCCTGGAAGTTCCCTCTCCGAACTTGTCCCGGGAAACCTCGGTCCGGATCCTTCTCGCGATGATCGCGCAACGCGAGAGAAAGACGGACGCGGCCCGGGTCCTTCTGGACGCGGCGGAAGCAACCGTAAGGGAGGGGCTTTCCCAGAACATGCGGATGGGCATGCAATCCGATGGCTTTTGGTTCGACTGGATCAACGCCCGGATCCTACTCCGAGAAGCGATCGAAGGGATCGGGAAGCTGTAAGTTTTGTTGGGATTCCCGAGCGATTTCTTAGGAATCGCCGGATTGGCGAAATCTTTCAAAAGCAATGTCGGCTTTTGAGGGGAAAAACCCGCTATTCCCACGGAACCGTGCCCCCTCAGGTATCTCCCCCAAAAAACCCTAGTCACGCTTTAACCCGAGCGTGACCAACCCAAAAACCTGAATGAAATCAAAAACCCGTATGGCGGCAATTTGTCTATTGCTGCTCGGCCTAGGACAGTCTTTGACCCAGGCCTACACCCACCCTTGCATTCCAACCACCCGCGAGGAGTTGGACGTCATCAAGGCCAGCCTCAACCAGCAACCCTGGAAGCAAGGCTACGCCAACCTCGCAGGCGATTGGCATTCCAGCCTCGACTATGTCATGCAAGGGCCGTTTGCGGACGTCAGTCGCACCCCTGATGTAAACCTCAACGCATGGAAGAATGACATGGCCGCCGTGTATAATCTCGCGCGGATGTGGTATTTCACCGGCAACGACGCTTACGCGCAGAAGGCCCGCAACATCCTCATTGCGTGGGCAACCACGCAGACGAGCTTCAGCGGTCAAGAGATCCCGCTCTCGATCGGCGACTACGCCCAGTGCTACGCCGGTGGCGCCAGCATCCTGCGCGGCACCTGGTCCGGCTGGACGGAGGCCGACACGACCACGGTCAAAAACTACTTCCTGACTGTTTACTGGCCCAAGTGCCTGGCAGGGAACTATATCACCGGGCCTGCAAACAAAGGTTACATCTACCAAGCGGCCGGCATCGCCATCGCCGCTTTCTGCGACGACGTGGACAAGTTCAACCACGTCATCGACGCTTACCGCACCAACCCCGCCGCCGGCCTGCCCAACACCCTGGCCACGGGCGAGATGGGCGAGACGGGCCGCGACGCGGGCCATCTCTACGGTGGGCTTATCAGCGCCGCTTTCCTCTCCGAAGTGGCCTGGAAACAAGGCATCGACCTCTATTCCGAATCGGATAACCGCCTGCTGGCCTGCGCCGAATACTACGCCCGCAACACTCTTGAATCGGACAATCCCTTCGTGCCTTTCGGCACGATCGATGCGCTCTATTACACCAATGCAGCCGGGCCTTACACCGCCAATCGCGGGGCGCTCTACCTCATCCAGAACGCTTACAAAATTCGTCGCGGCATCCCCACTCCCTGGATCGACCGTAAACTCGAAGGCCAGCCGGTGGATGGCGGCAACTTCATGTATGCAAAGGCGACCGATTTCAGCACCGCCACTACGCCGGCGGCTGCGGTTCGCCCGGCGGTTTCGTTGGCATCCAGCGGGTTGACCCTGACCACCCTCGGCACCCAGACCGCCGGACGCAGCGCCTCTTACGCCAACGGCGTATGGACGATAACCGGACTCGGCAACGGGGTCTGGAGCGATACGGCCGACGACTGCCAGTTTGTTTATCAAACCATGACCGGCGACTGCGCCATGGTCGCAAAACTCACCTCGTCCCAATCTCCGGGCGCGCAAGCCAAGGCCGGATTGATGATCCGCGACACGCTGACCAACACCTTCTCGAAACGCGCCTGGATCGGGATCAAACCCGACCCCGCTGACATCCGGATCGAATCCCACATGCGCGGGTGGACCGATGTCTGGGGCGGAAGCAACCGCGACGATATTTCGCGCAGCCATCCTCTCGGCATGCCCTACTGGCTTAAGATCGAACGCCGGGGCGACATGCTCAATACCTACACGTCGCCGGATGGCACCAGTTGGGCGGCCGGGCTCAGCGTCTATTACGCCAGCCTCCCGTCCACGCTTCATATCGGACTGTTCGTCAACAGCGGTTCGACCACGACCAACACCGCCACCTTTGAAAACGTCGCCTTCACCGGCGGAACCGGCGGCCTGGTGACGACTCCGGCCGCCCCGGCCACCCTGTTTGCCTCCGGCTCCGCCAGCGCCGTCACCGTGCGCTGGCTCCCGTCTTTCGGCGCCACCGGCTACGATCTGCTCCGCTCGACCACCTCGGGCAGCGGCTATACCGCCCTCGCCAGCAACCTGTCCCCCGACAAAACCAGCTACGTGGACACGACCGTGAGCGCGGGCGTCACCTATTATTACGTGGCCCGGGCGAAAAACTCCGCCGGCACCAGCGGTAATTCGCCGCAGTTCGGCGCGGCTTCGCTGCCTACGGCGATGGTCAACCTCGCCTTCGGCGGCACCACAACGGCCAACATCAATGCCGGCCCCCAAGTGGGAGGCTCCGACGATGCGTTCAATGGCGACCCCGGTTCCAAGTGGTATGGCTGGAACGCGCCCACCGGCTGGCTCCAGTACGACTTCGGCTCGGGCAACGCTCAGGTCGTCAAACGCTACACGGTTGCCTGTGCCGACGTGGCGGATCGCGATCCGAAGAACTGGAACTTCCTCGGCTCCCAAGACGGCACCACTTGGACGACCCTCGACACGCAGAGCAACCAGTCCTTCGCCAACCGGTTCGGCCAGAATACGTATAACCTCGGCAACACGACGGCCTATCGCTACTACCAGATTCAGATCACCGCCAACAATGGAGCAGGCGGCGTAGCCATCGGCGATCTGGGACTGTGGGGTGACAGCGGCCGCACCATGCCGGACGGGACCTACTACGTCGTCAGCCGCTACGGCAACAAACCCATGGCGGCTTCGAGCGGCGGAACGGCCAATGGCACGAAGCTCGTTCAGTGGGGCTATGGCGGTGGCAACGAG
>DATCRM010000134.1:0-31394 GCA_036568985.1 Lacunisphaera sp. | reverse complement strand
GCTGCACACAACGCGGCCGCACCAGATGACAAAAAGAGAGTGGCTGAATAGTGTTTCCCGGCTTATCTGAAACGAAGTCGCTCATGCCGGATCCCATCACAGTTCAGCACAACCGGGAAGCGAACCGCTACGAGGCGGTCGTCGATAGCCACCTTTCGGTGTGCGAATACGAGCAGGTTGATGGGAATCTGGTGTTCACCCACACCTTCGTTCCGACCGCACTGCGCGGCAAAGGCATCGCAGAGCAATTGGTGCGCGCCGCCCTGACCGACGCACGGGCGGCGGGCCGCAAAGTGATCCCGGCGTGTTCCTATGTCGCGAAATTCATCGAGCGGCACCGGCAATATCAGGATTTGCTGGCAACATAAGGTGGAGGGCCCGGAGGCCACACCCCGTCGCTTCGCGCCACCCCTCTCCAGAGGGGACCCAAACCACCGCAACCGAAGATCCCCTCTGGAGCCGGAACCATGCAGTCGAAGCGGTCGCATCCTCTGTATCGTTCTGCATCGAATGGTGGAACCCGGCCTCCGGACGGGTTGGTTAGGTGTGCGAGGAAAAACCGGTCCGGAGGCCCGGTTCCACCAGTTCCAACTGCATGACTCCGGCTGGAGAGGGGTGCCCGTTGGGCGGGGTGTGGTGATAACGTCGTTCATCCCGCGCGATAGTCAGGCTCGCGCGCATCCTTGCATCGCGTCCTGTCTCGCAATCTCGCGGTAACTGAAATCAGCTCGGATCTTCCAACGGGATGAACCGGCGGACTACTTCGGCCAGGGCGGATACTCCGAAGGGTTTGGCGACCATGGCTTGAAAACCGTAGCTCTGGTAATTGGCCATTACGGGATCACTGGAATAGCCGCTCGAAACAATCGCGGGTACCAACGGATCGAGTTTCCGGATCGCCTCGACCGTCTCCCGCCCGCCCATGCCTCCCTGGATCGTCAGGTCCACGATGAGCAGCGCGTAAGGTCGGTTGGAATTCCGGGCTTTTTCGAATTCCACCAGGGCACTCTCGCCGTCGGCGACGGCCGTGACATCGAGTCCCATGCGGAGCAGCACGGTGGAGGCGATGGTGCGCACCCCCTCCTCGTCGTCCATGAGCAACACCCGTGGTTTTCCGGGGGTGACCGATGTCGCGGGTGCGGGCACCGACGACGGCTCCGGTGTTTCTTTCGTGATGGCCACCATGGTGGCGGGCAGCCAAAGCGTCACGGTGGTGCCCAGCCCGAGCGTGGAGGCGGCGTCAACCCAGCCTCCATGCCGGTTCACGATGGAATAAACGGTGGCCAGGCCGAGGCCGCGTGAACCGCGGCGCGTGGTGAAATAGGGATCGAATATCTTCGGCAGAACATCCGGCGCGATACCGGTGCCGGAATCGGAAATCGCAACCCGGACATAGCGGCCGGGTTTCTGCGTTTCCGTGCCATCGGACTCGACGGCGTGGTTTGCCAGCGCGACCCGCAAGTTGCCGTGATGCGGCCCGGCTTGGAGCGAGTTGTTCACGATGTTTTGCACCACCTGGACCAACTGGTCGCGGTCGCCGTCCCCGGCCCATAGCCCGGGCTCGACGGTAAACTCGACGCCCAGCTTGGTGCCGCGCAGGGTTTTCTCGACCACTGTGCGGACCATTTCCTCAACGTCCATCGGCGCGCGCGACGGCTCGCCGCCGGTGGCGAAAGTGAGCAGCTGCCGCGTGAGATCCCGCGCCCGCTCGACGCTGCGTTCAATTTCCGCCAGGCCGTGGGCGGCATCGCTCCCCCTGAGCTGCGGCGAATCCTTCATCAGGGCCACGTTGCCCATGATGATGGTGAGAAGATTGTTGTAATCATGGGCAATGCCGCCGGCGAGCGCCTCGAGCGATTCGAGCCGGGCCGCGTTCTGCACTCCGGTCTGGCGGCGCGCCTGCAGCTCCAGGCGTTCAAGCATCTGCTCGGTCTTCCGGCGTACTTGGCGGCGCAGGGAATGGCTCCACGCCACGACCAGCAACACGAAGACCGCAAAGGCTCCGAGTACGATCAAAACCGTCTGAAGACTGAGCAGCGGCTGGCTCGCCAACCCGAAGTCGGCCGCATGAGCCGGACCGGCCAGCCCGCCCAGCAGGACAAGCATGAGGCCCGCGCCAAACCGTGATGGAAACCTGAACGGCGGAATGAAGAATCGCATGGGTATCAGGGCCGGCCTCACGCTGATCTATTCTCCGGCCACGGCAAGCCGGTTGCACGCAACCCGAATATTTTTCACCTGCATGGTGATCCAGTCCGGGGTAAATGCACCCGGAAATGGTTCCTCCGTTGCGTGACGGGGCCAAAACTCCACGCTCAGCCCACCAATGGATTTTTCCCAGCCCAGTCCGTGGCGCGCGTGGTCGTGGGTGCCCAGCCTGTATTTCTGCCAGGCGGTGCCCTACGTCACGGTCGTGGCGTTATCGGTGCCGATGTATAAGAAACTCGGGGTCTCCAACGCCGATCTCGCGTTCTACACGAGCTGGCTCTACCTGCCGTGGGTCATCAAGCCGCTGTGGTCTCCGCTGGTCGACCGCTTCCGCACGAAACGTGCGTGGATCGTGGCACTGCAGTTTTTCATCGGCGCCGGGCTGGCGGCCGTGGCGCTCACCGTGCCGGGGCCGGATTTCTTCCGCTGGACGCTCGCGGTGTTCTGGTTGCTGGCTTTCGCCTCGGCCACGCACGACATCGCAGCCGACGGCTTCTATTTGCTCGCCCTGCCGACACACCAACAGGCGGCGTTCGTAGGCGTGCGCAGCACTTTCTATCGGCTGGCCAACATCGCCGGCCAAGGCGGATTGGTCTGGCTGGCCGGCCGGTTGGAAGAAACCACGGGCGATGTCCGCCTGGCGTGGGCCTGGGTCTTTGTGCCGCCAGCGGTGGTGTTTGTTTTGGTCGCGCTCTATCATCTCGTCTTTCTGCCGCGCCCGGCGGGCGACGGCCCGGTGGCGGAGCAATCCGGCATCGCGGTGGATTGGCTGGAGGCGTTCGCCGCGTTTTTCCGGAAGAAGGGGATCGGATGCATCCTCGCGTTTCTGCTTTTGTATCGGCTGGGCGAGGCTCAACTGGTCAAGCTCGTGCAACCCTTCCTGCTCGACGATCGCGCCGTAGGTGGGCTCGGCCTGAGCACGAGTCAGGTAGGATTGATCTACGGCACCTATGGTATCGTGGCGCTGACCGTTGGCGGCATTTTGGGTGGGCTCGCGGTCGCGCGATTCGGTCTGAAGCGGATGCTCTGGCCCATGCTGCTGTGCATGCATGTGCCCAACCTGGCCTATGTGTGGCTCGCCTACGCGCAACCGGCCGCGCCGGGGATAATCAGCGTCGCGGTCGTGGTGGAGCAGGCCGGTTATGGCTTCGGGTTCACGGCGTTCCTGGTTTACATGATGCTGGTCGCCGACGGGGCGCACAAAACCGCGCATTATGCGATCTGCACGGGTTTCATGGCGCTCGGCATGATGCTGCCAGGCATGGTCTCGGGCCGCATCCAGGCGTGGCTCGGTTATCCGCACTTCTTCATCTGGGTCTGCCTCGCCACCCTGCCCTCGCTCGCCGCCACCGCGCTGATCAAAGTCGATCCGGCCTACGGCAAGAAAGTCTGACCCCACTTTTCGGTCTCTGCGGAGCTGTCCCCGATCAAAAACAAACCCCGCCGCGCGCGTGGGCGGGGCGGGGGTGACATCAATCCGCTCTGTTTCAGACCAGGCGCCTCATTGCAGCCACGAGAACCGGTGCGGGGCGCTTTCTTCGCCGCCAACCACGGCTTGCATGGTGAGGAAGAAGACATCGGTGTTGTCCACGACGCCCTTGAAGAGTCCGGCGCCACGTCCGCTCGCCGTGAGCGGAATGTCCGAGCCGGTATGCACCGCACTGGAGCCGGGCACCTGGCCGGTGACGAGGAAATTGCTCGCGGTATCGCGCGCGGTGGGACCGCTCGGATACGTGTTGAGCGGTGCGACGCCGTTGAACGGCTGCTGGCCGTCACGCAACGGCTGCGCATTCGTCAGCCAGTCCTCGTAACGGTCGGCGTTGGCGGCGTAACCGATGAGCAGCTTGTAGTCGACATCGGTGGACTGCGGGTACCCATCGGCCGCGAGTTTATAGACCGGGAAGCCGGCGGCCTCGTAGGTGCCGACCGCGCCCTGCAGGTTGGCCTTGCCGGTGGCGGCGTCGGGATTGCTCGAAACCGCCTGGAGTTGCGCGACCGTGCGGTTGGCGGCACCGATGATGTTGACCCCGGCGCATTCGTGGTCGGCGGTGACGATGACAAGCGTGTCCGGATTTTCCTCGGCAAAACGCTTCGCTACGCCGATGGCTTTGTCGAATTCGATGGTTTCAAGGAGCCAGCGCTCGCTATCCATGTTGTGCGCCTGCTTGTCGATCGAGGCGGCCTCGATCATGACGACGAAGCCTTCGCGGTTTTTCTTCAGCACATTCAGCGCGGCGGAAGTCATCTCTTCGAGCAACGGCTGGTCGGGGAACCCGTAATCGTCCACCACGGTCGAGAGGCCGCGGCGCTTGTCGAGCTTGTCCTTCGCGACATTCATGTTGGAGAACGCGAAGAGGCCGAGGAGTTTGGTGGAGCTGGCGGCGACGGAGTTGAGCGAGGTCTTGTCGGGCGCATAGCCGAAGCCCGCGGCTTGGAAATCGCCGAGGAGGTTGCGCGCCGGGTCGCTCGCGCCGGTGACCACACCCCACGCGCCGGCGAGTTCGGGAGCGAGCACGCTGTCGTTGGCCGCGCTGCGAGCCGAGCCGGGCGTGCCGCCGGGGAGGAACCACTTGCGGCCGCCGCCGAGGAGCACACGGAGATTGGACTTGGCGGCCTGTTCGTCGAGGTAGCCGTCGCAGATGCCGGTGCCGGCGCCACGATCCTGGGTGTGGCTGCCGAAGGCCGCGGGTGTGGCGTCAAACACATCCGCGGTGGTGACGATGCCGAGCGCCTTGCCCTGCGTGCGCGCAAGATATTCGCCGATGAGCTCGACGCGCGGGTTGTCGAACTTGCTGCTCGTGTCGTCGGGGAAGACTCCCTGCTGGTTGTTGTTGCACTTGTTGCCGCTGGAATAACAGGCGGCGCCGGGCGCGGAGTCGGTGATGATGGAGTTGAGCGACGCGGTCTTCACGAGCGAGACGCTGTCCATGTCATCCATTTCGAGCGGCTCGAGCGCCTTGCCCATCGCAAGGCCGCGATAGATGACGCGGGCGGCCGTGCGATGAGCGATGCCCATGCCGTCGCCGATCATGATGATGACGTTTTTCGCGCGACGGCCGCCGCGCGAGAGTTCGATGACTTGAAAATCGCCGGTGGCGGTCACGGTCTGTCCGTCACTCTGCGTGGCCTGGACCGTGAGCGTATGCACGCCCGGCCGCGAGTTGCGGTAAGCGCGCAACGTGGCCGCGACGGTGTTGGCGGGCAGGCCCGCGGCATCGCACGGCAGGAGATTGACCGGGTTGGTGTTGACGGCCTGGCCGTCCACCGCGAACCGGGCGCCGGTAATCGTCTGGCCTGCGTCGGGTCGGATCGTGGCCTGGAGGTCGAAGCGCTGGTCTTCGAGGAAGCGCGCGACGTAGGGACCGCCTTGCACGCCGGCGAAAAACAGCATGCTGGGTGGCGTGAGCCGCGAGATCACGGGAGCGGCCCAAGCGGAGGTTTGGGCGGCGGCCAGCAGAGCGCTGGCCGCGAGGGTTGTGCGAAGGGCAGTTTTCATAGCGAAAGAGTGGCGGGTGAGAAAAATCATTTCACGGCTGAGACCGCGACGGTTTGCGCAGGCGCGGGCGTTGGCTCCGCATCCAACACGAGCCGCAGTTGCGACACCCGGCCGTCGGCCTCTTCGTGCGGGCCAATCTCCAGCCGGCCGGTGAGCAGCAGCGGGCCGGGCGTGTATGGCACGGCTTCGCCGCGGAAAGCGGGGACCGTTACGAAAACGACCGCGGGCGGCAGGTCATCGCACAGACCGTATTCATGCTCGTCGGTGGCCAGCGCGTACGGGGCGAGGATCGCGACCCCGGGCGAGGGCGCGTCCTGCCGGACCATGAATCCGAGGAGGCGCACACGGTGGCCGGCGAGCGCGCGGGCTTTGGCGGTCAATTCGAGCCCACGCGGGCCAACCGGCCTTTGGTAGAACTCGGTAAACTTGATTTCCGTCACCCCCGCGGGCGCGGACGGCAGTTTGCCGGCGTGGTCCAGATCGACCGCGAGTGCATCGGCGTTCCAGCCGAGCACGCTCGCTGACGATGGCGCAGGCAGCGCGGTCAGCGCCAGCAGCGCGAGCAGAATGAACGACCAGACCTCCGCGCTCCACCGGAGAGGCGGACGACCGCGAACGCGTATAAGACCCAAGACCGGAATCATGCGCCCACTCTACGCGCCATTTATGTCGGCCAGATGGAGCCTAGGTGAACTCCGCGTGACGTTGCCACACAGGGTGCGGGGAGAAAATTCTCCGCAGACAGCCGCCTCGCTGCGGAAAATTCGCACGGTGAGGGCGGCGCGTCGCCCTCAGGTTATACCGCCGGCGTCCGGGTGCACGGCTTTGCGCTGGTGAAGGACGACCCAGTTGCCGTCGGGATCGGCGACCACGACCATCCGGCACATGGGTGCATCGCGTGGTTCCCAAACAAACTTCACGCCATCGGCGCGCAGCCGGGCCACGTAACCTTCGAAATCGTCGACCTCCAGCGCCACGGCCGTGCCGGCCGCGTGCGGCGGCCATTCCTCACCGCCTCCGCTGATCAAGGCGAGGCAACCGGCCCCGATATCGTATTCCGCCCACGACTCCTCCCCCTCCGGCAGGCCGAAGCCGCGGGATTTGGTGAGCCCGAGGGTGCCCTCGTAGAAAGTTTTGGCCCGGTTCATGTCGGTGACAGCGTAGCCCGTGAAGGCGATTTCGGTGATTCTCATCGGTTCCGGACGGACCATCGCGCGCCACCTCGGTTCGAAAGCGGTCGTTTTATTACCGAGGATTCAAGCTTGCGCTGTTTGCTCCGGTTTTCGCGGAGGCTCCAAATCTGCGGACAGGTGTCCGAAAGAAGCGTCCCCATTCGTTGAAGGTATGAACCATCCACCACGAATCAAAAACCACTCCTCCCCATGAAAACCACGACCCTCGACTCCACCTCTGACCTCTCCGGAAGACAACGGAAGTCATTTACCCGCTTCTTCCCGGCCACCGCCCGGATCCTGCTTGGCTTGCCCATGGTTATTTTCGGTCTCAATGGCTTCTTCAATTTCATCCCACCACCCGAGACTCCGTTGCCCGAAAAAGCCCTGACCTTCGCCACGGCGCTCGCGACGTCCGGCTATATGATGCAGTTGATCGGCGCGACGATGTTGGTTTCCGGCGTACTCCTGGTGCTTAATCGCTTTGTCCCGCTCGCGCTGCTGCTCCTCGCGCCTTTTTTTGTGAACAGCCTGGCCTTTCATATCGTCCTGGAACATTCGGGCCTGCCCATGGCGGCGGTGTTCGCCGCCTTCGAGCTGTACCTCGCCTGGGTGTATCGCGCCGCCTATCGTCCGCTGTTCGTCAGCCG
Source organism: Lacunisphaera sp. (assembly GCA_036568985.1). Lineage (GTDB taxonomy): Bacteria > Verrucomicrobiota > Verrucomicrobiia > Opitutales > Opitutaceae > Lacunisphaera. The sequence continues at coordinate 23,868 of DATCRM010000134.1, read as the reverse complement.
ACATCCGACGACTTAGCCGATCACGCCGCCGCGCCCGCAAGCCCTACCGGGAGATCCTCACCGGGAAACCTTGCCGGCGAAGGGCGCTATGCAAGTCGCGGATGTGGGTGCGGTCGCGAGTCTCGACGGTGCAGATCGCGTTGACGGCGGAAACATCGGGGCCGCTGAAAGCGCGATCGTGCGCGATGTCCTTGATGCTCGCGCCGCTGGCCGCGATCACACGCGTCAATTCCGCGAGTCCGCCAGGGCGGTCGCTGATGCTCACCGTGAACCGCGTGAGCCGGCCGTCGCGGACGAGTCCCTTCTCGATCACCCGGCTGAGAATCGTCGGGTCGATGTTGCCGCCACCGACAGTGAGGATGACTTTTTTTCCGGCCAGCTCGGGCAGCAGGCCCGCCATGAGCGCGGCGAGCGGCGCCGCGGCGGCCCCCTCGACGACAATCTTTTCGAGCTCGATCATCCGGAGGATCGCGAGGGCGATCCAATCCTCCGAGACCCGCACGACGCGATTGAGCCGCGCACGGGCGAGTCGGAAGGCGTTATCGCCGACTCGCAGCACCGCGAGGCCGTCGGCGAGCGTGGCGCGACGCGGGATGGTGACGGGGTGTTTCGCGCGGAGCGCGGCGGTGAAGCTGGCCGTGGCCACGGATTCAACGCCGATGATCTGGATCTTCGGCCGCAGCGCCTTGGCGGCGACCGCGATGCCCGCGATGAGACCGGCGCCGCCGATCGGACACACGATCGCATCGGCTCCGCGGACCTGCTCGAGCATCTCAAGCGCCATCGTACCCTGGCCGGCGATAATGGCGGGATGATCAAAGCCGTGGATATAGGTAAGTCCCTCCCGGACCACCAAGGCATCCGCCCGGGTGCGGGCCTCGGCGAAATCGCGGCCGGCCATGACGACCCGGGCGCCGAGCTTGCGACAGGTGCTGACCTTGATGAGCGGGGCGTAATCGGGCATGACCACCGTCACCGGAATGCCCAGCAAGCGGCCATGGTAAGCGAGGCCGAGGGCGTGGTTGCCGGCGGAGGCTGCGATCACCCCGAGTTTCTTCTGCCGTGGACCAAGTTGGAGCAGGGCGTTGCGGGCGCCGCGCTCCTTGAACGAGCCGGTGCGCTGCAGGTTGTCGAGTTTGCAGAAAATCCGCGCGCCCGTGATGTCCGACAATGGGATGGATTCCGGACAGGGCGTGACGACCACGCCACCGGCGATACGCCGGCGGGCGGAGCGAATGTCGGCAAGCGTGACAGCTCCGGAGTCGATGCGCACAGGTTAGTTGCCGGGCGGCAGGGCGCAATAAAGATGCGGAGAACGTGATCGAGGTTCATCCAAGGCAGCCAATTCGCGTTCATTTGTGCGATTTGCAGGTGACGGGTCTTCATCAAACGCCGCATACACCGCCCTAGCGGGCACCCCTCTTCATAGGGGGGCTTTTCAATCCCGGCCCGCTGGCGAGTGGCGGCCGCTACGTTCAGCAGGGCGGCGGTCTCTTGGTCTTTGGTCCTTGGTCTCTCCGCCCCTATTCCCTCCCTCGGCGCGGATTAATAGCGTTGCTGTCGATAACCAGTGGGATACAGGACTGTTTTTCACATACGTTCGGCACCGTGCTGATGGCTGCGGGTCCGATGCCCCGGTCTCGCAACACCAACGCCCACGTCCAATCACCATGTTTCAGGTCACATTTTCCGAACAAAGCATGCGCGAGCTGAACCGGCTCGATAAGCTGGCGCAATTGGAAGCCATCGATCCCATCAGCAAGATCCGCCCGGCCGATCTCGCCAATCCGCGCGAACCGCTCGGCCGTTTCACGCGCGGGGATCGCACCTTTTACCGGCTGCGCGCCGGCGAGTTTCGGTTCTACTTCACGGTCGACGACGACAAGCTGCACACGCACTACATCCTGCACAAGGATTCACTGGAGGATGCGCTTTTCCGGATGAAACTTCCGGTCAGCGAGAAACAGCTCTTTGAACAGGACTCGAAGTTCTGGCGCTATCTGGAAAGCCTGACCAAGTAAGCCGAGCCCATGTCGGACCTGTCGCAACGCGAGAACCCCTACAACGTCACCCAGGCGAGCCGGATCTATTTCCTGCCAAACCTCATGACGGCGGGGAACCTGTTCTGCGGTTTCGCCGCGGTGATCAAGTGTATCCAGGCCCGATTGCTGACCGACGGCGGCGAGTATCTGGCACTGCATCCCAATTCGTCGTGGATGACTCTCTACACGCACGCGGTGTGGCTGATTCTCGCTGCGGTAATTTTTGACTCCCTGGACGGACGCTTGGCGCGCATGGGCGGCCGGACGTCGCTATTCGGGGCGGAGTTCGACTCGCTAGCCGACGTGGTGTCTTTCGGGATGACGCCGGCACTCATGGTATTCTTTCTGATTCTCGCGCCGCGGGAGCAGTACCAGTGGTTCCGGGAGTTCGGCTGGATCATCGCCTTTATTTATCTGCTATGCGGTGCAGTGCGCTTGGCCCGTTTCAATGTCATCACCAATCCCCTGCTCCATCGCATCGAAGCGGAATCCAGCAAGGATTTTGTCGGCCTGCCCATACCGGCGGCGGCCGGCACCGTAGCGTCCCTTGTCTTGCTGCTCCTAAACCTGTCGGCGAACGCCAAGGAGCTACGCCAACTCACGCTCGCGCTGCCGCTGATCCTCATCCTCGTGTCATTTCTGATGGTCAGCACGATTCGCTATCCCAGCTTCAAGCAGGTAAATTGGGAAACGCGCACCCGGCTCCGGACCCTGGTCGTGGTCTTTATCGGGATCATCCTGGTCGTCCGCCTGCAGGAGGTCGCTCTCTTCTTCCTTTTCCTCGGTTATATCGCCTACGGATTGTTTGCCCACTACCAGCGTGCCATGCGTCATGCGCAGATGCGTGCGCTGCGCCGAAAGGTTGTGAAGATGAAGCAGGAAAGTTCCGAATAACTTTTCCCTGTGAACAACCCGCCAGTTATTAGCAGTTGTTCAGACGGGTTTCACACCAAGATGGCGGCCGCCTTTCCCTCGGTGACCACAGAGTTGTTCGGATAATCGCGGACCATAATAATACGGATACTTCCTTATTGAATACCTCTCTAATCATTCCTTTGTTAGTCAAAGCCCCAAAACAACGCACCGCCCGATGAAATTTAAAATCAATCGCGACCACTTCAGCAACGGCCTGGCCCAGGTCCTCAATGTTGTCGGTTCCAAGGCCGCGATGCCCATCCTGAGCAATGTGCTCATCGAGGCCGAGAAGGACAGCATCTCCCTGACGACGACCAATCTCGACCTGGGTATCCGCTGCAAGATCAAGGCGGAGGTCAAGGAGGGCGGTTCCGTCACGCTGCCGGTGAAACGTCTCGCCACCATCGTGCGCGAACTGCCCAACGTCGACGTATCCTTCGACTCCACGGCCAATCACCAGGTCAAGATCGCGTCGGGTGGCTCGAATTTCCGCATCATGGGCATCGGCGCCGAGGAATTTCCCAAGTTGCCCGACACGGGTGATGACAAGAACCACAGCCTCGATCAGGCGGAGCTGGCGACAATGCTCGGCAACGTCGCTTACGCGCAATCGACCGACGAGACCCGCTACATCCTCAACGGCGTCTATTTCAATTTCAAGGACGGCAAGCTGGCACTGGTGGCGACCGATGGCCGCCGTCTCGCCCTGGTCAGCAAGGAACTTGCCGTGCCGGCCGCCAGTGCGGGAGCGATCATTCTCCCGGCCAAAACCGTGGCCGAGTTACTGCGCCTGCTCGGCAAGGGGGAAAAGCTTTCGATCGCCTTCAATGACCGCCGCGCGGCGTTCCAGATCGAGACCGGCAAGGAATCCGGCGGTCTCACGGAGAGCATCTACCTTTTCTCCAAGGTGGTGGAGGGTAACTATCCGAATTATCAACAGGTGATTCCCAAGGAGACGCACCAGCGCATCAAGCTCGAGCGCGAGCTCTTCCTCCAGTGTGTCCACCGCGCAGCGCTGGTAACTTCCGAGAAATCCAACTCGGTGAAGATCAAACTGAGCTCCAATCTCCTCGAGATCACCGCGTCCTCGCCCGATTTCGGCGAGGCTCACGAATCCATGGCGATCTCCTACAGCGGTCCCGACTTGCAAGTGGCCTTCAACCCGCAGTTCGTCATGGATCCACTTCGCGCCCTGACCAAGGACGAGGTGTTTTTTGAGCTGAAGGACGAGGTCAGCCCCGGGGTCTTCAAGACACTGGAGAGCTTCGTCTGCGTGATCATGCCCGTGCGGCTGAGCTGAGGCCGCGCGGCCACAGGCCGCGATCCTTTTTCACCACCATGACCGAGACACTTTCACTGTTTCTCGCCCCGGCGGTCGCGTTGCTGCTGATGCTTTTCTACATCGACCTGCGGATTGCGTCGCCGTTGCTGGCCATCCCGATCCGGTGGTTGCGGTGGATCCTATTTGCAATGTTTGCCGCGCAGGCCAACGAGCAGCTCGATTTGGTTGAGCGACCGGCATGGGTGATCGCCGGCGCGGCGTTTCTGCTCTGGTTTCTCGTGGAGTCGGCGTTCAACTGGTTCAAGGTCACCGCCATCAGCCTGAGCCCGCTTCCCCTTTTCCCCCGCTATGTGGTCAACAACAGCGGTGACGAATGGCCGACGCAAAAGCGTCTGCTGAAGGTCCGCGACTGGCTGCGCGATCATCGGTTTGTCCCGGTCCAGGCGCTCAAGGCCGACCTCGGCGGCGGCATCTGGCTCCGCACCTCCGTCCACCACACCCACGATGCCACGACCCGGCTGCATACGCTTTTCGTGCCGCAGGAAAGCGGGGCCATCACGGTTTGCTACAGCCTTTCCACACGAACAGCCAGTGGCCGGCGATACGTGACGGACAACCTCTACATTCCGTTTGGCGGCTTCTATCCCGAAAGCTGGCTCGTCGAGCGCACCCCATGGCGGCGCGGGTTGCCCGGCCTGATGGCTCGGCACCAGTCCAGACTGGACAAAGCCCGGGAGCGTCCGGTGCCATGGGAAACGAGCCCGATTGACGACATCAATCAGCAGCAACAGCAAATGGAGATGGTGAACACCGAACTCGGTTATCTTTTGCCGCACGCCGATCGCGAGGAATACGGCAAGATCACCCCCGAGGGCCGCTTCCGTGTGTGGAAGGAAGCCTGGCTGCTCGATTACCTCGGCGTGGCGCAGCGTTACTGACGGTCTGGCGCGTGGCCGCCAATCATTTGTGAAAACCAGAAGCGCTCCCAAAAAGACTCGTCTCGCGGGATCGCCGCATTAACTAACATGCCATGTTGTTGCTCGCGGTAACCGCCTTGGAAAAGATGCAGACCCTCAAGCCCGAGGTGTGGCTGAAGGTTGGGATCGCGGTGCTGGCATTCATCGTGGTGGTGTTTCTTTTGCGGCGCGTCATGCGCATGAACAAGATCATCGCGGCTGTGATCGTGTTCGTAGTCTGCACGGTGGTCTTCTTCTCCTGGGTCTATAACCGCAACGAGCCGAAGTTTCTGACGCCGATCGTCAACAAGATCGCGCCCTTCTTTCCCAGCGCCGGCGCCTACGAGACCAAACAAAAAAGCACACCCAAGCCCTGATCCATCAGCGGTTTTGGTTATTACACGGGCCCGGACAAAATCGGATTGGTCTTTGGGAAAGCGAATGCTAGGCATCGCCCCTACTTATGGCCAAAACGCACTCTGACATCGGACTCATCGGTCTCGCTGTGATGGGTCAGAATCTCGCCCTCAACATAGCCGACCACGGCTTCCAGATTTCGGTCTACAACCGCACCGTCGAGAAGACGGAAAAGTTCGTCGCGGAGAATCCCAATACGCCGGGCGGTCTCGTCGGCACCAAGACCCTCGAGGAATTTGTTCAATCGCTCGCGAAGCCCCGCAAGGCGGTGATCCTCGTCCAAGCCGGCAAGGCCACCGATGCCGTCATCGACGGCCTCGCGGCGCTTTTCGAGGCTGGTGACATCATCATCGATGGTGGCAACGCTCTCTGGACCGACACCATCCGCCGCGAAAAGGCGCTGAAGGAGAAAGGTCTTCGCTTCATTGGTTCCGGCGTGTCCGGTGGCGAGGAAGGTGCGCGTTTCGGTCCGGCCCTCATGCCCGGCGGCGATCCGGCCGCCTATAAGGAGCTCGCTCCCGTGTGGAACGCCATCGCCGCGAAGGTGGACGCCAAGACGGGCAAGCCCCTGACCGGCGCCGCCCCTGGCAAACCGATCGTTGGTGGCGTGCCCTGCAACACCTACATCGGCGAGAACGGCGCCGGTCATTACGTGAAGATGGTGCACAATGGCATCGAATACGGTGACATGCAGATGATCTGCGAGGCCTATGCGCTGATGAAGGGGCTCCTCGGTCTCAAGCCCGCTGAAATGGGCGCCATCTTCTCCGAGTGGAACCAAGGCATGCTCGGCTCCTTCCTCATCGAGATCACCGCCGACATCCTCAAGCAGAAGGACCCGGTTACGAAGAAACCCTTTGTCGACATCGTGCTCGACACCGCGGGCCAGAAAGGCACCGGCAAGTGGACCTCGGTGAACGCACTCGACATGGGCGTGCCCGCTCCGACGATCGCTGAATCCGTGTTCGCCCGCTGCATCTCCGCCGTCAAAGAGGAGCGCGTGGCCGCTTCGAAGATCCTCAAGGGCCCGAGCAAAAAATACCGCGGCTCCAAAAAAGCGCTCGTTCAGGCCATCCACGACGCGCTCTATTGCTCCAAGATCTGCTCGTACGCCCAGGGCTTCCAGCTCATGCGCACCGCCCAGCAGGAATACAAGTGGACGCTCAACTTCGGCGAGATCGCCCAGATCTGGCGTGGTGGTTGCATCATCCGTGCGACCTTCCTGCAAAAGATCACCGAAGCCTACGCGCGCAACCCGAAGCTCGCGAACCTCCTCCTCGACGCGTACTTCAACAAGACCGTGAAAAAGGCGCAGGAAAACTGGCGCAAAGTCGTCGCCCTTGCCGCCGAGTGCGGCGTACCGGCCCCGACGTTCGCCTCGGCCCTCGCCTACTACGACAGCTACCGTTCGGCCCGGCTTCCGGCCAACCTGCTCCAAGGCCAGCGCGACTACTTCGGCGCGCACACCTACGAGCGCACCGACAAGCCCCGCGGCAAGTTCTACCACATTGACTGGCCCGAGCCTTCCCGTCCGCAACTGGAAGCCTGAGTCGGAAATGCTTCACTGGCGCGGCCCTAAGCGGCCGCGCCTTTTTGCTTATGGAGAGCGGGAGCAAGGCTTCATAACCGCAGTGAACGACTCCCGTAGGTTGCGATGGACGAGCCCGACGGTAGCTTCAGCGCCTCATGGAAGCGCTCGTCATCCTCATCGTTCCTTTGGTCGCCCTGTTGATCGGCGCCGTGGCCGTGTTCCAAGCCCGGCCCGTTGACGCAGGCGCCGAGCGGTCGCGTCTGGATCAGCATATCGCATGGCTGGAAGAACGCCTGCAACATGCCCGGCAGAAAAACTGGGATGAGGACATGATCGGCCGCCTGATTGAGCAACTGGAAGCCGCCCGTCGCGAGCAGAGCGTTTTGCCGCAAGGCTGAAACCGAGTTCACGGATCGGAATTGTAGGAGCCTGTTTACAGGCGATGGAGGGTTACATTGATAGACTCCGCCGGAGGTCGCCTGTAAACAGGCTCCTACAATCAAAGCGATTCGGCTCGCAGCGGCAGATTGACGGAAAACAAAGTGCCGCCCGGCCCCGTTCTCACGAGGGCCAATTCAGCGCCGATTTCGAGCGCCAGCAGATGGCTAATGGCCAAGCCGAGGCCCGTGCCGCCGGACTTGCTGCTGCGGCCGGGTTGGAACAAGCGGTGCAGGACCTCTTCGGGGATACCGGCACCCTCGTCGGCCACCGACAGAAAGACACCGTCGTCCACGAGATCCAAGGTCACGCGCACGGTGCTCCCCGGCGGACCCGCCTGGACGGCGTTCTCGATGAGATTGCCGCCGATCAGGCATAGCAGGTTGCCCCGGTTGCTGTCGAGGCAGGCGGCGAACCCGCCGGCGATAACCAAAGCCACGCCTTGGGTGCGGGCCGCCGGCTCGTGTCGTTTGCGCAGGGCGGTAATCAGGTCATGGCCGCTAAGTTCGTAGGCCGTGGATGAACTGCGTTCGCTGAGCATGGACACGGTTTCCTGGATCATCGTCTGCAACCGGGCCGTGTAGTCCGCCGCCGACTGCCAGTCCTCGGTGCTCTCGTGCGGGCTGCGGGTGGCCAGCACGGCGCGCAGCCCGGCCACCGGGCCCTGCAGTCCATGCAACAGGTGCGAGGTAATCTGACCCAGCACCGAAGCCTTGGCCGCGAGCGAAAGTTCCAGGTTGGCGCGGATCAGCCGCTCGTTACGTTCCGCAATGAGTCGTTGGGCGCGAACCAAACCCCAGTGGGCCACCCCGACGATCAGGAGAATCGAACTGGCGCCGAGCCCTAGGGTCAACCGGGTCTGATGCTCAATTCGGGCGTCAATGACGGCCAGTTCGCGTGCCAGCGGCCGGGCATCGATAAAATATTGGGCGACGCCGACGAGAGCGTTGGATCCAGGGTAATGGAGCGGCAGCAGGACCTCCAGGACCGGCGCGGGAGACATACCGCCGAAAGCGGGGGTCAACGTGAACTCCGGGTGATAGTGGCTGATGGGATTCATGCGTGTGAGCTCGAGGTAGTCGTCGGGCGGCAGATCGACGAACAGCATCGACGAGGGTACGGCGCGCAAGGGATTACCTTCTGCATCGAACACCGCGACGCCTAGCATGCCGGTTTGTTGGGCGCTTTTGAGGGTGGCGAGCACCGCGAGCACCGAGTCGCTATTGGGCGAGAACGAATCATCGGCTCCGGCGTAAACGACCGGGGCGGGCGCAGGCGGTGGTGTGCCGGCATGCAGCCCGGCGGCGTCGCGCAATTGTTGCAACGCGACGGGATGCAACACGGCGGCGTCGCGCTCGATCATCTTGCGGTGAATCTCCGCAGTGAGCTCGCGGCGGAATTGCAGCACGAGCACCGCGAAGATGGCCACCAGCAAGCCGCCGGCGACAAAGGCGCCGGCGGCGGCACGGGTGGTGAAAGCGCGGGGCATGCGCGGGAGGCGGGATCAGAACAGGCTGCCGATCGGCAGTTCCAGTCGCTCCAGGGCAGCGCCGAACAGGAGGCGGCGCTGTTCGGACGACAGCCCCGGTTGCAACACGGCCGTTTCATAATCCGTGTAGCGCTCCCAACGTTCCTGTTGGGCAAATGCATAACCGAATTCGGTCAGCAGCAGCTCGATCGATTTGCCGCCGCTCCGGCTTGCGAGGGAACTCGCAACTCCCAGCAGCTCACCGCGGATCTTTTCTTTTTCCCGGGCGAGGGCCGCGTAGCTCTTCGTCTGCTGGGCGTTGAAGTTCTCCAGCTCCGCGACGGCGGCGTCACGCCGGGACTTCGTCTCGGGTTTCGTGCGCCGGTTTCCGACGAGCTGGATGGCAATGCTGTCGCGCTGGCGCACGAACTCGACCCGGTCCTCCGGGAACTCGTTCCGCAGCGCCTCGCGGCGGGCGATCATCGCGCGCTGCCAGGCGACCTTGTCGTTCAGGTATTGGTTAACCCGGCTCGCCAGCTCGCGGGGAATGGGGATCGAAGGCGGCTTGGCTGGATTGGGAAGCAAGGCGAGTCCCGCACGGATTTCCTCGGCCAGCTGCTCGACCCGGGCCAGACGCGAGGCCTGCTGTTCGGCGAGGGCCTTGAGCGCGTTGGTGCGCTTGAATTCAAAAAAGGCGCGGTCCTGGCGGTAGAGCGCTGTCCGCAGTTCCTGTTTCAATGCGGCCTTTTCGTCCTGATAAGAGCGGATCTTCTGGTCGAGTTCCGGCGGCATCTCGGCGGGCAGACGGATGCGGGCCGTCTCCGGCGTGAAATAGAAGAAGGGGCCGGGCGAACTCAGGGAGATTTCCTCGGTCGGTGACTGGAGGGAATCGTAGAGCTCCATCGACAGTTCCCGCAGCAGGCGCCGCTGCGCGGGCGAAAGGCCTTCCTGGAAAAAAGCGGCGCCGAGCACGACTTTGATCTCGTCGATGTTGGATTCCCAGCGGGTGTTGTCGCCGAGGCGCCACTGCCGGGTCGAGTTCCAGTTGCTGCCCGCCTCAAACCAGCCGCCTTCCACGAAGTTTTCGCGCATCTCCTCGGCCGTGCGTTCCAATTCGGCGAGGGCGGGCGTCTGGGTGCGGGCAAAGGCGGCGAGCTCACTCTGCCGGACTTCGGGCGTGGCGGACTGGAGCGAATCGAGCCGGGCGCGCAGGGCCTCAAGCGCGCTGCTGCGCGCGGTGCGATAGGCGGTGAGTTTTTCCCGCCGGGCCTTGCTCAGGTCCTCGGAAAACAACAGCGGGCTGAGCGGCATGAAGAACGGTTCGTAGACGAATTCGGCCAGCGTGGTCGGCGGGGAAAACTTGGCCATCGAGGCTGCGGCCCGCCGGGGCGGCACCGGCTCGCCCAGGGCCGGAGGAATGGGCGGAGCCACTAGCATCCGGTAGTAGGTGGTGACGGTGCTCGTGCCGCCCATCGTGGTGTTATAATTCCACCAACCGTTGCCGAAATTGGAATGATTGTAGGAAGAGGTGTTGAAATCAACCTGGCTGGTGGTGGAACCGTGATCGGTGTAGCTTTGAGTCGGCGTGGCCGTGGTCGTGGAATTATTGTCGGACCCGGCGGGGAAAACCGAGCCAAGCAAACCGAGAAAGAGCAAACACACAGGCTGTCGTGAGTTCATAATAGGGGTTTTAAGCGCCGGCGCGGGATTGCGCGCAGCGCGATCCTCTTTGCGCGAAACGTGCCACGTTTTCATTCCGGTGCCAAGAGCACTCATGACGAACGGCTTCGGTCAAAAACCATCGGAAACCGGGAAAAGCTGCAGTGCTTCATGTGGTGGCCTGCAACCAATCCGCCCTGAGACGATGGTGGGCCATCACCATTCCGCGATGGCCCGGCAATTTTAGCCGGGCTCCTGGGGCGGGCGACGGGTCGACGCCAGGCGATAGCGGAGAAATTCCCGGGTCACGCCCAAGCGACGGGCGGCGGCGGAAACGTTGTTGCCCGTTTCCCGCAAGGCTTCGGCGACGAGCTGGTCGACCATCTGGTCGATCGAGAAACCACTTTCGGGCAGGTGCCATGAGGGATTGCGCCAGCCGGCGCCGGCTGCAACCGGGCCCGGAGGACCGAGGGTGGCGAGGTCGAGGGTGGGTCCGGAGGAGAAAATCAACGCCCGCTCGATCTCGTGCGCGAGCTCGCGGATGTTGCCTGGCCACGCATGCGCCACGAGGGCGGCTTCGGCCGCCGCGGAGAACTGCAAGGCGCCCAGCCGGTGCCGGGCGGAAATGCGACTGAGGAGATGCCGGGCCAGCGGTACAATGTCGGCTGCGCGTTCACGCAGCGGCGGCAGCACGATGCGCAACAGGTGGAGCCGATGAAAGAGATCGTCGCGAAATTTTCCGGCCTGGACCAAACCGGCCAGCGGCTGGTTGCTGGCCGCGATGATGCGCACATCGGTCCTGATTTCCCGGGTGCCACCGAGCCGGCGGATCACGCCATCCTCGACGGCCGTGAGGATTTTCGCCTGGGTGCCGGCGGCGAGGACTCCCACCTCATCGAGAAAAAGCGTGCCGCCATCCGCAGCCTCAAACAGCCCGAGCCGGCCTTGCTTCGCGTCGGTGAAGGCGCCGCGCTCATGGCCAAACAGCTCGGCCTCGGCGAGGTTTTCGGGCAGCGCGGCACAATTGACCGGGATGAATGGTTGCTGCGCGCGTGGACCGTGGGCGTGCAGCCAACGGGCGAGCCGGCTTTTTCCGGTGCCGGTCTCGCCTTCGATCAACACCGGGGGTGGCCGCTCCAGCCGGCCTTCCGCGGTGAGAATCGTCTCGAGCTGGGCGCGCAAAGGTTCACCCAGGAAAACATCCTCCGCTTGCCCGTCACTTCGACGCAACTGGTGCTCCTCACGGCGCGCCGCGGTCCGGCTGCGGCGTCCGCGCAGGAACGCCAACGCGATTTGTTCGAACTCGAAGGGCTTCGCGAGATAATCGCAGGCACCCAAGCGCATCGCCTCGACCGCCTGTTTGATGCCGCCGAAAGCGGTCATCACCACCACCGCGGTGTTTTCCGAAAACAGCCCTTCCCGGAACAGATCGAGCACCTCGCCGTCGGGTAGATGCAGGTCGACCAGCGCGTATTCGAACCGCAGTGTGCCGAGCAGCCGCCGGACTTCGTCGAGCCGTCCGGCCTCTGTTACCTCGGCCCCGAGTCCGCGCAGATGTGCGGTCAGACGCCGGCGGAGCGCGGCATCATCCTCGAGCAGGAGCACATCGCAGCCAGGGGTAAGCGCGGTGTCGGACGGCATGATCCCTTCAATTCGCCGTAGGTGACGTGGGATTTCAATGACAATCCCGCCGGCGGCTGTGCGCGAGGGGGAAGGTCGCGGCGGTTGACCTGCTCCACCGGATAAAGCAGCATCGCGACGCTTTCTCGTGAGTGCCGCCGAAAACCCCTCGTTGCGGAATCCGGGCCCGCCGTCTCGCGCCACCGGCAAGCTCTGGTTTTTCCGGCTCTTCACGGCGCTCATCATTCCGGCGCTGCTGTTGTTCGGGCTCGAAGGTGGTTTGCGCCTGATCGGCTTCGGCCGGTCCGCGAAGTTCCTGATCCCCGACGACCGGCCCGGCTGGTATCGGACGAATCCCGAATACGTCAGCCTGTTTCTCCCCGGGAGCTTCGATCTCCGCCCGCTCAACCAGCGCGTGGCCGCCCGCAAGCCTTCGGGAACCGTGCGGATCGTCGTGCTCGGCGAATCAGCCGCGCAGGGCATTCCGGCGCCGGCCTTCGCCTTTGCACCCCAACTGCGCGCGCTGCTGCGTGCGCGGTACCCCGACAAAACCATCGAGCTCATCAACACCGGCGTCGTGGCGATCAACTCGCATGTGGTTTACCAGATCGCGCGCGACCTGGCCGGGTTCGAGCCGGACCTATATGTGGTCTACATGGGAAACAACGAGGTGGTCGGTCCCTACGGCCCGGGTTGCTCCTATCTCTCGCAAATGTGGCCGCGGTGGCTCATCCGGCTGAACGTGACCTTGCGCGGCTCGCGCACGGGCCAGCTGCTGTCGGCGATAACCGCCAAGCTCGCCTCACGGGGTGCGGCGGCGCCCGAGTGGGGCGGCATGGCGATGTTCATGGACCACGCGGTGCGCGGCGACGACCCGCGGCTGGAAACGGTTTACCGGAATTATGAAGCCAACCTGCGTGACATCGTCCGCGTGGCCGAAGGTGCCGGCACCCCGACCGTGATTTGCACTGTCGTATCCAACTTGAAGGATTCCCCGCCTTTCCTCTCCCTGCCCCGAGCGGATCAGACGGACGCGGAACGCGCCTCTTGGCAGCGTGCTTTCGCCGAAGGCCGGCTGGCTTGGAAACTCGGGGAGAACGACACGGCTCGCGCGCAGCTGGAAGAAGCCTGGCGGCTCGATCCCGGCTACGCCGATACCGCATTCATGCTCGGCACGCTCGAACAGCAGGCGGGTCACGCGGCCGCGGCTCGGAAATATTTTCTGGCGGCGCAGCAATGGGACGCGTTGCGGTTCCGTCCGTCTCCGCGCCTGAACGAGATTGCCCGGCAGGTGGCCCGCGATTTTTCATCCGTCACCCTGGTGGACGCGGCCCTGGAGCTCGGTTCCGATCCGTTATCCGCGGGCGACATGGTCGGCCGCGACCTGATGTTCGAGCATGTGCATCCCGATTGGGAGGGGAACCAGCGGATCGCCCGGCTGATGGCGGACGGGATCGAGCGTGCGTTGTTCGCCGGCCGGCCGGGCCGTGGGACCTGGCTCGATCCTGAGCAGATCGCGGCCGCGATCGGCTACACCCCCGTGGAACGTTTCGGCGTGCTGCAGCGCGCTGCACTCATCACGGGGCACGCACCTTTCTCGAACCAACTCACCTACGCCGCGGACCAGGCGCGGGACGCGCGAGCATTGGCGGCGGCCGAGACCGTTCGTCGCGATCCGGCGGCCTTGCAGCGCGCCCACCAGGTCGTGCGCGCCGCGGCGGCGAGCGATCCCGACAATCCCGAGCTGGCCAAGCTCGAGGTGGAACTGGCCGACGATCTGGGTCACCTGGCCGATGCTCTCGATCAAGTGCGGCGCACGCAGGCCCTGCAGCCGGACAACTACGCGCTCGCGGCCGACGAGGCCATCAAGCTCGCTCGCTTGGGCCGCTTCGCGGAGGCGGAGCAAAGGCTGTTCGCCACCGCTGCCAACTGCACGCCGCGCGAGCTCGCAAAGATGACGCCGGCCATCGCGGATTTCTTCACTCGCAGCAAACGCTTTGCCGACGGCCGGATCTGGTTCGACCAAGCGCTGGCCCGTCGACCCGCATCCCTGGCCCTGCGGTTTTATCGGGGACGTTTAGCCCAGTTGGCGGGCGATCCGGTTGCGGCGGAGACCGACACCCGCGCCGTGCTCGACGCCGATCCGCGCAACGAGGCGGCGCTGGAGGCGCTGGTCGCGTTGCTCACGGCCCAGGGCAAAACCAAGGAGGCCGAAGACATCAGCGTGGCTCACGCCGGCTTTCAGCCGGACAATCAGGCGAATTTTTTCCGGGCGGCGCAAATCCACGAGGCGCGGGGTGATCAGGCCGGGGCCGCCCAAGCCTTGATCGGGGCGGCGCGCTGCGGACCGGTGCCCATCCCCCTCAGGCTCCGTACGGCCAATCTGCTCTACGGTCTGAAGCGCCGGGACGAGGCATTGGATCAACTGGCCGACGCCTGGCGGATATCGCGCGACGACGGCGACGCGGAAACCGCCGCCTCGATCCGCGAGCTGATCAGGCGCATCCGTGCGCAAGCCCCACGCTGAAACTATCGGAATAACTATCCCCCGGAGGGCCGAGCTCCCGCGAGGCTGGTCCGGCTTGGCAATCGGGGCCTCGCAGGAGCTCGGCCCTCCGGGAGGCTTGAGTTCAATCGCTGCGGGCGGCCATCCTCACCGGGTTTCTATGGTCACATCGACCGCGGCACTCAGCGTGGTGCCCGCGCGGTTGCGCACCAAGGCGCGATAGTGTCCGCAGGTTTCCGGTCCGACTTGGAACCCCAAAGTCGCCTCGGTAGCGTCCATCACTTCCTCGTCGTCGCGCAGCCACTGGTATTCGAGCGGGCCGGTGCCTTCGGCGGCCACGGTGAGGGTAACTTTCTGGCCAGCCACCGCGCGGACTGAAGCAGGCTGCCGGGTAATGAATGGGGTTTTTGCGCCGACGATGCCCGCGGGCACTTCGGCGGATGCGATGGAGAGGCCGGTCACCTGCGAACTCACCACCTGTCCGCGGAGGTCGCTGTGCGTGGCGGTGATCGTGAATTTCTCCCCGACCGGCAGGTCGTTGGGCGGACGCCAAAAAATACGATAGGGCGAGGCGTCGTCGGTGCCGAGGTATTCGATCTGGCCCGGCCGCGAAGCGCGTTCGAGGGTGAACGTGACTTCGCCGAGACCGTCGCCGCCGGAGACCTCGGCGCGGAACTCCGCCCGTGAGGGAAACACGCTGCCATCCAGTTCGCGCTTGCCGAACCTGAGCGCGGCGCCAGGTGCGGGGTTGACCAGGGTGATGCGCGCGGTTTGCGCGGTTTGAAGCGGAGACTCTGCGCGCCAGACAGCGAACTGCAGCGGTGGCAACGCAACCACGACGCGGCCCTCGGCATCGGCAGTGAGTGCGTCGGTGATGTCGTCGCGCGAAGCGAAGAGTCGGGCGAGCTTCGCGCCGGGCAACTGGCTGGTCGGCACGGCGATCGTCAGCGTCTGCGTGCGCGAGTTGTTGAAGGCGGCGAGGTATTCCACCCGTTCGCGTCGGTCGAAGCGCGAGAACGCAAAAAGGTCCTGGCTGGCGGTGGTGCGCGGCAGCATCGCGCCGGTGCGCAGGGCCGGGTGCCCCGCGCGAAGCGCCGCGAGGCGTGCGAACAGTTGGTAGAACGGATGCTGTGGGTCGAACTTGTCATCTGCGCCGGTGCGTGCGGTGCCGAGCAGCGGAGCATCGCGGAAGGCCGGCGCCCGCGAGGCGAACATGCTTTCGCGCGCCTGCATGTCCCAGCCGCCGCGGCCGACCATCCCTTGTTCGTCGCCGTAGTAGAGCACAGGCTGGCCGCGCGAGAGAAAGAGCAGGCCGTGGCCGAGCTTCACCAGGTCGGCGATCAGCTCGGGCGGGGCACCGGGATTGTCCTGTTGAAGGAAATACGCGAAACGGCCCGCGTCGTGGTTGCCGATGAAAGTGGTCGTCGTGTGGATATTGCTGTCGTGGTCGGTGTAGAGGTCATCGCGGTGGAAGAGGTCGGTCAGCGCCGCGACCGGGCCGCCGCGGGAGACAAAGTTGCGTATCGCCACGAAGAACCCGAAGTCCAGCGTCGTATCGAGCGGCATGTGGGTCGAGAACTCGCTGAGGTAGGGCACATCGAGCGTTTCGTTGGCAACCTCGCCGAATTGGATGAAGCCCGGCCGGCCGGACTCGCGCGCCGCCGCACGGATCGCCGGCGCGAAGGCCTGCCAGAATTCGCTGTTCACATGGCGCGCGGTGTCGATCCGGAAGCCGTCGACGCCGTAGTCGCGCACCCAGGAAGTGAAAATCTCGATCATGCCCTGCACGACCCGCGGATGCTCGGTGAAGGTGTCGTCCAGCCCGCTGAAATCACCGAGCGTCGAGCTTTCGTCACGAAACGCGGAATTACCGCGGTTGTGGTAGAGCGTGACGTCGTTCAACCAGGCGGGGTTCTTCACGGTTTTCTCCGCTTCCGGCACGATCGGCCGGTAGGCGAAGCTCATCTCGGCCGACAACGCCGGCCGCGCAGTGTCGCCCAGCCCATTGTAGGCGAGGATGCGCTCAGCCAGCGGCGCGCCGGCTGCCGAGCGCAGCGGGCGGGTTTTGATGTCGATATAGTCCGTCCGGTAGTCCGGATAGTGGATGACGTCAGCCGTGTGGTTCACGATGATATCCATGCACACCTTGAGGCCGCGGGAATGGGCGGCTTGGACGAAGGTCCGGAAATCCTCATTGGTGCCAAGATGCGGGTCGATCTTGAGAAAGTCAGTGACCCAGTAGCCGTGGTAGCCGGCGGAACCCGCCTGCACCGGTTTGTTTTGAAACGGAGGTGTTACCCAGACGGCGGTCACGCCCAGATTCTTCAGATAATCCAGCTTCGCCGTCAGCCCGGCGAAATCCCCCCCGTGGAAATAGCCGATGCGGGTCGGATCAAAGCCGTGTTCCTCCGGGCCGCCGGGGAAACCACCCGTATCGTTATCGGTCCGCCCGTTGGCAAAACGGTCGGTGAGGACAAAGTAGTAGGTCTGGCCTGCTCCCGGATGAGTGAAGCGTGGGATCGCGACCGCTTCGGCATGACCGGGGATGGTGATCGCACTGGAGGCGAGGCACGCGAGGACGCGGAGCAGTTTGGAAAAGTGCATCGGCAAAGAACAGGCTGGCGCGCACCCAACCGCGGTCAAACGGGCTGCTGGTGAAAATTCCTGCATGACCGGGAAAAATCTTAGGTCGGGTACGACCAGTCTCTGATTTCGACCTCGCGAAACACGGGTTGTCGTTCGAGAGATTTCCCTCGGCCCGTGCGGTCAGCAGCTGCGGAGATCACTGCAGGCTGGCGCATAAGCTTGGAGGTTCGACCTAAGAGTTGTCCGGGTCATCGCGGTTTTCTGCGGCCAAACCGGTTCGCGCCGGAACGGCGTCGGGGATTTCTTAAGGAACACAAAGGCCGCCACCCCGGCTTTCGCATACTCCAACGATACACACGAACCTGACCATGCATACAATGAACCCCCTACGCACCAATACGCGCCATTTCCTCAGTCGAGGATTGGCCGCGGGTCTCCTGCTGGCGCAACCCGCCGCCACGACCCTGGCCCAGAGCACCACCCCGGCCGGCACTACCAAGGACGAAACCGTGGTGCTGGAAACATTCACCGTGCAGGCCGGCTTCGCCGGCAGTCTCGCTGCCGCCGCGGAGATGAAGCAGAAACAAAAGGTGATCACCGAAGTCATCAGCGCCGAGGACATCGGCAAGTTGCCCGACATCTCGATCGCCGACGCCCTCACGCGTCTGACCGGTGTCACCACCCAGCGCAGCAACGGCCGCAGCCAGCAGATCAGCATCCGCGGCCTCAGCGGCGATTTCAGCACCGGCCTGTTCAACGGTCGCGAGCAGGCGACCACCAACATGAATCGCGCGGTGGAATACGACCAGTATCCCGCCGACCTGTTGAGCCAGGTCGTCGTGTCCAAGACGGCCGAACCCAGCTTGGTCTCCCAAGGTCTGGCCGGTACGGTGGATCTGCGCACCGTGCGTCCGCTCGACAAGTCCAGCCGCGTCGTCGCGATTAGCGGTTATTACGAATGGAACGAGCTCGGCGAACTGACGCCCAGCGCGAAATCCACGGGCAATCGCTACAACCTGTCCTACATCGATCAGTTTCAGGACGGCAAGCTGGGCATTGCGCTCGGTTATTCCCATTCGAGCAAGCCCTTCGCGGGCCAGCAATTCCAGGCGTGGGGTTATCCCACCGACAATGGCAACCTCGTCCTCGGCGGCATGAAGCCCTACGTGCGCAACAGCGTGCTCGAACGCGACAGCTGGCTGGGCGTGATCGAATACAAGCCCAACGAGAACATTCACAGCATCGTGGACATTTACTACTCCGACTTCAGCGAGGACCAGCTGCTGCGCGGCATGGAGGTCCCGCTTTACTGGAGCAGCGCCCAATTGCAGTCCGGTTATACCACCAGCGGCGGCCTGGCCACCAACGCCACGTTCACCAACGTCCAGCCCATCGTGCGCAACGACACGTTCACCCGGTCCGACAAGCCGATCGCGGTCGGCTGGAACCTCGTCATGGGCAAGGCCTCCGAATGGCCCGTCACCTTCGATGTCGGTTTCTCGCGGGTTAAACGCGACGATTTCAACCTCGAGCTCTGGGCCGGCCTGAGTTCGGTCGGCACGCCGTTTACCACCGCCGACACGATGACGGTGAAACTGGCTCCCGGTCAGATACCGGTGGTCACGACGACCAAGAACTACGCCGATGCCTCGATCCTCCGGATCAGCGACCCGCAAGGCTGGCAAACCTGGAAGTTCCCGGGGACCGGAGCGCCTGGCTACTACAAGGGTTTTCAATCCAAGGATTCGTTGACGCAGATGAAGCTTTCCACGCGGCACGAACTGTCGCGGTTTTTCTCGGCGGTCGAGGTCGGCGTCAGCTACACTGACCGCTACAAGCGCGACGGCGAGAATCCTTCCGGGTTTCCCGTGCTAAAGAACGGCGCCGCCACCGCGGCCATGCCGGCCAGCATTGGCACGACCGACTTCAGCTATATTGGCATCGGCCCGATCTATGCCTTCGATCCGCTCGCGTACTTCAACTCCGGCGCCTTCAATCTCGTGGGCAACGACGGCACCGATTTCGTCGCCCGTCGCTTCCAGATCCGCGAGGAAGTCTCGCAGTTCTACACGCAAGCCGAGATCACCGGCAAAGCCGGCAAGGTTCCGGTCACGGGCAACGTCGGCTTCCGGATCATTCACACGGATCAAACCTCCAAGGGTCTTTCCGCCAACGGCAACACCGTGAACCCGGTCACGGCCGGCGATACCTACACGCAGTTCTCGCCCAGCCTGAATCTCAACTTCGAGTTCACCGAGCAGAGTGTCTTGCGTTTCAGCCTCGCCCGCCAGATCGCCCGGCCTCGCATGTATGACCTGCGTGCTTCGCGCACCTGGGGCTACGACACGACCAAGGCCGGCTCGACCAACGTCAGCCAGAGCCCGTGGAGCGGCGGCGGTGGCAACAGCTCGCTTCGCCCGTGGGTCGCCGATTCGGTGGACCTTTCCTACGAGCACTATTTCAAGCAGAGCAAGGGCTACTTCGCCGTGGCCGGGTTCTACAAGAAACTGCGCAACTTCATCTATGAGCAGAGCTCGCTGGCCGACTTCAGCGGGTATCCGGTTACCGGCAGCACGCCCGCGCTGCTGCAGGGCGTCGTTTCGCAGCCGATGAACGGCGATGGCGGCAACATCCGGGGCCTCGAGTTCTCCCTGGTGCTGGCCAGCGAACTGATCAACGAAAACTTCAAGGGATTCGGCGTCCAGTTTGGCGGCGCGCTCACCAAGAGCGGCATCAAGCCCTGGGGGCCGACGAGCGGCACCGCACCGATCGCCGGGCTTTCGGAAAGAGTGGCCCAGATCACGGTCTATTACGAACGGCACGGCTGGTCCGCCCGCGTGAGCGACCGCTACCGCTCGGCGAATCGCCAATACATCACCAACTTCGGCGTGCCGAATCCAGGCGGCGACGTGAATCCCAACGGCGGCTTCTCCATGGCCCAGCCCGAGAATGTCGTGGATGCCCAGCTGAGCTACACGTTCCCGAAGAGCGGCCCGCTGAAGAACCTGTCGGTTTTCCTGCAGGGCTACAACCTGACCAACGAACCGCTCATCACCTATAACAACGACGACCCGCGCCAGGTGATCAACTATCAGAAATACGGCGCTTCGTACTCCCTGGGCGCCGCCTACAAGTTCTAATCCGAGCGTCCCTCCTCCGCAGCCGCCGGCACCAATTCCGGTGGCTGCGCTCCCCCTACTCAGCATCGCCCGAACCGGATGATTCCCGGTTCGGCGTCCCGGATGAAAACTGTCCTCGAATCCTGGCTCAACACCCGCTCCGCCGGCGTACTGGCGCACGTTTCCTCGCTGCCAGGCGACTACGGCATCGGCAACGTGGGCGCGGGTGGCCGGGCCTTCGTGGATTTCCTCGCCGACGCCGGAGTGCGTTACTGGCAGATCTGTCCGATCGGGCCGACCGGCTACGGCGATTCGCCCTACCAGCTGTTTTCCGCCAGCGCCGGCAACCCCTACTTCATCGACTTGGGCGAGCTTCGCGCGGGCGGGTTGTTGTCCGCGGGCGAGCTGGCGCCGTTACGCGATCTCCCCGAAACGCACGTGGACTACGGCTGGCTTTACGCGGAGTTCTGGCGTGTGCTGGCGTTGGCGGCCGACCGTTTCCTGGAATCCGGCGCCGACACCTTCAACGGGCACGGCTCGTTCGCGGAATTTCGCCGCGAACATGCCCAATGGCTCGAATCGTATGCGGACTTCATGGCGCTGAAGGAACATTTCGGCGGCTGGGCCTGGCCCGCCTGGCCTGACGAATACGCGCAATGGAGTCCCGGACTGGGCGCCCGGTTGCCCGATTCCGTGAAGCGGGAGGCCGGCCGCCAGGCTTTCTATCAGTACATCTTTTTCGGCCAGTGGGAACGCCTGCGCCACTACGCCGCCAGCCGCAAGGTGGGCATCATCGGCGATGTCCCCATCTTTGTTGCGCTCGACAGCGCCGACACGTGGCGCAATCGCGCGGTTTTCCGGCTCGATGCCCAGGGCCAGCCGCTCGCCGTGGCCGGCGTGCCGCCCGACTATTTTTCCGCGTTCGGCCAGCTTTGGGGCAACCCGCTCTACGATTGGGAACACCTGCGGCTTACCGGCTATGCGTGGTGGATCGACCGGCTGCGCGCGGCGTTCGAGCTCTACGATGTCATCCGCCTCGATCATTTCCGCGGGTTCGACACGTTCTGGGAGATTCCCGCCGGCGCTCCCGACGCCCGCACGGGCCATTGGCGGCGCGGGCCGGGGCTTGAGTTTTTCCAAGCGGTGCAGGCCGCCTTGCCGGAGGCCCGCATCATCGCGGAGGATCTCGGCTACATCGGTCCCGACGTGGTCAACTTGCGCCGCGCGGCCGGTCTCCCGGGCATGAAGGTGCTGCAATTCGCCTACGGCCACGACGCCAACAACGCCAATCTCCCGCACTTCTATCCGCCCGACAGCGTCGCTTACACCGGCACGCACGACAATCTCACCGCCCGCGGCTGGCTCGAGTCGCTCAAGCCGCCTTACGACCGGAAGATCGCGGAGTATTTTCACCTGAACAGTTCGCACTCCGCGTGGCCGATCATCCGCGCGGCGCTCGCCACCACTTCGCGGCTCGCTGTGATCCCCATGCAGGACCTCCTTGATCTGCCGGCCTCGGCCACCTTGAACCGACCTGGCACCACCGAAGGCAACTGGCAGTGGCGCTTCACGGCGGCGGAACTCGGCTCGCTTCGAAAGGAAAAGACGGCCACGCTCCGGCACTGGATCGACCTCTACGACCGCACCGGCGAGCGGCCGGTGAAGGATTTCAGCGAACCGCCGGTTTGAACCTCCAACCTTCGCGAGGGAGCAAAATTCTGAATACCCCAAGCCATTTTAGACACCGTCATCCTGAGCCCCGCGAAGGATCCAAGGGAAAGGACAGACGTGCGCCGACTCCCGGGATCCTTCGCACGGCCCAGGATGACGCCGGCGGGGAAGTTCAAGCCAACGGTCGGCTCGCTTCGCGCACGGGTATCTTTGTGGCTATCCGCCCCACCCCATGAAAGAGCAGAGACCCCTTTCCCTCCCCGCGATCTGGAACATGAGCTTCGGGTTCCTCGGCATCCAGTTCGGCTGGGGCCTGCAGATGGCGAACATGAGTCCGATCTACAAATACCTCGGCGCAGCCGACGACCAGATCGCCCGCCTTTGGCTTGCCGCGCCGCTGACGGGCCTCCTCGTTCAGCCCATCATCGGCGCCATGAGCGACCGCACCTGGGGGCCGCTCGGTCGGCGCCGGCCTTATTTCCTCGTCGGCGCAATCCTGAGTTCGCTGGCCCTCGTGCTCATGCCCAACTCCGGATTGCTCGCCGGCTGGCTGCTGCCGCACTGGCCGAAGTTCTATATGGCGGCGTTGCTCCTGTGGGTGCTCGATGCGTCGATCAACGTTTCGATGGAACCGTTTCGGGCGTTCGTCGCGGACAAGCTGCCGGAGCGGCAGCGCGGCATGGGTTTCGCCATGCAAAGTTTCTTCATCGGCGTCGGGGCAGTGGTGGCTGGCCTGTTGCCCTACATCCTGCGCAATTGGTTCGGTGTGAGCAGCGCGGCGGATGGAGCCAACGCGCTGCCGACCAACGTCAAGATTTCGTTCTACGCCGGGGCGGCGGCGTTCCTCGGCGCCGTGCTTTGGACGGTGATTTCCACCGGGGAAGATCCGCCGGAGAACATGGAGGCGTTCCGACGTCGGAAAACCGCGAGCGGCGGCCTCGGGCATCTCGTGCGCGAGATCGCCGACGCGCTGGCGCATATGCCCGCGCTGATGCGGCGCCTGGCGGTCGTGCAATTTTTCACGTGGCTGGGGTTGTTCTGCATGTGGCTGCACTTCTCCAATGCGGTGCCGGTGCTCTTCGGCAGCAGCGATCCGGAATCCGACCTTTTCAAACGCGGCGCCGAGTGGGCCGGCGTTTGCTATGCCGTGAAAGACGGCGTGACATTCCTCGCGGCCTTCGGACTCATGGCGTTGGCGGGAAAAGTCCCCCGTCGATCCATTCATAGCGTCTGTCTGGCGCTCGGCGGCCTCGGCCTGCTCGCGGTGGGCTTCATCCACGGCGAGGAACAAAAATATCTCCTGCTTGGCGCGCTCGCCCTCGGCGGTGTCGCGTGGGCTTCGATCCTCTCCATGCCTTACGCGATGCTGGCAGGCGCCCTGCCCGCGGGCCGCGTCGGCGTCTACATGGGCATCTTCAATTTCTTCATCGTGCTGCCGGAGATTCTCGCGGCGCTCTTTTTCGGCCAGCTCGTCAAAACCTACCTGCACGGCAATCTGGTTCACGCCGTCATGGCCGGCGGGGTTTGCCTGCTGCTCGCCGCGACCCTGACCGTGGCGTGGGTGCGGGAAGAAAAGCCGGCCGCCTGATTTTCTCCTGTAGCGGCGGTCTATGACCGCCGACGAACTTCGCATCTCTGTCGAACCGGCGGTCATAGAC
>DATCRM010000133.1:0-4248 GCA_036568985.1 Lacunisphaera sp. | reverse complement strand
CCCGCGACGGCGCCGCCATCGCCCCTGGCGCGCCCGTTTCCCTCGAACAATGGGGCGGCCCCGGCCCGTTGACCGGCAAGGTGCGTTTGGTCGAGCCTGCCGCCTTCACCAAGTATTCCGCGCTCGGGGTCGAGGAGCAGCGCGTCTATGTCGTCGTCGACATCACCAGTCCGCGCGAGCAATGGCTGGCGCTCGGCGACAACTATCGCGTCGAGGCGCGCGTCATCACTTGGGAAAGCGCCAGCGCGCTCAAGCTGCCGGTGTCCGGACTTTTTCGCCAGGGCAACGCCTGGGCCGCGTATGTCGTCCGCGGCGGTCAGGCAAAACTCGTGCCCGTCACCGCCGGCAAATCCAGCGGCGCCGAAATCCAAGTGACCGAGGGGCTGGCCGAAGGCGACGAAGTCATCCTTTATCCCGGCGACCGCATCAAGGACGGCCAGCGCGTGAAACCGACGAAGGTCTGATTACTTGCGCGAGAACGGAAGCTCCACCGATCCCGCGGAGGTCCATTCGCCGGTAGGGGAAGTCCGTTTCTGGGCGGCATCATTGAAGTCGACGGGAGGGGACGACGGCCGGTTCTGGGGGTCGGCACTATAGGGGTGGAAGATCCGGCTGCGGTAGAGTAAGTTCAGGTCTTTACGGATGATGGCGGGGGGTTTTTGGAGCAGATCCGTGATGAGTTCTTGGGTACGCGGGGTTGCGCCCGCCCGGTATTCCACCAAGATCGGTCGCACGAACGGATTGTTGCTGACCTGCCAGGATAGGAGCTCCATGGCCATGGATCCGACGTTGAAACGTTCCTCGCGTCCGCTATCGAGCAGGGCGAGTTGGTCGACCAACTTCCGCAAGTAAGCCGGGTTGCGGGTGGCGTAGAAGGCACCCCAATACATGGAGTTGTTCTGCACCGAGCTTTCCTGCGTGCCGAGCACCGCGCCCGGCTTGCCCAACCGCAAGGCTACGCGGAACAGACTGCGGACCGGCCCACCCTGGCGCCCGATGACCTTGCGCCAGGCGGCAACCCGCTCGGGATTGGCGGCAAAAATCTCGGCAAAGAAGCCCACCAACTCGTATTCCCGCGCCCCGAGAAATTTCCCGCCGGCAACTCCCACCCCCTCGATCGCGCGCTCCACCAGTTCGGGCTGCGGGTGGCTGCTGTAAGCGGAGACGAAGCGGTCCAGTTCGTCCTCGGTCATGGGTGCCGCCGAAACCGCGTCGGCGCCGGGCTGGGTGGTTACCTTGAGCAAGAGAAACAGGCCGTAATCGCCGCTCTCTTCCTGCGCGCTCATGAGGCCAAACCACTCGTTCTCACGCCCCCAGTATTCAATGTGGCGATCGAACCGCACCGTGATCGGCCGGCCAACATCCAGGTCTATCCCGGCGATCTTTTCGCGTCCTTGCATGGTCGCGATGTCCATGCGGCACGAAACGGCCATATCGTAGCCCAGCGGCCCATCGGCGGCTGGCCGCGCGACCAAGGTCAGGATATAATGCGGGGTATCGGGCAAATCGCCCGCCATCTCCCGCAACTTAAGACTTCCGTCCGGAGTTCGCTCCAGAAACTGGACCGGAACAGCCATCCGGACCGTTACCGCTTCCCCCATGGGCGCGACCATGGCCGGCAGTTTGGTTTCGGAGAACTGCGCGGGCACGCCGCGCCCGTCATTCCATGTGTAAGACGCCCCCTGCATGTTCAGTTGCTCTTTGTCGAAGAGCACCGTTGCAGGAGGCGTAATCACGGTTCCCCCGCCAGACCGGGCGGGCGGTCCCTTGAGGGCCGAGCTAAAATCGATATGGGAAATGGAGTTACCCCTAAAGAGGTAAAGGACAGCTTCGAACTTCGCCGTTTCTGCCGCCGATAATGTCGCCGGCAGACAAAGGTGAGAACACAGGCAAAGGAGAATAACTGGGAGGCAAAGCTTCATAGCGGTGCAGGGTTTGATGGTAAGACACTCACGATTACGACAGGAGGCGGACGCGATTCGATGGAAGTGGGCGCCAGCCACTCACGCATCACATCTGGTGCTTCGATGTGATACACCACCGGTTCGGGTGGCGCCGGGACGACGGTGGGGTTCATGATCAGCACCAAAGAGGCTGCGACCGCGCCGGCCGCCAACGCAGCCAGCCACCACCAATGCCGCGGCATTGAAGCATCCGAAACAGACGCCTGGCGGAAGATATCGTCCATGCGCCGGTCCAGTTCGGCGGAGGGGCGCGTGAGACGCAGCGCACGCAGGCGTTGTTCGAGTTCGTCGTTCATCGGTTTTCGCGGTTCAGGGTTTCGCGGAGCCGCTCGAGGCCTCGACGATACCACGAGGCCACGGTGGGCAGGGGCACGCCGCGCAACGCAGCGATCTCCCGGAAAGTGAACTGATCGTAGATCTTCAGCATGATGGTTTCGCGTTCGTCGGAAGGGAGTTCCCGCAGCCGGGCGACCAGTTCACGGGATTCAATAAGATCCGTGGGCGGCACGGCCCCGGTGCCGTCCGTCTCCTCGAAGGGACTGTCTCCCCGCACCCCGGCCCGCCGACGGAAATCCAACGCCGCGTTACGCACGCAACGGAAGACGTAGGGCCGCAAATCCTCCGGCAGCGAACCCCGGTGCAGCAGCCGTTGGAATGCCTGGTGCATGGCGTCCTCCGCGGCCTCACGCTGATCCGTGAGAGCCACCGCGTAAGTGTAGAGTTGCTGGCGGTTTTCGACATAGAAACTTCGGAGCGTTTCGGGAACCGTCGCGCTCATGCCGTCGGAATGGGATTGTACCAGGGCATCAGTCCATCCACGCACGAATGCCGGGTTTTTATGCATGATATTTGGCCCGGCAGCAACCTGCACGCTCCCGCCAGCAGGGTAAACATGCAACTTTCGTCCGATCCGTGCCAACGGCAGATCGGGTATGGTCGGAACGCGCGACGGGCTCAAAACCCCGTGCTTGACCGACGGAATTTGAACCCCAAGCAGCGAAGCAGCCAAGCCGATCCGCCGATCTTGGGTAACCACAGAACACACGGAATAGACAGAAACCTTTCCACCTCGTCATTCTGAGCGCAGCGAAGAATCCAAGCGCTCTCCCCTCATGTCCTTCCCCCCGTAGATCCTTCACGCGCTCAAGACGACATTGACGGACTTTTGTCACGACCGGTCGGTGTGCGTTCGTCGCCCCTCAGCCCTTTCTGAGTGTTCCGTGTATTCCGTGGTTAATCCCATCCGGTCCGGCTTTGCTCCTTCGCTGCTTCGTGTTCTCCCCATCTCGCTGATCACTTCCGCTTGATCGCCGCCAGCACCAGCGCCCCGATCGCCTCGGCCCGACCTTGCCCGGGAATGTGCGATGCAAACGGCACGACGAACTTCGCCTGCGTTTTCATCTGGTCGATGAGTCCGCCGCCGAGGACCTTCAGTTGCTCGGGTGTGGACGCACCCTGTTTCTTCAGCTGCTCCAGCTGATACCGCAGCTTGCGCGCGGCGAATGGCTCGCCCGCCGACCCGGACATGTCCGGGTCCACGCCTTCCGCGCCAACCAAGCTCAGCCGGAAATACTGGTTCTCGCCCGAGGACATCGACTTCTCATGACGCACCTGCGCCACCTCGGCCCGCGGCATGCGCGTGACCTTCGTGCCCCACGGGCGCGGCTTGGTGACAACCGCATCCTTCGCCTCGATGCTCAGCTGGTAGCGGTTGAACCACACGCCGGCCGTGAAGAGGCCGATGATCAGCCCGAAGAAAATCGTGACCGCCCACACCACGCCCGGAATGTCGCGGCCCCAAAACCAGACCAGCAGGGCGACAATGCCAAGTTGCAGCACCGCCGTGGTGATCTTGGTGCCGGGCATGTGGCTGGCGCTGAAATAAAACGTGTCACCCTCGCGCCGCACGCCGCAGGCTCGCAACGCGGCGTCATCGAGCGGCTGCACCGAGTATTCCTCCAATAGCGGCGCACCCGCCTCGGGCGGCGCGGCGGTCTCACCCGTCGCAAACACCGGCACCGTGAATTGCGTCGCGAAATCCACGCCGGCTGTCGCCGCCGACGCCGACAGCCGCCACACGATCTCGTTGTTGCGATCGCTGTTGTCGGTGCCGGTACACTCCGGCGGTATATAGAACAACACGGGCACGCGCGTGCCTTCGGCGCCCGTCAGCCACTTGTCGGGGGCGATGCGCTCTTCGTGCTCCCAGAGCACGTTGTCCGTCGTGCTGCGATTCTTGCCACTGCCTCGCGTTTCGCGACGCACGCATTTGAGAGTCAGCCGC
>DATCRM010000132.1:0-2873 GCA_036568985.1 Lacunisphaera sp. | reverse complement strand
GTGCCGCCGTCGCCGCCGATGAAGGGAAAGGCCATCAGCGTCTCCACCGGTTGCGCGCTGGGCGTGATCTTGTCGAAGAGCAGGTCGAACTGGACGTTGACGACGCCCGACTTCAGCGCCGAATCCGCGCGCAACGCCAGGCTCGGCTTGTAGGCGCTGGTGCTGCCCTTGGTGAAGACGAGCGGTGTCTGCAGCGTGCCGAGCGTCGCCGCGCCGAGCAGGGTGTTTTGCTCGTCGGTGGAAATTTTCTGCGGTCCCGTGCACGTCGCGGCGTAGGGCACTTCAGCAGGAGCCTGGCCGGGCTTCAGGTCCTTGAAGGTCAGGTTCCAAAGCGTCTCCTCGGCGTGGAGGGAGGCCAAGCCGAAGGCAAAAATGAGGGTGGAGAGGAGGATTTTCACGGGATTCGGAGTCAAGAGGCTGAAGCGGTGTGCGTGGCAACCGCGACCTAGCACGAGAGTCACACCGTGCTCGGAAGCAGTGCTATTTGTAGGCAAAGACGATGACAGTTTCAAGCCCGATTTTTGACATTCCATTGCGGCATCACCTCGCTTTCACCTCTGAACAAAAAAAGGTGTTGCGCTTAAAGGCCGTTTAGAATAGTCTGCTTCGAAGTAGAAGAAATCAGGCCGACGCAACTAGCTAAAACCTGCGAAAGATAAACAGCATCCCCGGTTTTCCAACCCCCACTGTCTCCACCCCTCATGAAAAAGCTCCTCCCTCTCGGTCTGGCGTTGGCCAGTGTACTCACAGGAAGTCATGCCCTCGCTGCCAGCGCAACGTGGAACACGACCGCGGACGACGGCAATTGGTTTTCAGCGGGAAACGACTGGAGCACGGGGGCGGGCACGAATCCGGGCTCAACCACGGCCACGAACAGCTCCGACATCGCAACGTTCACCAGCAGCAACCAGACTTCCATTGCCATCAACAACGCGACCGGCACCCTCAACATCGCGGGGATTTCCTTCGGCGCCTCAACGGCGAGTTCGTTCACGATTGGCAGCACCTCCGGCAATGCCATCCTCCTCTCCGCCTCCGGCTCGATCACCTTCTCGCAAGACACGGCGGCATCGGGGCTGACGGAAACGATCAACGCTCCTCTTGTGCTGGAGGGCTCGTACACCTTCGCCAACACCAATACCACCAACCCCAGTAATCTGTTGAATATCGGGGGCTCGATTTCCAACGGCACCGCTTCCGCGGTCACGCTGAACCTGGGCGCCGGGAGCTCGAACAACGCCGGTCAAAACACCCTTGGCGGGAGAATCTCCGACGGCACGGCCGGCGGCACGCTGGCCGTCGCCGTCAATAACGGCACGTGGGTCTTCAGCGGCAACAACAGCTTCTCCGGCGGCGTGACGTTTGGCCGCGGCACGGTGGACATCAACAGCGCGACGGCGATGGGAACGGGCGTATTGACGTTCGCCAACGCCGGTACGTTCGACAACACCAGCGGCAGCCCCGTGACGCTTTCCACCAACAACCAGATCGCCCTGAACGGCGCGGTGACCTTTACCGGGTCCAATAGCCTGAACCTGGGCACGGGCAACGTCACCATGACGGCGGGACAGTCCGGCATTACCGTCAACGGCAACACGCTGACCATCGGCGGCACCATCAGCGGGGGCATCGCCACCAAGGGCTTCGCCAAGGGCGGCACGGGTACGCTGGTCTTCGGCGGCGCGAATAACTTTGTCAGCCCGACGTCGGTCGCCGGTGGCGTTCTGAATTACCAGAACGGCACGGCCTTTGGCTCGACCAGCGCCATCACGGTTTCGAACGGCGCCACGGTGCAGGTGCAGGGCGGGATCGCCGGCGGCGGCACGACCCTGACCTTGAATGGCGCCGGCGCAACCGGCGCGACGGGCGCGCTGGAAAACGTGAGCGGCGCGAACAGCTACTCGAGCTCGGTCGTGGCGGCTTCGGCGACCACGATTTCGTCCGATGCCGGCTCGCTAACGCTGACGGGCGGCATTTCCGGGGGCAGCAATGTGGTGACCTTCACGGGTGCGGGCAACATCATCGTCTCGACCACCGGCCTGAGCTCGACCTCCGGCCAGAACATCGCCTCGACCAAGAGCGGGACCGGTACGCTGACGCTGAATGCGGCGAACACGAATACCGGCACGATGACCATTACCGGTGGAAAGGTAAACCTGGGCGGCTCGTGGGCAGGCAACTTCAACGTGGGCAACAACACCTCGGTCGCCTCGCTCCTGTCGGGCGCGGGCACGGTAACCGGCGGCGTCACCATGGCCACGACCGGCAGCAACGTGGCCTATATCGCGCCGGGCAGCAACGGCTCGGGCACCCGCGGAGATTTCGGAAGCGCGGGCACGCTGACCGTCGGCAGCCTGAACACCGGCTCGGGCGCGGGCACCACGTTCGACTTCGATCTCGGGACGACGAACACCTTGGGCGGCGGCGTCAACGACCTCATCACGATCAACGGCGGCCGCCTGACCATCGGGTCGAGCGTGATCTTCGACTTCAATGAACTGGGCGGCTCGCTCGCGACTGGCGTTTCGTATACGCTGATCAACGGCTATGGCACGAGCACGCTGGGCAACGCGAGCTTCTCGGCCACAGGACTGAGCGGCTATTCGGCCGCGTTCTCCGACACGGGCGGCTCGGTGACCGTGGTCTTCACGGCCACGGGCAGCGGATCGAACAGCTACTACTTCACCGGCTCGAACAGCGGCAGCTTCACGGATGCGGGCAACTACTACACGCTGGCCAGCGGCGGAACGCAGCAGAGCACGGCGCTCTCCTCGACGAGCAACGTGTTCCTCAACGCGACTTCGCCGACGCCGGCCAATACGCCGGCGACTCTCAGCGGCAGTGCGTCGATCAATTCGCTGAACTTCGTCACG
>DATCRM010000131.1:0-6372 GCA_036568985.1 Lacunisphaera sp. | reverse complement strand
GGGTGAGCACGTCGAAGGGGTAGTCGGGCGACTCGCGGTCGAGGAGCGGCAGGGTGTCGATCAGGTAAAGCGAAAGCGCCTGGTGCAGGGAGAAATCGTCCTGAAGTTCGACGTTCACGCGCAGCTTGCGGCCGCTCGCCGGGCGTGGGGAGGGGGCCCGTTCGACATGCTCAGGGCCAAAGGCAGATGAGGCTGCCTTTGGCAGGATCTCCACGATCTTGCGCTCGAGCAGGGCGCGGAAGAGTTGCCAAGCCCGTTTGCGCAAGGCGCGCTTTCTGGTCGGGGTTTCATGGCAATCGTTGATGAGCTGGCGCATCGCACGGCAGCCGTCGGTATCTCGGCTGAGCACGAGCAGCAGCATGCCATGCGACACGTCGAAGCGGGACGACAATTCCTCGGGTGGGGCGGTGCGGAGCCGCTCGAAGGTCCTGGCGTCCCAGCCGACCGAGCCTTCCGGCGCGCGGGCCTTCACGAGTTTCTTCTTTTTGGCCGGATCGGCGGCGGCTTTTTCCTCGGCGCGTTTGTTTTCGATGACGTGTTCGGGCGCCTGAACGATGACATAACCCTGGTCATCGTAGCCCGCCCGGCCGGCGCGGCCGGAAACCTGCCGGAAATCGCGCACACTGAGAATGGTGGCCTTGGCCCCGTCGTATTTCCAAAGCTGCGTGAAGAGAACCGTGCGGATGGGAACGTTGATGCCGACGCCGAGCGTGTCGGTGCCGCAGATGAGCTTCAGCAGGCCTTTCTGGGCGAGTTGCTCGACGAGGATGCGGTATTTCGGCAGGAGCCCTGCGTGGTGGACGCCGATGCCATGGCGCAGCCAGCGTTTCATATCCTTGCCGTAGGGACTGTTGAATTTCACCCGCTCCAACGCGGTCGCGAGCGCGGCCTTTTCGTCCTTGGTGCAGACCGGCAGGCTCATCAGCGATTGCGCAGCCTCCGCCGCGGCGCGTTGGGTGAAGTGAACGAGATAAACCGGAGCGCGGTTGTCCGCCAGCAGTTGGGTGACGCGTTCGGCGAGGGGCGTCTCGGAATACTCGAAGGCCAGGGGCACGGGCCGGCGGTCGCTCCGCACGGTGAGACTGGGCGCGCCGGTCAGGCGGGTAAGTTCCTTCTCGAAAAAATCCGTCGAGCCGAGCGTGGCTGACATCAGCAGGAAACGGGACTGGGGCAGGGTGAGGAGCGGAGCCTGCCAGGCGTAACCGCGCTCGGCATCGGAGTAGTAATGGAACTCGTCCATGATGACCGCGCGAACCTCGGCCTGCTCGCCGCGGGTCAGGGCGATGTTCGCGAGGATCTCGGCGGTGCAGCAGAGGACCGGAGCCTGCGGATTCACGGAGGCGTCGCCGGTCATCATGCCGACATGGTCCGGGCCGAAATCGCGGCAGAGGCTCAGGAATTTTTCGTTCACCAATGCCTTGATGGGACACGTGTAGACAGAGCGCTGGCCGGCGCAGAGCGCTTTGAAATGAAACGCCGCCGCGACGAGGGACTTGCCGGAGCCGGTCGGGGTGTTGAGGATGACGTTCCGCCCGGCAAACAGCTCGAGGATAGCTTCCTCTTGCTCGGGGTAGAGCGTGATGCCGCGCGCCGCCATCGCCTTCAGGAAGGCGTCGAGCACCGTATCGGGATCAGGTGATCCCGCTAGCGGCGCCAGTGGAGGAATGGGCAGGGCGGACACGCGCCCACAACGAGGCTTTGCGCACGGCCTGACAAGCCAGATGCCTCCGGATCAGGAACACAAAGCAGCAAAGGAGCTAAGTTAAGGGCAAGGCGGTCTGACCACGGATCATACCGATGACCATGGATTGGCTAACCACAAAGACCGTGAGGCACAGAGCAAGACGCCGAGGCGATCTTTGCTGCTCGGCTCCTTTGTGTTTTCATCCCGGCTCGAATCACTCCAGCGTGACGGACGATGAAGCCCAATATCACGCTCGCCGAGACGAAGACGCCCAACGGGGCGCGCATGACGCTGGTCGAGCACGACGGCAGCTATTGCATCCGGGTCAACGGCCAGCAGCTCATGCACTCCGCGGTATCCACGTCCGAGATCGAGCTGGGGAAGCTTGGTTGCGAAAAACAGCCGAATCGCGGGGCCGCGACGCGCGTGTTGATTGGCGGACTTGGGTTGGGCTTCACACTCAAAAGCGTGTTGGAGCACACGGGTCCGAAAGCCGTCGTGCACGTCTGCGAATTGTTTCCCGAGATTGTGGCGTGGAACCGCACTTTTCTGGCCAAGCTCAACGGCGGCTCGCTCGCGGACCAGCGCGTGACCGTGCTGGAGCAGGACGTACGGACCGTGATTTACCGCGCGGTGCGATCTCCGTACGATGCCATCGTGCTCGACATCGACAACGGCACCACCGCGATGGTGAAAAACGAGAACAACGCGCTCTACGGCGAAAACGGCCTGCGGCAGATTTTTCTCGCGCTTCGGGCCGGGGGACGGGCGGCCATCTGGTCGGCGTGTCCCGATGCCGTGCTCGAAAAGCGGCTCAAGCAGGCGGGCTTCGAGGTCAAGGCGGTGCCGGCGAAGCTTTACGCGCAGGCGAAACGAGCCGCTTATATGATTTATCTCGCGGACAGACCGGTTGAACCCGTGGTGAACAGAGCGCGGTAAAGTTTTCGGCCGACAGGGGGACTGCTCGGTCCAACGCGATTTACCGGCAACGTGAATCTGACGGACGGCGCGCCCAGCGGTCGCGCCCTACCTTTTGACGCCCGCTAAAACAAAATTACCTCATCCGGGGCGGGGCAGACCAGCCGCCGTTGACGAGCAGATTCGACGACGTGAGACGGTTGATCACGTCCCGCAGATCGGCGGGCACGGATTTGGGTGGAAAGTTGCAGGCGACCCAACGGAAAAAGTCGCGGACCTCGAGCGCAGTTTCTTCCGCCACCGGGGCCTTCGAGTTGGAGGAACGCCCAGTGATCTTAACGCTGGGCGGAGACACCTGGCCAGCCAGACGATGCTCACCGACCGAGAGCTCGAAGCGCTCGATTTTGTGGGTGGTGGCATTGCGCCACTCGGACAACGTGGACCGGCTGACCGAACGCCATTGCTGACGGACCGCCGCGCCGGCCGATTTGGCAGGTGCGACCGGCTCAAAGGAAGTGCCAATCCGCACGGCCTCCACGATCTGGTGATAGGCCTTTTGCACGTTGAAATCATCGAAATTGAGCTTCACGCCGCAGATCGAATGCGTGGCGAACACCCGGAAGTGGGCGACGGTGCAGGAGAGATCGATCTCGTGATCGTCGAGGGTCAGGCGGAGGCTGGTCTCCTCGCCGCGGGCAGTGAGGGCGGCGGGAGGGAGCATGATGCTCATGCCATTCACCGAGATGTTGCCAGCCCGGCCGCTCCAGCTGAGGCCGGAGCCCGACGGGCCTTTTTTCGTCGCGATATTATCCCCCGAAAGAATGATCGTCGCCTTCAACGGGAAGGCGGCGCCGACCGTATAACGGGGTTGCGTGCGCTTGTCTCGCAGACGTGACAGAAAAGCCTGCTTGAAGTTCAGGATACGGGTGAAGAACGCCACACCCTGTCGCTATTGGCAATCGGCTCTGGGTTCAAGCCTGCTGATGCCGCCGCAAACGGATTTGATGCTGGTTTGACCGGCCGGGGCCGAACGGCCTCAGCGCTGACGACCGTAGCGGAAGCGGGTCTCGCTCAACTCCGACGGGCCGGTTTGCTGGGGTGTCAGGCTGCGCAGGGTCGGCAGACGGACGACCGGCTTGATCAGGACGTCGCGCTCGACCGGACGTGAAGCGGACTCGGGATTGGGGACCGGCATGCTCCAACCCAAAGCCGGGCCGCCGCCAAAAACCACTTCGCCGCAACTGTCATAGATCCAGACCTCGAAGCCACGTCCGTAGGTGCGAATGAGAGGCTTGCCCAGCGCTTCCGCGGTCTGCGCCGCGGTGATGCCGGCCTTGACGCGCGACCAGTCGGCCGCCCCGAAAAGAGAGGAGGACAGACCGATAAAGAGCATGATCGCACCAAGGCGCAGTCGGAGCATGACTCCTTCCATCGGCACAAATCGGCCGGTCATGAGCAGCGAAATGGATGACGTATACGGCCAGCCGGGGTCCAAACTCGGATCGGCGCTAGGCGCGTCCGGTTACGGTGTAGGCATTCACGGTCTTGGACCGGTTCTTGAGGGCGAGAGCCCCCATCGGTTTCACCATGATACTGGGGTCGAGCTGCGCCCGGGTATCGTCGCTGATAATGATCTGTTCGCCGGTGGCGATGCCTTGGAGTCGCGCGGCGAGGTTCACTGTGTCGCCCAGCGCGGTGAAATCCATGCAGTGGGCGGCGCCGACATTGCCCACGATCACCGGACCGGTACTGATGCCGCATTTGATGGGCAGACGAAAACGAGGTTCGAACTCTGCGTGCAACGAGTGCAGGGCTTCGCGGATGGCGAGCGCGGCCTCGACCGCGCAGCGCGCGTGATCTTCCCGCAGAATCGGGGTGTTGAACAAAGCCATCACTCCGTCGCCGATAAACTTGTTCACGATGCCACCGTGTTTTTGGACCAGACCGGAGACGAGCTCATGATAGCGGTTGAGGATGCTGAGCAACCGGTCGGGCGGGGTTTGTTCGGACAAGCTCGTGAAACCCTCGAGGTCGGTGAACATCACCGTCACCTGCTGCAAGTCGCCACCGAGCTTCAGGTGCGAAGGATCCCGGAGAAGGATCTCAACCACCTGCGGCGCGACAAAGCGTTCGAAGGTCTGGCGGATTTCGTCCTGCTGGCGCAGCAGCATCTCCGTGGCCTGTCGGGCCTGCAGGCGCTTGTCGATGCGGGCGGAGAGTTCACGGATGGCAAAAGGCTTGGCCAGGTAATCGTCGGCGCCGATGTTGAGGCCGTGAATGCGGTCCTCGGGTTCGCTTTGAGACGTGAGGAAGATGATCGGAATACCCTGGGTAACCGGGTCGGATTTCAGAATCTTGCACACCTCGAACCCGTTCATACCGGGCATATTGACGTCGAGCACAATGAGATCCGGAATCGGCTGCTCCCGGGCGCGGGCCAGTCCGGCTTTGCCATCGCCGGCCTCGATCGCCTCATGCCCCATCAGGGTGATGACGTCCGAGATTAATTGGCGACCGAGGGGCAGGTCATCGACGATCAGAATTCTCACGGTAGAACTCGGAGAAAAAACCAAAACCGCGGCCATGTCGAGGCGCATGAACGGGTCGTTGAAGCCGAAGCCTGGATCACTTTCGGTGCGATCGTGAACCGGACACCGGGATCGGGACCGGCTGAATCCGCCGGATTTAAAAATTAAAGTGAAACGGATCGGCGCCGTTGCGCCGGTCGTCGTCGAGGGCGGCGATCGCTTTCATTTCGGCGTCGTCCAGGACGAAGTCGAAGATGCCGGCGTTCTCGGCGATGCGCGCAGTCCGGACGGATTTCGGGATGGTGACGACGCCGACTTGCAGGTCCCAGCGCAGCACGACCTGGGCGACAGTGCGTCCGTGGCGTCTCGCGATGGCCGCCAGCACGGGATCCCGCAACAGCGCGCCCGCCTGCATCAACGGACTCCAGGCCGTGAGACGGATACCCAGCGCGCGACAGTGATCGTGCAGGGGCTTGCTCTGGAGGTAAGGGTGAAACTCGATCTGATTGACGGCCGGGACGATTTCCGCGCCATGGAGCAATTCGTCGAGATGCGGGATCATGTAGTTGCTCACGCCAATGGCCTTGATGCGGCCGGTGCGATGGAGCTTCTCCATGATTCGCCATGATTCGCGATGTTTGCCCTTGATGGGCCAGTGCAGCAGGTAGAGGTCGAGATACTCCAGGCCGAGGCGTTGCATGCTCTCTTCAAAGGCGTCCTCGATGCGGCCCGCGCGAATGTCGTCGTTCCAGACCTTCGTGGTCACAAAGATCTCCTCGCGTGGCACCCCGCATTCGCGCACGGCCCGGCCCACGCCGCGCTCGTTCTGATACAGGGCGGCAGTGTCAATGTGGCGATAGCCGGCGTCGATCGCCGTGCGTACGATCCGGGTGGCATCGGCGTCCGCGGGAACCTGAAATGTGCCCAGGCCAAGCCAGGGCATCAGCACGCCATTATTGAGTGTCGTTGCGGCCTTCAGGCCGGCCGCAACGGACGGGAATGTGCCGGTCACGACAGGATAGTTCACGAGGGCACCGTAGCCCGTCGTGACCCGCGGGTCAAACGCGGCAGGCAGATTGGGGCTTGCGCCGGAGCCGCCGGCTCTGGCTTTTGATCGGCATGCATCTGTCCGACCGACAACTCCTGCTCGCCGGCTGGTTGGGCGTCACGAGCCTCGTGGCGTTTCTACTTTTCGGTTACGACAAGTGGCAGGCCGGACGGCGGGGCGGGCGCGTGGCGGAG
>DATCRM010000130.1:0-11813 GCA_036568985.1 Lacunisphaera sp. | reverse complement strand
GTAGAGGACGGTCTGTCGTCCATTCGTGGCGAGGCCGAGTCCGCCATGGGCGAACTGGCCCGGCATGAAGTCAAACAAGCCGAGACCCGCGCCCGCGTGCAGTTCCTGACCGAGGAAGTCACCCGCGAGTTCCAGGCTGACATCGGTGCGCAGGATTGGCGGCGGCTGATGTGGCATGCCGACGACGAGCCGGAGGGCATGAAGGATCTTGATCTGGACGAGGAAGAAGAGGGCGGCCAGGCGTCAACGGCCAGCAGTCAGCCAGCGGCCCAACCGGCGGAAGCAGAGGCGGTGCCGGAGGCCAAGCCGAAGCGCCGGAAGAAAAAAGAAAACAAGGGTGAGCCCACGGAGGCAGATCTCAAGGCGCTCGACTCGACTAATTGGGACGAGGTCAAGGCCGAGGTGGATGCGCTGCGCCAGCGCATTGGGGCGATGGGCGCGGTCAATCTCGTGGCGATCGAGGAATACTCGGAGCTGAAACAACGCTACGAGTTCCTGAAAACCCAGAGTGACGACCTGACCAACGCGAAAGCCGCATTGCTCAAGGCCATCGATGACATCAACCAGACCTCGCTCGAGCAGTTCAAGGTCACCTTTGAACAGATCCGCAAGAATTTCGCCTACACCTTCAACATCCTGTTCGGGGGAGGGCGGGCTGAAATCGATTTGGTGACGGCGGAAGATCCGTTGGAGAGTGGCATTGAGATCGTGGCGCAGCCACCCGGTACCAAGCTCAAAGGCATCACGTTGCTTTCCGGCGGCCAGAAGACGCTTACCGCCGTGGCGTTGCTCTTCGCGCTGTACATGGTGAAGCCTTCGCCGTTCTGCTTGCTCGACGAACTCGACGCTCCGCTCGATGAATCTAACATCCACCGGTTCACCAACCTGTTGAAGCAGTTCGTCAAGGAATCCCAGTTCATCATCATTACCCACAACAAGAGCACCGTGGCCGCCGCCGATGCGCTCTACGGCGTGACGATGCAGGAACGCGGCGTCTCCAAGACGGTCTCGATGCGCTTCAATTCGGAACGCGGCGAGGCCGAGGTGATGCCGACCACGATTGCCGATTCTGTCCGCGGGGCGAAAATGCCGGCCACGGCCGAAACTGCGTCCTGAATCGGTCCGATAGCGCCCGTAGCGCGGAAATTGTCCAGCCGGAGGCCGTCAGTAGATTTTTCTCTAACTGACGGCCCGGTGTCCGCTGGCGCGGCAAATGTGGTAGAGTGTGGTAGACGGATCCCATGAAAACACCCCTGATAGCGATCATTACGGCTGCATCGCTCGCCTTGGGGCTGATGCTGCTCGGCCGGCAGGTTGATGTCGCATTTTGCGTCATCGTCCTTTTCGGCACGGGCCTTGTTGCCTGGACGATCGAACAATACCATCACCACCGTTCGCGTTGAATTGATGTGGCAGGACGAGCCAGGGGCCGTTGCTCGCGACCGCCTCGGGGGAGGCTTGGGTCAAAAGGGGCTGGTTCTTGGGCTGTTTTGACAAGCTCAAGGTCCCCGAGCCTGTCAGGGGAATGCGCTCCAGCGCGGCCCGTGTGTCCGCAGTAACAAAAAAGGCGCGACCCCTGCGGGCCGCGCCTCCTTTGCTTGTCCGGCCGAGGGGTAGCGGCCGGCAATGGGGAATCAGGTGATCAGGTCGGCCGGTACGTTGGCCAGGGCGTCTTCCATGGTGGTGAGGCCCATCTTGACCTTGAGCATGGAATCCTGGTGGAGGGTCTTCATGCCGTTTTTCATGGCGACACGTTTCAAGTCAGCGACCTCGACCTCCTTGTTGATGGCCTCGATGAGCTCCTCGGAGTTGACCATGAGCTCGTGAATGCCGACGCGGCCCTTGTAGCCGTTGCCGCTGCAGACGTGGCAACCGCCGGGAGCGGCCTTGAAAATTTCGAACGGGCCCGGTTCTCCCAGCGCGTCCTGGAGGATTTTGAGTTCCCGGCCTTCGGGGACATACTTGACCTTGCAATTCTTGCACACGCGGCGGAGGAGGCGCTGGGCGCACACGCAGACGAGCGCGGCGGAGATGTTGAAGGGCTCGATGCCCATTTCTCCCATGCGGGCGACGGTGGAGGGCGCGTCGTTGGTGTGGAGGGTGGAGACGAGCAAGTGGCCGGTGAGCGCCGCTTCGCAGGCGATCTGGGCGGTTTCCTTGTCGCGGATTTCACCGACGAGGATGATGTCGGGGTCCATGCGGAGGTAGCAGCGGAGCGCGCGCTCGAAGGTGAGGCCGATCTGCTTGTTCATCTGCATCTGATTGATGCCGGCAAGCGTGTATTCGATCGGGTCTTCCGCGGTCTGAATGTTCACGTCGGGGGTGTTCACCTCGCCGAGCGCCGAGTAAAGGGTCATGGACTTGCCCGAGCCGGTGGGACCGCAATGCAGGATCATGCCGTAGGGCTGGCGGACACACTCGCGGTATTTGGCGAGATTGGCCTCGGAAAAACCGAGGGCGGGGAGGGGCAGGGTCGACTTCTGCTTGTCGAGGATACGCATGACCACCTTCTCGCCGTAATTCATCGGGCCGGTGGCAACGCGCAGATCGATATCGATGTTTTTCTTGGTGAATTTTTTGAAGACGATGCGGCCGTCCTGCGGCAAGCGGCGTTCGGAGATGTCGAGATTGCACATGATCTTCAGGCGGGCGACCATGGCGAACGCGACCTGCTTGGGCAGGCGCATCTTTTCCGTACACATGCCGTCGATGCGATAACGGACGAGCAGGTCCTTTTCCATCGGCTCGATGTGAATATCGGAGGCGCCCGAGACGTACGCGTCCTCGATGATGCGGTTGGTGAGCTGGATGATGGGCGCGGAGTCCTCGCTTTCCAAGTCGGCGGCCTTGACCTCTCCGGCGCCGCCCTCGGTATAAGCGCCGGCGATGAGATCCTTGACCTCGTCGATGTCCACCTCGGTGGCATCGCTGCCGGGTTTGGCGGCCCCGGCTTTTTCGCCGAAACATTTCTTGAGCAGCACATCGAGCAGGCTGGCGGGGATGACCTTGACGTCGTCGATGGACATCTCGGTGGCCTGGGAAAAAGCCTCGCGCTTGGCGTAGTCCAGCGGGTTGGTCATCAACACCGAGCAGGAGTTAGTGCCCGTCTTCTTGTAGGGGAAGATGCACTCACGACGGATGATGGCGTCGCCCGTGATTTCGACGAGTTTCTCGTCGATATCCAGATCGTCGATCTTGGTGACCAGCGGCAACTCGGTGAACTTGGAGATGAACTTGGCGGTGTCCTCCGGGGTGAGCTGGAACTTGGGATCCAGCATGCGCTGGATGAGCGTGGAGGAATACTCGGCGACCTCCATCAGGACGCTCAGGTCCTTCGGGGTGAAGATACCGCCCGTGCCGGCCGACGGCTCCTTGTTGAGCACCTGGATCGCACCGATGACGATGTTGGTTTTGAGTGGCACAGTGAGCATCGAGTTCACCGTGAACCCGACCTCCATTTTCTTGAGCGAGGCGGCGTCGGGTCCTTTGCTGCTGAAGAAAAGCGGCTCGCCGGTCTGGATGACCTTGCCAACGTTGCCGGTGCCCGCGGGCAGTTTCAGGGTGAGCAGCTTCTTGCTGGTTTCCTTGAACTGCATTTCCTTGTCCTTGTCCGTGCCCCAGAGGCTCGGGGAGTAATACACATGCTTGAAGGCAATCTCGCCATTCTCGACGAGGTAAAGGGTCATGGACTGGGCCTGCAGTGACTCGACGACCTTGCTCGCGGTGAGCTCGATGACGGTGTTGACGTCCTCACGACTCGGGGCCGGCTTGGAAATGACCTTGATGAGCAGAGACCGGCGCAACGTGCCTGTGAGGTTACTGGAGGTGGCCATGTGTGGGGATGGATTGGTGGCGCCCGTCGCGAAAGACCCAGGCAGGGTAAAAGCGGACGATTGAAAAACGCGCTTGCTTGTAAGAGCTAATTTTAACGTGGTCGAGGGCGAACTTGCAGATGATTCGCTGGCTTAAAAATCTCTGGATGAAGCTCAAAGCCGGTGACGCCGTGGTCGCACCGGACGGAGCCGGCGCACGCGGTGAACAGGCCGCGGCGGACTTCCTGCACGGTCGGCAGGGCTACACAATCCTGACTCGAAATTGGCGCAGTCCGCGCGACCGGCGCGATGAGATTGATCTCGTGTGCCGCGACGGCGAGGTGCTGGTGTTTGTCGAGGTGAAGGCGCGTGCGGCCGGGGCCTTGGTCAGCGGTTACTATGCGGTCGACGAGCGGAAAAAGCGCGCGTTGCGGCGTGCGGTTCAGGTGTATCTTGGACAGCTCACGCCACCGCCCCGCACCTTTCGGTTCGATATCGTTGAAGTCGCGCTCAGCGACCGTTTGCCCGCGCAGGTGATGCATTACGAAAATGCGCCGCTCTTTCCCAAAGGCTATCATCTGGCCCGGCAAAATCCGGGCAGCGCACCGGCGACCGGATAATGTGTCACAATTCCAACGGACCGGAATAAAGCCTTGCGGGAACCCCGCATCAGACCGACTTTCGCACCCCCTATGGCAGACGATCCACGCCACCCTTTTTTGCATGGCCTCAGCAAGCACCGCGGCTCGCCACCGACCGTCGTCGTCATTTTCGGCGCCTCGGGCGACCTGACGGCGCGCAAACTCATCCCGGCGATCTACAACCTCGCGCATGACGGGCTATTGCCGGCGGATTTCTACCTCATCGGCTTTGGCCGCAAGGCGATTCCCGACGCGGAGTTCCAGAAGATCGCCGCGGGTGCGATCAAGGAATTCTCCCGCCGTGAGCCGAGACCCGACGTATGGAACCGGCTCGCGCCTCGCACGCTCTACGTGAGCGGTGGCTACGACGAGAAGGCGGCTTTCGATCGTCTCG
Organism: Lacunisphaera sp.; assembly: GCA_036568985.1. Lineage (GTDB taxonomy): Bacteria > Verrucomicrobiota > Verrucomicrobiia > Opitutales > Opitutaceae > Lacunisphaera. The sequence continues at coordinate 6,966 of DATCRM010000130.1, read as the reverse complement.
GCGAGCGCATCGCCGGCTTGGAGAAGGAAATCGGCCAGCAGTTGCAGACCCTGTTCTACATCTCGACGCCGCCGACCGTTTTCGCCCCGATCATCCAGAATCTTGGAGCCAGCGGCCTGGCCTCGCGCTACCTGCGTCAGGCCAACCAGTCGAAGGTCATCATCGAGAAACCGTTCGGGCGCGACCTCGCCAGCGCCCAGGCGTTGAACCGCGAACTCACTGCCGTCTTCGAGGAACCGCAGGTCTTTCGCATCGACCATTATCTGGGCAAGGAGACGGTGCAGGACTTGTTGGTGCAGCGTTTCGCCAACGCCATCTTCGAACCGATCTGGAACCGCAACTTCATCGACCACGTGCAGATCACGGTCGCCGAGCAGGTGGGCGTCGAGGCGCGCGCCGGCTATTACGAGCAAAGCGGTTGTTTGCGCGACATGATCCAGAACCACACCATGCAACTCCTCGCGTTGACCGCGATGGAGCCGCCGGTGTCGATGGACGCCGAGTCCGTGCGCGACGAGAAAGTGAAGGTGCTGAAAGCCATCCAGCCGCTCCGGCTCGACGGCCCGAATCCAGACGTCGCGCGCGCCCAATATGGCGACGGGCTCATCGGCGGAAAACCCGTGAAGGGTTATCTGCAGGAAAAGGACGTCTCGCCGGACTCCGCCACGGAGACCTATGCGGCACTCCGCCTGAGCATCAACAACTGGCGCTGGCAGGGCGTGCCGTTCTACCTTCGGTCGGGCAAGCATCTCGCCCGGCGGGTGAGTGAAATCGCGATCCGCTTCAAGCGGCCGCCGGGAAGCCTCTTTGCCGAGTCGGAACGTTTTCAGCTCGCGCCCAACACGCTCGCTTTCCAGATCCAGCCGGACGAGGGCCTGAGCCTCATCCTCAACGCGAAGATTCCCGGTCTCGAGACGCGCACCCAGCCGGTGAAGATGAACTTCAGGTACGCCACCACCTTCGGGTCCAACACTCCCGAGGCTTACGAGCGCCTCGTGCTCGATGCCATGATCGGCGACGGCACGCTCTTCATCCGCGGTGACGAGACCGAACGTTCCTGGCAGCTCATCACCCCGATCCACGAATATTGGGCGACGCAGGGACGCGCAGGTCTCGACACCTATGCTTCCGGCTCCTGGGGCCCGAAGGCCGGGGATGCCCTGCTCGCCGCTAACGGCCACAACTGGCGGGAACCATAAGGGCTCCCGCCAAGTACCAAGGAACAAGGTCCAAGTACCAAGATGAGGACACGTCGATCCATCACTACTTCTGTATCATTTCTTGGTACTTGTTACCTGATACTTGTTACTTTCTTCCCCCATGCCTGAATTTTTCGACGCCCTGCCTGGTCAGGAGGTGCCTGTTGGTGGCATCGCTGCCGGTTTCAAGAAGCTCTGGGAGGACACCCCGGCGAAGGAGAGCCGCGCCGTGCAGCTCAACCTGGTGCTGCACCTCGGCCGTAATTCCAGCGCGACGGACGCTTTGGTGCAGTTCCGGAACACGCTCAGCTTCGCGCACCGCTACCCTTGCCGGGTCGTCGTGCTGTGTCCCGATTACGAGGAAAAGCCGGCGATCGAGATCCGGGCGAAAATCTACGGCGAGTGTTTCTTTGGCAAATCCCAGAGCGACACGCGCTGCGTGGAGTTCGTCATCCTGCACTACACGCTGGCGGCTCGCGCTCACCTGGAGAATCAGGTGTCCGTCTGTCTTTCCACCGACCTCCCTCTCTATTACTGGGCGCACGCCTTTGCCGAGACGCGGCGGATTGCGGACTACGCCTACCTGCTTACGCGCTCGAAGCGCGTGCTCTTCGACAGCGCCATCGCGCCGCCCGACACCTTTTCCTATCCGTGGCCAAATCTCTCGGCGGTTCGCGATCTCGCTTATACGCGCACGCTGCCCCTCCGGCAAAATCTCGGTCAATTCCTCAGCCGCTATGCCCCGGCCGACATCAACAGCGGACTTAAAACGGTGTTGCTCCGGCATCAGGAAAAATATGCGGCCGAGGCGGCCTGCCTGCTCGGATGGATCCGCAAGGGGCTCGTCCGCGGGGGCGCAGACCTGGGCCCCATCGCCTTCACCGTGACGCCGGAAAAATGCGACGGCTGCTTCGAACTCACCTTTGGCTACGAAGATCCGCGCAAAGTGTTCCAGTGGCAGGCGGACCTTTCGAACAACCATGCCGAGTTCACGGGGGATCTTGGCCACGGACGCACCACGCTTACCGTGGGGGCACATTTGCTCGCACCGGAGCTCGCGCTGGCCGAGGCGATGTTTTTCTGAGCCGCTCCACGGCTTGGAAGAAGCAATGGGTGACGGAACAGACCGGCGCGGTCCTGATACTTGAGCCTTGTTACTTGGTCCCTGGCTGACCTACGGTCAGCCCCGCATGTCCACCCCCACCGGCTCCGCCCCGAGCCCCGTATCGCCGCGTGCAACCCGTGCCCGTTACTGGGTGATCGTTTTCGCCGTTACGCTCGCCGTCATTCAGTACATCGACCGCGTCGCCATTTCGCAGGCGATGCCCGACATAGCAGCGGAGATGCAGTTTACCGACGCGCAGAAAGGCATGGTCTTCTCGGCCTTCACGCTGGCTTACGCGCTCTTCGAGATACCGACCGGCTGGTTGGGCGACAAGATCGGGGCGCGCAGCGTGCTCCTGCGGGTTGTTCTCTGGTGGTCGTTTTTCACGGCGGCGACTGGCTGGGCCTGGAACTACGCCTCGATGCTGATCACGCGGTTTCTCTTCGGGGCGGGTGAAGCCGGTTGTTTTCCGAACCTCACCAAGGCTCTCAGTGCATGGTTGCCGAAGGTGGACCGCACGCGGGCGCAATCGCTCATGTGGATGGGGGCGCGCTGGGGCGGGGCCTCGGCGCCATTGCTCGTGGTGTTGGTTATGACCCTGGTGAGTTGGCGGACAGCGTTCATGGTTTTTGCCCTTTTCGGGGTGGCATGGGCGCTGGCGTTCCGGTGGTGGTTTCGGGATAATCCACGCGAGCATCGCGGGGTGAACGCTGCCGAACTTGAGCTCCTGAAGGAAAACGAGCAGAACGTGCGCGGGCATGGCGATGTGCCATGGCGTGAACTGGCGACCCGTCCGACCATGTGGCTGCTTTGGGGACAGTATTTCTTTCTGAGCTATGGCTGGTATTTTTTCGTCACCTGGCTGCCGACTTACCTGCGTGATGAGCGGGGCTTGGAAATCCGCTCGAACATCGTGATGCACTGGCTGGCCGGCGTGCTGGAGGGTTGGTTAACCCCGGCGCTTACGACCAAGATTCTCGCGGCGGCGATGTCGGGGTTGCCACTGCTCTTCGGTGGTTTCGGGGCCTTGCTGGCCGGGCAGATTTCCAGCCGGTTGATCTCCCGGGGAAAAAGCGTGACGCTCGTGCGGCGCTCGTTCGGTTTTGTCGGTATCGCCGGGGCAGCCTCGCTGCTGATGTTGTCGTTCTACATCCGCGATCCGTTGCTGGCGATGATCGCGATGGGTCTGGCCGGCTTTTTCAACGATCTCACGCTGCCCGGCAGCTGGGCGACGTGCATGGACGTCGGCGGAAAATACGCCGGCACGGTTTCCGGCAGCATGAACATGATGGGGAATTTCGGCGGCATGGCGGGGCCGCTCGTGGTCGGGTGGGTCCTGACGATCACCGGACGCGACTGGCAACAGGTCTTCGTGGTTACCTGTTTCATCTACTCGCTGGGCGCGCTTTGCTGGCTGTTCATCGATCCTGTCACGCCGCTGGATCAGGAGACGGGGCATTTATGATTTACGATTGATAATTTATGATTGGGATTTCGGGCGTAAACTAAACGCGGCGGTTGGTGCCATTCCTCAATCGTTAATCATAAATTTTTCTCCACCATGCGGACCCTCACCGTCTTCCTCGCCCTGTTGCTTCCGATTGCCCTCTTTGCCCAAGAGCAGAAGGCGGCCCCGGCCTCGATCTCCCGGCTGGCTTGGCTGGCGGGCAGCTGGCGGATGGAGAAGGGCGGCCGCGTGTTGGACGAGCAATGGATGGCGCCCGCCGGCGGCGTGATGCTGGGCATTGCGCGAACCGTCGCGAAGGGTAAGGTGATTGAGTACGAATTTACCCAGATTCGCGAAGGACCCGGCGGTGAGCTGTTCTACATCGCGCAGCCGGCCAAGCAGAAGGAGGCGGCGTTCAAGGTGATCGCCCAGACTGATACCGAGGTGGTGTTCGAAAACAAGGAACACGATTTTCCGCAGACGATCGCTTATAGCCTGCGAGCCGACGGCACGATGCTGGCCTACGTCGAGGGTCCCAAGGCCGACGGTACCACGCGTCGCATCGAATATTCCTATCGTCGCGTGCAGCCCTGAGGCTGGCGGGGCCGGTTGCTCAATTCCGTGCCCAGCGTGTCGAGGAACTGCGTTCCAACGCGGTGCGTTGGTCAGCACCGCGTTGAAGACATTTTTGCCGCTCAATTCCCGCCTGAAACCGGTGTAGCCGCAGGGAGCACCGACTGGACGGCGCGAATGAGATCGGAACCGCTCATCGGCTTCGAAAGGATGCCCAGCCGGCCTCGCTCCTTGGGCAGCGCTTCGAGTTCGCTCATGATGCCACTCATGGCCACGATGCGGACGTCGGGGTTGAGGCTGCGCAGTTCCTTGATCACATCGCCGCCCTGCAATCCCGGCATCATCATGTCGGTCAGAACCACTCTTACTTGATCACGGTGCTTCCGATAGAGGATCAGGCCGTCGAGACCATTGGGGGCGACCATTGGATTGTAGCCAAAGGCGGCGAGCATTTTGCGAATGATTTCCCGCACGCCTTCTTCGTCGTCGATGACGAGCACAGTTTCGCCGCGGCCGCGGGCCGGCGCGAGGCTCGGGGTCGAGTTGCCGGTCTGCGCCACGGACAACACGGCGGGGATATAGAGCCTGAACTCCGTGCCCTGGCCGACCTCGCTCTGCACCTGGAGGAGACCGCCGTGGCCTTTGATGATGCCCATTACGGTGGACAGGCCCAAGCCGGTGCCTTTGCCGGCGGGCTTCGTGGTGAAAAAAGGATCGAAGATATGGCTGAGCATTTCCGGTGGAATGCCCGTGCCCGTGTCGGTGACTGTTATCAGGACGTGAGGGCCGGGCTTGGTTCCCGGGGTGGCCTTGGTCATCGCTTCGTCCAACATGGTGTTTTCCGCAGAGTAAACGAGGCGTCCGCCTCTCGCCATGGCGTCGCGTGCGTTGATGCCAAGATTGATGAGGACCTGCACCAGCTGGGTGGAATTGCCGCGCACCAGCCAGAGATCTCTTTTGATATTGGTCTCGATGGAAATGGTGCGGGGCAGGGTGTCGGTGAGCAGCGTGACGACGTCCTTGATGATGAGCTGCGGCTGGATTTCAGTGCGTTCGCCGTCGGCACCGCGCGCGAACGCGAGCAACTGGCGGATCAGGGCCGAACCGTGTTGTGCGCTCTTTTCCAACACATCGACAATCTTCAGAAGACTTTCGTCCTGCAGACTGGAGCGCAGCAGGCTCACCGACATCAGAATGGGCGAAAGCACGTTGTTGAGATCGTGTGCGATACCGCCGGCGAGCGTGCCGATGCCCTCCACCCGTTGGGACCGCAGCAGTTGGGCCTCGAGCTTCTTATTGTCTGTCACATCGGTATTGATCAGCAGAATCGATTTCGGCCGGCCCATGTCATCGTTGACCAGGGTCCAGCGGCTTTCGATGTGGCGGAAACTGGAATCCAGGCCGGCCACCCGCAAGTCGCCGCTCCACGTACCGCTCGCCCGGAGCAGTCGGAGTGTTTGGGCGAGTTTTTCCGGGCCGGAGTGCCGGAAGAGATCCTGCAGCAGGTTATAGCGTGCCGTGTCGCAGGTGAGGCCGAAGAGCCGTCCCGCGGCCTGGTTCCAATAGCTGATCCGGCCTTCAAGATCGGTCACGCAGATGGCGTCCCGGGCCTTGTCGAGCAACCCGGCCTGCTCTTTCAGTCGATTCTCGGCTGCCTGTCGGAGCGTTTGTTCCCGATGCATGGTCAGAGCGCGGTGCATGGCGGGGATGAGCCGGGCAGGCCGGTCCTTCATCACATAGTCCACGGCCCCGCGCTGGAGGGCCTGCACGGCGTTCTCTTCGCCGATAGTGCCGGACAGAAACAAAAAAGGAATCGAGGCATCCTCCTGGTGCGCGAGTTCCAAGGCCGAGAGACCGTTAAAGCCCGGCATGGAAAAGTCGGAGAGAATGAGGTCGACGCGGTCGCCGGTGAGGTGGGACAGGAACTCGTCGCGCGAAGAGACGAGCTTGATGGTGCATCCGGGCCATTCCTCCCGGAGCTGGGAATGGATCAATTCCGCGTCAGACGGGTTGTCCTCGATATGGAGGACGTGCAGGGAGCGTTCGGTCGGGTCCGAGGAGATCATGGCGGAGGAAATCAGAGAGGTTGCTGGCTATCGATGGACGGCGGTTGGTTGAGCACCGCCCAGAAGACGCCCAGATGCTTGACGGCGGTGACGAACTGCTGGAAGTCGACGGGTTTGACCACGTATGCATTGGCGCCGAGTTGATAACAGGCGGCCAGATCGGGCTCCTCTTTCGAGGAGGTCAGCATGACGACGGGCAGCCGTTTAAAGATCGGGTCGGCCTTCATTTTTTGCAGCACCTCGATGCCATTTAACTTGGGCATCTTGATGTCGAGGAGGACCACCACCGGCAGGGTGTCGTCCCGGCCGGCGAACTGGCCGCGACGATGCAGATAATCCAATGCTTCGGTGCCGTCGCGGGCGACGTCCACCTTGTTGGCGAGGTTGTGCTCTTCGAGGGCGGCCAGCGTCAGGTCGATGTCCTTGAGACTGTCATCGACGAGCAGGATGCGTTTGAGGGTTTTCATGAGGTGTTTCTCCTTGTTTTGGGCAGTGAAAAATAAAACGTTGCGCCTGCGCCGGGCTGACTTTCGGCCCAAGTGCGTCCGCCATGGCGAAGGATGATACGGCGGACAT
>DATCRM010000129.1:0-3519 GCA_036568985.1 Lacunisphaera sp. | reverse complement strand
CTGTGACTCTACCCCAAAACCCGCCTCGGTTTTCCGGGGCAACTTTGTGAAGTCGTCTCCATCTATGAACCTGAGCAAAGCCATCCCTCACCGGCCGGGCAGGCCCGCGTTTGCGGCCCTTGCCATTGCGATTGCCGTAGTCCCGTCCGTCCGAGCGTTTGTTTTCGAACTCGGCGAGATCAAGGGCAGTTTCGACACGACCCTCTCGGTCGGAGGTCTCTACCGCCTGCAGGATCCCGACCGCCAATACTACGGTTTGGGCTCGGGCGGCCTCCAGCGATCAAACAACGCCGATGACGGTAACCTGAACTACGGGAAAGGCACCGCCTCCTTTCTCGTGAAGGCCAACCATGACCTGCAGCTCGACTACAAAAACTCCGGCCTCTTCGTCCGCGGCTATTACTTCAACGATTTCGTCAATTCCAACGGCACCCGCCGGCGCACGCCGCTGAGCGACGAGGCGGAAAAAATCGTGGCCGAGGGCGCCGAGCTGCTCGACGCCTACCTCTACTTCAAGCCGATGCTCGGCACCATGCCCGCCAGCCTGCGCCTCGGCCAGCAGGTGCTCAGCTGGGGCGAAAGCACGTTCATCCCGAACGGCATCAACTCGGTCAACCCGATCGATGTCGCCAAACTACGCACCCCCGGCTCCGAGCTCAAGGAAGCCCTGCTGCCGGTCAACATGGTCTCGGGCTCGCTCAGCTTCACGGAGAACCTCACCCTCGAGGCCTTCTACCTGCTCGACTGGAAGCGCACTCGCGTGGACCCGCCGGGCACTTATTTCAGCACGAACGACTTTGTCGCCAAGGGCGGCCGGAAAGTTTACCTGGGCTTCGGCGCCATCGCCGATTCCGCCCCGTTGGGCTCGATCACGCGGGCCGCCGACAATGAGCCGTCCGACACCGGCCAGTACGGCGTCAACCTCCGTTACCTCTCGGAGAAACTCAACAACACCGAGTTCGGCCTGTATTTCATGAATTATCACAGCCGGCTGCCCGCCATCTCGGCGCGCACGCCGACGACGGCGATCAGCGCCGCCCTGGTCCAGTCGACCGCCGGCAGCCTGGCCAACGCCAATATCGCCCCGGCGATGGCCGCCGCCGGCATTGCCCCGGCCACGATCGCGGTGGTGCTGCCCAATCTGGTCGGCTCGGCCCTGCTCGGCGTGCCGGCCGGTTCGCTCGCTCCTTCGCTGGCGCCGTACGCCGCGTTTTATCCCGCGGCCCAATCCGTCGCCTCGGGCGCGCGCACGATCGGCTTCCTCACGGCCGCGCAGACGGGCAACTACATCATCGAATTTCCCGAAGACATCCATCTCGTGGGCGCCAGCTTCAACACGAACCTCAAGGGCGTCGCGCTCCAGGGCGAAATCAGCTACCGCTCGAACCAACCGCTGCAAGCGGACGACGTGGAACTCCTCTTCGCCGCGCTTTCCTCCATCAATCCCACCTACGGCGCCAACAACCAAATCGGCAACTATCCCGGCCAGCTCAACACGTATGTGCCCGGTTATCGCCGGCACAAAGTCTGGACCGGCCAGATGACCGCCACCCGCGTCGGCCGCGGCATTCTCGGGGCCGAGCAAACCACGTTGATCGGCGAAATCGGTTTCGTTCACGCCGACCTCCCCGCCAAGTCCGTCCTGCGTTACGACGGTCCCGGCACCTTTGTCGGCGGCGAGATCGCGTACATGAACGGCTCGGGCAGCAACGCCTCGGGCGTCCCGCCCCTCTCCGAACCATCCAGCGCCTTCGCCGACCGTTTCTCCTGGGGCTATCAGGTGGTGGGCCGCCTCGACTACAACAACCTCTTCGCCGGCGTGAACGTCTCGCCGCTCTTCGTGTTCGCCCACGACGTCGGTGGCAACACGCCGCTGCCGCTCGGCAACTTCGTCCATGGCCGCAAGACCATCACCTTGGGCGCCGACTTCACCTACCAGAACGCATGGGCCTTCGAGCTCCGCTATGTGAACTTCGCTGGAGCGGGTCGCTACAATTTGCTCGGTGACCGCGACTACGTCTCCGCGACGCTGAAATATTCGTTCTAACCCGCGTCTCATTTCACCATGAAAACCTTTCCCTCTTCTGTCCGCCGCGCTGCAGCCCTCTTCTGCGCCAGCGGGGCCGCCCTCATCACCATCCATGCCGCCGACGCCGCCCGGCTCGGCGCCGACCTCACACCGCTCGGCGGCGAAAAAGCCGGCAACACCGACGGCACCATTCCTGCCTGGGATGGCGGCCTGACCGCGCCGCCTCCCGGCTACAAACCCGGCGACCACCATCCCGATCCATTTGCGGGCGAAACTCCCTTGTTCACCATCACCGCTGAGAATGCGGCGCGTTACGCGGACAAATTGACCGCCGGCCAGCAGGCGCTGCTCAAGGCGTATCCCGACTACACGATCCCCGTCTACCCCACCCACCGCACGGCATCGAATCCCCAGCGGGTCTACGATGCCACGAAGCAATACGCCGCCACCGCCACGCTCACCGCCGGTGGCAACGGCATCTCGGGTTCCGTCATCGGCATCCCCTTCCCCCAACCCGAAAACGGCCTGCAGGTCATCTGGAACCACCTCGTCCGCTACCGCGGCATCGCCGCCGAGCGCCACGTCGGCCAGGCCGCGCCGCAGCGCGACGGCAGCTACAACCTCGTGCAGTTCGAGGACGAGTTCCTGTTCAACTACAGCCGTGATGACATTCCGCAGCCGCAGCTCGCGCAGGAACTCGCCGACCAGAACGTGCTCATCTACTTCAAGCAGGCGGTCACCGCGCCCGCCCGCCTCGCCGGTTCCATCCTCGTGGTCCACGAGACGATGGATCAGGTGAAGGAAAAACGCCGGGCCTGGATCTACAACGCCGGCCAGCGCCGCGTGCGCCAGGCTCCTTCCGTTGAATACGACAACCCCGGCACCGCGTCCGACGGCATGCGCACCTCCGACCAGTTCGACATGTTCAACGGCGCACCCGCCCTCTACGACTGGAAGCTCGTCGGCAAAAAGGAAATGTTTGTGCCCTACAATTCCTACAAGCTGCACAGCGACCAGGTGAAGGTGGCCGACATCCTGAAACCCCTGCACATCAACCAAAGCCTCACCCGCTACGAATTGCACCGCGTCTGGATCGTGGAAGCCACGCTCAAACCCGGCGCGAGCCACCTCTATCCGCGCCGAACCTTCTACGTGGACGAGGATAGCTGGCAGGCGCTCGCCGTGGATCAGTACGACGGCCGCGGCCAGCTGTGGCGCGCTTCCGAGGCCCACTGCATCAATTACTACGACGCGCAGGTTTTCTGGAGCACGCTCGAGGTTCACACCGATCTCCTCGCCGGCCGCTACATTGCCTTCGGTCTCGATAACGAAAACCGGATGTACGACTACGGCATCAAACGCACCCCGCAGGATTACACCCCCGCCAAGCTCCGTCAGGAAGGCGTGCGGTGATCTTCATGGGCGGTGCTTTGTCTTGCGCACACGCCGACCCAAAACAGCATCCCAGCATGCTTCGCCTGCCCCAGGCT
>DATCRM010000128.1:0-10124 GCA_036568985.1 Lacunisphaera sp. | reverse complement strand
CGGCCGCCGTGGCGCGCGATGATGCGCCGCACACTGGCCAGCCCGATCCCGGTGCCCTCGAACTCGTCGGCGCGGTGCAACCGCTGGAAGACGCCGAAGAGCTTGCCGGCGTATTCCATTTCGAACCCCACGCCGTTGTCGCGGACGTGGATGACCGTCTCGCCAGGCGCTTCGGTGGCTCCGATTTCGATTTCCGCCGGATCGCGCGGACGGGTGTATTTGACCGCGTTAGCGACGAGGTTGACCAGCACTTGGCGCAGCATGGGGGGATCGCCGTGCACAACGGGTAGGTGACCTTTGCGCCAGACAATGTTGCGTTGCTGGGTTTCGGGTTGGAGCATGCGGATGGTTTCGTCGAGCAACTGCCCGAGGTCCACGCGCTCGATCCGCATCTCCGAGCGGCCCATGCGGGAAAAGACCAGGAGGTCGTCGATGAGCAGTCCCATCTGCTTGGCCGAGTCGGCAATATGATTGAGATGGCTTCGTCCCCGCTCGGAGATGCGATCTGTGTCCGATTTGATCAGCAATCCCGCGAAGCCGTCGATGTGCCGGAGCGGAGCGCGCAAATCGTGCGAAACGGAATAACTGAAAGCTTCCAGTTCCTTGTTGGCAGCTTCCAGCTGGGCGGTGCGCTCCGCCACCCTGGTCTCCAATTCCAGGTTCAGATGTCTTATTTCTTCCTCGATGAGTTTGCGCTGGGTGACGTCGGCGCGAATGGCGACGTATTGGTAAGGTTTCCCGTTGGGGAGGAGGAAGGGGACGATCGTAGTGTCGACCCAGTAAATCGAACCGTCTTTGGCTCGATTTTTAATCTCACCTTTCCAGACCCGTCCTTGAGCGATTGTGGTCCAGAGCTCGCGGATGAATTCCTTGGAGTGGTAACCGGAATTGATGATGCGGTGATCCTGACCGATCAGCTCTTCCCGGGAAAATTTGGATATCGAGCAGAACTTGTCGTTGACGTAAGTGATCCGGCCTTGGGGGTTGGTGATGGCGACGATGGCATGTTCGTCGAGGGCGGCTTTCTGGGCATGAACCTGGGCGAGCAGTTGGTTGAGGGCGTCGGTCAGCAATCCCAGTTCGTCGTTGCCCAGTTTGACCGCACGGACCGCGTAGTCCTGTTGCTCGGAAATGGCCCGGGCGGTTTCGGCCAGGCTCAGGATGGGAACGGAGATCTGGCGCTGCAGCGCGCTGGACACCAGGTACGCCACCAAAAGCACCACGGCCATCACGCCACTGGCGATCGGCAAGGTGCCCAGGACGAATTCCCGCATGATGGTGCCCGAGTCGAACTCAAGATAGAGCGTGCCCAACCGACGTCCGCGCTGCAGGACGGGTTGGAATCCTTCCAACCGGGACCCGACGAAACGATAACCATCCGGACCGGGCGTCGATGGCGGGGCGACGGTGGGGGATGCGGCTGCGGCATACTGGGAGAAGAGCTGGCCGTTTTGGTCGTACAACGCTGCGGTTACGACATGAGGTTCAGCTTGCACGGCCGACAGGATCTCACGGGCATCAGCGGGATTGTCGAAAGCCAGCGCGGCCGTGCTGTTAGCCGCGAGGATCTTGCCGAGCGTAGAGAGCTGACGTTCGGTGGCCTCGCGAAAGATCACGTATTCATAGATGGAAAACGAACCGCGCATCAGCAACATCACGACGCCGCAGCTGAGCAGGATGATCAGCATCAGCTTCCGGCGGATCGGGAGGTTGCGCAGGCTCATGGGACCCCCCCGTTGCCCGCCACGATTTCGGCCGGACGCAACAGCTTGGAGCTGATGGTCAGCCGGGCGGCGCGCACGGCTTCCAAGTTTATCTGCAGCCTGATCCGGTTATGGTCGGTGAAAAAGCGGATCATGCCCCCGTGCCGGGCGAAATCCTCGCTGTCGCTGACCGTCAGCGTGCTGCGAGCGTTGAGTTGGGCGATGATTTTATCGCGGCGCGATTGCTCTGACGTGCTGATATAGAGGATGTGGCACGGGCCGACGTCCTCGATTCGCCGCCAACGTTGAATGAGCAATGGTCGCGAACCTACCTGTTCGCCGTGCACGGTCTCGTCGAGAGCCTGGCCAAAGGGATCCTCGCCCAAGACCCCAATGACCAAGGGCGAATTCGCCTCGGGAAAGGCGTCCGCGGGCCATTCGACGAACTGGGCGAAGTTGAACAGAAAAACGGCCTTGATTTGGTATTCCCGCGAGGACGCCGGTTGCGCATGCCCCGCCGCGCCACAGCCGAACACGAACGCCAGGACGGCGAGCCATGCGCCGCACCGGCCCGTCAGGCCGCTGCTCATACAAGCCGGATTCGGGTGTTTTAGTAGCGCCATGTGAGTTTTCCGTAGACGCTGCGCGGGATATTCTGACGCGAAGTGACGGCGTTGAATTCAGCGTGGCTGCTGTGCAACAGATTCTGGCCGACGATCGACCACTCCCATCGGGGCGTCGGGCTCCAACCCAGATGGATATCCAGTTCGCTGTAGGCGGGAACGCTTTGGCTCAAGAGGTGGGACACGTAACGATAGGTGACGTCCCATTCGAAGCCTCTGGGCAGATCCAAGGTCGAACGCAGGGAGAACTGATGCTCGGGGTCGGTATAGGTGGGGGCCGGAGCGGTGCTGACGGACTTGTTGCGAAGGTGGAGATGGAGTTGGGTGAAGCCGGCTCGCAGCCGCCACGCCCGGGTCACGCGGTAGTCTGCCGTCAGCTCGCCGCCCATGGACGTGCCCTCCTGGCCATTGCCCAGATAAAGTGGCCGGGGAGTGGCCGGATTGACGCGCTCGGTAGTACGCAGACGATCGTAGTCATGATAAAACAATGCCAGCGAGAGCGAGAGCTGGGGGCGGGGCTGCACCCGGTAACCCAATTCGTACGCGACCAGTTGCTCGGAGACAAAGTCAGGGTTGGCTTGCAGGATGGTGAACGGGGGGTCGCGCGGAGCGACCAGCTCCCCGTCGACGCGCGACGGCGCACGTACGGCCCGTGACAGGGCGGCCCAGACGGTTTGCCGATCGTCCGGCAGCCAGGACAGGCGGGCGCTGGGTTGGAATTCGAAACCGGTGTAGTAGTTGTGTTCGAGCTTGGCTCCGACGGTCAGGTTCAACCGTTCCGGCCGGAGGGCGATTTCGTCCTGCACGAAAACGCTGTACGATTCACGAACGACACGTTCCGGAAGAAATGCGAGCGTGGGATAATCGTTATGCTGTTGGTCATCGATCACGCGGTAATTGACGCCCCAGACAAGGTCGTGTCGTTCGCCCAGCGGGAGCCGGTGTTGGAAATCGACATCGTAGGTGTCCAGGTCCTCGGCAAACGTCCCGGGAATGATTCGGTGCGTGCGGTCATAGTACCACTGCAGGGTGACGTTGGACTTCTCCGAGAGAGTATGCGACCACCGGCCAAGCACGTTGCCACCACTCATGCGGACGTCTGTTCCGGCCGGCTGGCCCACACGACCGTCGTAGAGGTCGCCTTGCAGCGTGACGAGATCGCCGGTCGCTGCATCCCAGTCCACCCGAAAGCCACCCTGGCCGATGCGCCAGTCGTTGGCTCCATTGCGTCCGTCGGAAAACCACGTGCGGTCACGATCGGAATATTTTCCATATATCCGGTAATACACCCCCGGGGCCAGGGTTCCGCCGTAGCGTATGCCGCCGAAACCGCGCAGCACCGTGCCGCCGCCACCGGTGAGCAGCAGGCCTTGCGTGTCTTTCGCGCTTTTGGTGGTGATGTTGATCACGCCGTTGACGGCGTTGGCGCCCCACTGCGTGGCGCCCGGACCGCTGATGACCTCAATCCGGTTGGTATCCTCAAGCAACGTGTCCTGGACTTCCCAGAACACGGCGGCGTGCAGTGGAGAGTAGAGGGTGCGTCCGTCCATCAACACGAGCAGTTTGTTGGCGGAGGAACTGTTGAAACCACGCGCGCTGATGGCCCACTGGCGCGAGTCCAATTGCGCTACCTGCAGGTTGGAAGCGAGACGGAGCGCCTCGGGCAGACTCGTGGCTCCGGTGCGCCGGATATCCTCTCCGGTGATGACCTGGATCGCCGAGGCGACCTCAGTAAGTTTCTCGGGACGCTTGGAGACGGACGTCACTTCAAGATCCATCAGCTCCTCCAGGCTGAGCTTTTTGAGCAGCGAGGTGGGCGAGGTGGAACCTGTTATTTGGGCAAAGGTGCTGTCTGGGAAAAAGAGTGTTCCTGCGACCAAGGTCAGCAGTTGAACGTTTCGTCTTTCCCGCGGTGAGATTAGAAGCGCCATGTGGACCTCCCGTAAACACTGCGTTGAATTTCCGCGCGTCTTGGCGTCGCGACTCCGAACTCGGCATGATGACCATGCAGCAGGTTCTGTCCGACCACCGAGAATTCCAGCCGATCGGTTGGTTGCCAAGCCAGCCGTACATCGAGCTCAAGATAGCTTGGCACGACGCCACTGGTGGTTGGCAGGGTATCGACCCAGCGAAGGTGCGTATCAAGGCTGACATTGCGCGGCAGGTCCCATGATGAACCGAGCGAGGCTTGGTTTCCGGGATCCGAGGTTTCGTTTTTGCCGCCGAAAACGTCAATGGAGCCCGGTTTCACCCGCAAATGCTCCAGCAGACGGTTGTAACTGAAGCGCAGACGCCATCCCTCTCGGACCTGGTATTGCATGTTCAGTTCGAGCCCGTGGGTCTCACCCTCAAGGTTGTTGGCAAAAAACACCGGCCGCGTTGTGCCTGGCGTCGGTCCAAAACTGCGGAGGTGATCGTAGTCGTTGTAGAAGACAGAAGCAGACAGCGAGAAGTCGTCGGTGAACTGCGCCCGGTAGCCCAGTTCGTAAGCGATCAGCGTTTCGGAAATGAAATTCTTGTTGCCGGAGGCAATCAGGGGTGGCGGCCGCGGCTGGAAAATGTCGCGGTCGTAGCGCGACGGCATGCGTACCGCGCGGGAGACGGCCGCCCACAGGGTGTGCCGTGGCGTGACCGCCAGACGCAACCTTACTCCCGGCTCCGCCTCCCAGCCGGTGTAGTCATTGTGCTCCAATTTTGTGCCGAGCGTCAGGAAGAGATTTTTTATGACCGTGATTTCATCCTGGGCAAAGGCGCTGAACAACTGATGGTCCGCCCGGGCCGGCAGAAACGCCGTGTTCATGGCATTCTGGACGACGTCGTGGGTGAACCGATAGCCGAAACCATACATCAGCGCGTGGCGTTCCCCGGCGGGAAAACGGTGCTGGAAATCGAGATCGTAGGTGTCGAGATCGTCCGTCAGGTTTTGGTTCGTGCCAAACTGATTGGTGATCGGGTCGACGAGGTGAGTGCGGTCGTAATAGACCTGCAGGCTCATGTCTGAGTCGAGCGAAGTCGTGCGTGACCAACGGCCGAGCAGATTGCCGCCACTCACTTTCTGCAGGCCGCTCGTGATGATATATTCAGTGCCTTGATAGACGTCGCCTTGGAGCGTCACCGAGCATTCGGTCGACAGGTCGGCGTCGAGCCGGAAGCCCCCACGGTGCATTGTCCACCGGTCCGATGCTTCCGCGCCGCTGGGAAGGAGGGTGTTGTCGCGGTCGAACGTTTTGCCGTAGACCCGCAGATATACATTGGGCTTCACCGTCAAACCGTAGCGCATGGCGGCGAAATCCAGCAGTTCGGTGCCGCCGCCCGCCTCGAGGTAGAGCCCTTGGGTGTCCTTCACGCTCTTGGTCGTGAGATTGATCACGCCATTGACGGCGTTCGCACCCCAGAGCGTCCCACCCGGGCCGCTGATGACTTCGATGCGGTCGACATCCTCCAACAAAGTGTCCTGCACGTCCCAAAACACTCCCGAGAAGAGCGGAGTATAGACCGTTCGACCGTCAATCATCACCAGAAGCTTGTTGGCCAGGGCAGTATTGAATCCACGTGCGCTGATGCCCCAATCGTGCGCGCCCTTTTGCGCCACCTGCAAATTTCCGGCTAGGCGCAGAGCCTCCGGAATGCTGGTCGCACCAGAACGGTGAATGTCATTCCCCGTGACAACTTGAATCGAGGAGGGGGTCTCCCGCAGTTTTTCCGGGCGCTTGGAGACAGAAGTGACCTCGAGATCCATCAGTTCTTCGAGGCTGAGCCTCTTGAGTGCTTTGACCGAGTGCTCCGGCGGAAGAATCTGTGCAGTCGCGAAAACGGCCTGGCTGGCAGCCAGGACAAGAAAAAACAGGCCGTGTCGCGCTGGCATGCGCGCAACCGGCCGGATACCGACCTGCGTGGTGGAAGGCATGGCGTGGACCGCTGGCCCAAGCGGCTACGTCAAGATGCTTCAGTTAAGCCCAAGCACAAGAGACATTTGCTAAAACGACTGTAAAGCAGCCGCAAAAAAATACCGAGACGAGGTCGGCTGGATTTCTCGTGTGCCGATGAAGAAAATTTATCCGGCTACCCGTCAGCTGGCCACCTGCTACGGCCGCTGCAATGCAGGAGTTGTTCAATAAGCCTTGCGATCAGAAGCCGGGCCCGCTCGACCTTAGAACGCTGCCAGCGTTTTACTGGGCGGGGTGAAGAGATAGCGGTCGCCTTTCTTGTACGGCGCGTTGCCGTCGAAACGACCGGGCACTTCTTCGAAAGACAAGGCTTGGGTCGCGCCAATTTCCGAGGTGAAATAACCGAGAATGGTGAGCTGCTTCATCATCCGAAAATAGTGCGCAGGCTCATCGGCGCGTTTTGTGGCTTGGTATTGCTTCTGTTCGGCGTCGAGCGCGTTGAGTCGGACGGTGCGTTCGGACGGGGACGCGCTCGTGAAACCCGAATCACGCAATTTCGCCAGGCCGGCTTGGAAGGCGGCATGATGGGCGTCGTCATAGCAATCGGTGACCATCATCGCCATGAATGCGCCGACGCCCGCGGCTTTGGCGCCGGGAGTGTCGGTGGCCGGAATGATCGTGTCGCCGATTTCGTCGAGCAGAGCCTGGTCGGCGGCGGTGAAGGCGGGACCAGGCGTTTTGCCGGCGAGCGTCTCGCCACGCAGCCAGGTATCACCGCCGATGAGGACGCCGCCTAACAGCACGCCAAGGCGGGCGAGGACTTCACGGCGGGTGAGCGTGGTGGGGGAAGACATAGCGTTTGTCATGTTGCTGAAGAACACACCCCGTCGCTTCGCGCCACCCCTCTTGATAGAGGGGGCCCAAACTTACGCGAATGAAGATCCCCTCTACGAAGAGGGGTGCCCGCCTTGTCAGGCATAGCCTTGGCGACGGCTGAAGGGCGGGGTGTGTGGGGAAGCGACGTTATCGCATGCCGGTCAGTTTTTCTCACAGGTTTTGTTTTTTGAGTTCGTTCACGGCGAAATCCGCGGCCCGCGCGGTGAGGGCCATGTAGGTGAGGGAAGGATTTACGCAGGCGGAGGAAGTCATGCAGGCGCCATCCGTGACGAAAACGTTGGGCGCGTCCCACACCTGATTGTGACCGTTGAGCACGGAGGTCTTGGGGTCGCGGCCCATGCGGGCGGTACCCATCTCGTGGATGCCTCGGCCGAAGTTGTAGCCGTTGTCGGTCTTCCTCACGTTGCGAATGCCGGCCGCTTCCAGCATCTCGGCGGCGTCGGCCTGCATTTCCTTCCGCATGCGGTGCTCGTTGGCCTTGATCTCGCAATCCATGGCCAGGATGGGCAGGCCCCATTTGTCCTTCTTCGAAGGATCCAAACTAATGCGATTGTCGTGGTACGGCAGGGTTTCGCCGAAGCCCGTCAGTCCAATGATCCACGGACCCGGTTCGCTCAGGGCGGCTTTGAGCGGAGCGCCGATGCCGAGCTCGGGC
Source organism: Lacunisphaera sp. (assembly GCA_036568985.1). Taxonomy (GTDB): domain Bacteria; phylum Verrucomicrobiota; class Verrucomicrobiia; order Opitutales; family Opitutaceae; genus Lacunisphaera. Next base: position 2,359 of record DATCRM010000128.1, on the reverse strand, counting down.
ACGTCGCGTTCCCAGCCGGAGCGAGCGGCAGCGCCTTGGTAACCGAAGCCGCGGAGATAGTCGCGTTTGTCGCCAAAGAGGTTCCGGTAACGGGGCACGTAGAAACCGCCGGGACGGTTGCCGATGACGATGCGGTCGAGATAGCCCTCGGCTTCGCCGGTGGCCCCGACGCGGAAGTGGTGATCCATGGCGTTGTGACCGAGTTCGCCGCTGCTGCTGCCGAGGCCGCCGGGCCAGACGTCGGTGGCCGAGTTCATCAGCACCCAGGTGGAATTGAAGGTCGAGGCGCAGAGGAAGACGATCTTGGCCTTGAACTCCTGCGTTTGATTCGTTTCGGCGTCGAGGATCTCGACGCCGGTCGCGCGCCTGGCGTTCTTGTCGTAGAGCACGCGGGTGACAATGGAAAAGGGACGGAGGGTGAGGTTGCCCGTGGCAACGGCCGCCGGAAGCGTGGCCGACTGCGTGCTGAAGTAGGCGCCGAAAGGACAACCGAGCCAGCACTTGTTGCGGAACTGGCAGTTCACGCGGCCTCCGTGAGGCTGGCTGAGGTTGGCCAGCCGGCCCATGATCAGCCGCCGGCGGTCGTTGAAGCGGGACTTGATCCGCGCGGCGACGTCCTTTTCCACACAATTGAGCTCGAACGGCGGAAGGAATTTGCCGTCGGGGAGCTGCGGCAGGCCCTCGATCGACCCACTGATGCCGGCGAAGGTCTCGACGTGGTCGTACCACGGAGCGAGGTCTGCGTAACGGATGGGCCAGTCCACGGCGGTGCCATCCTCGGCGTTGGCGGCGAAGTCGAAATCGCTCCAGCGATAGCTGTGGCGCCCCCAGAGAAGCGAGCGGCCACCGACCTGATAGCCGCGAAACCAGTCGAAGGGCTTCACCTCCGTGTAAGGACAATCCTGTTCGTCGGCCCACCATTCCGGGTTGCCTTCGTTGAGCAGGTCGCGGTTGAGCACCGGATGCTCCGCGATGAGATCGAGGGGTTTCTTGCCGCGGTGGGGGATTTCCCAAGGGGCCTTCAACGTATTGGTGTAGTCTTTGATATGCTCGAGATTCCGGCCGCGTTCGAGCAGGAGGACCTTCAGGCCTTTTTCGGTGAGTTCCTTCGCCGCCCAGCCGCCGGATATACCGGAGCCGACGACGATGGCGTCATAAGAATGCGTGGAGTCTGCCATTGGGGTATGGGCCTCCTAAAGAGGTCAGGAATTGCCCGGAGGCAATCGCTAGTTTTGCCCGATGCCAGGCAATCCCACGTTCCGGCTTACCGGCATACCGCCCGCGGGGAAAGCGCCGTCCTACTTGCCTTTTTCGACGGCGAGACCGCCGTTGACGGATTCGAGCTCCACGCGGGTTCCGCCGCCATTGACGGCGCCGCGCAGCTCGCGCTTGCCGGAGCTTTCCAGCGTGATCGGGAAGTCGCAGCTGACACGGCCGTTGACGGTGTCGGCGTCGAGGTCGAATGCGGCGTTTGCCGGCAGGGTGAGCTTGCAGGAACCATTGACGGTCTCGAGCGAGATGCTGCCGCTCGCCGGCATGGATGCGTAGGCGACGCGAACCGAGCCGTTGACGGTTTCGAAGGTGCCGGCGCCGGTAAGGCCGTCCGCCTCGATGCCGCCGTTGACGGCTTCAAGGTCGACCGAACCTTTCACCCCGGTGACGTGGATGCTGGAGTTGACCACGTCGATCTTGTCGAGCGTGGCGGTGGCGGGCACCCTGAGCTTGTAGTGGACCTGGGCGTTCATGGTTTCCCAGAATTTCCACTTCTTCTCGTAGTCGGTCTTGATGGCGAGCCGGCGAGGAGAGGAATCGATTTTCAGGTGCATGCGATCAAGGCCCTCCTGGTCGCGGGCCGTTTTTTCCGCCTCGAGGGAGACTTCGTTCTTGTCCCAACCGACGATCTCGACGGAGCCATTGACGTTTTCCAGGCGGATGGAGCCGTTGGCTTCGAGCGGGTAGGTCTGGGAGAATTTTTCGGTGACCTTGGCGGGAGCGAGGGTCGCGAAGGCGAGCACGAGGGCAACGCAGGGCAGCAATAGGGTTTTCATGGATAGGGGAACTGCGGGGGGAGCTTCAGGTTACAAGGGACACTATACTGTCTACTACACCGATCCGAGCAAGGGGTTGCAGGGAAATGCCGCATTCTGCCTGACCGGCGTGGGCATGGAAGCGAAGACCGGCCCAGGGCAGGCCGGCTCCAAGGGATCCTTTGCCCGCGTTTTGGGATTCAATACTCCGGCGGTTCCTCGGGTTTTGCCGCCGTGACGAGACCGGCGCCGAAGAGCCGCTCCAATCCGTCGTAGGTGCACAATTCCAGTACCTCGAAATCGCAGAGACCTTGGCGGACGAGGGGCAGGTT
>DATCRM010000127.1:0-6322 GCA_036568985.1 Lacunisphaera sp. | reverse complement strand
GTTGCTGGCGGACGGACCTGACAAGCTCTCGACGCGCGAGAAGATGGCGCTGCTCCTCGATCCCGAGTCGATGAACTGGCTGCACGAACAGTTGTGGAAACAGCCGCCCGAGAAGCTTTCCCCGTGGTGGCGTCTCGCCATGCGCCAGTACAACGTGCTCACGGCAACCCCCGTCACGGCGTTGTATAGGTAGGGGGGGCCAAGTCTTCAAATCCTCGACCCCGTCATCCTGAACGCAGTGAAGCATCCAAGGTGGACGACAGACGCATGCCTCGGGCTTGGATCCTTCGCTGCGCTCAGGATGACGATGGCGGGGTGTTTGGCTTGGGGGCATTTGATGCAGGGCGGGATCGCGGATCCCGCGGCGTCGGGTCTGCAGTCCAAAAGCCATGAGCGTCTGGTATAAGCTCGGGCGGAAATGACGCGTTCAGGATTTGAACACGGTGCCCTGCCTTGTCGCCACCCAGCGGCCGAGGGCGGTTTGGAGGTCGGACTCGCGGACTGGTTTGCTCACGTAGTCGTCCATGCCGGAGGCCAGGCATTTCTCCCGGTCGCCCTGCATGGCATTGGCCGTCATCGCAATGATGTGAACGCGCGCCTTCAGGCGGCCGGAGGTGGAGGCCTCGTGCTCGCGCTTGCGGATGCAGCGAGTGGCTTCGTAACCGTCCATCTCAGGCATCTGGCAATCCATGAAGATGATGTCGTAAGGGATATCGTCCAAGGCTTGCACGGCTTCGAGTCCATTGGCCACCGCATCGGCGGCGTAGCCCAGTTTTCTCAGCTGGGCGAGGGCGACTTTCTGGTTCACTGCGTTGTCCTCGGCGAGCAGGATGCGAGCCCGGCCGGGGGCCACGGTCGCCGCGGTGCCGGGGAGGGGCGAAGCGGGTTTGGCAAAAATGCGCTCCGCCTGCGTCTGCCCGACTACATCGACGAGGCAATCGAAGAGCCGGGACTGCTTCACGGGTTTGACCAAATAGGCTTCGATACCGATGTTCTTTAGCTCCTGCTTGCTCATGACGTGGCCGAGTGAGGTCAGGATGATGAGCCGCGTGGACGAGATGACGGGATCGGACTTGATGGCCTTGGCGAGGCTGAGGCCGTCCATCTCGGGCATTTGCATGTCGAGCAGGGCGACGTCGTAGGGTTTGCCGGCAGCAACCGCGGCGCGCAGGATCTTGAGCGCTTCGTGGCCGCCGGCGGCGCTGCCCTTTTGCATTTTCCAGGCGACGATTTGGTGGCGGAGGATCTGGCGATTGGTGGCATTGTCGTCCACGACCAGCACGCGCAGATCGAACAGGTCGCGACTGTAATGCTCCCGCTCCGCGCGGGGTGGGCCGACCGGCCGGGCGAACTGCGCTGTGAACCAGAACGTCGCCCCCTGGCCGGGTTCGCTCTGCACACCGATCTGACCATGCATCATGGCAACGATCTGCTTGGAGATCGCCAGGCCCAGGCCGGTCCCGCCATACCGGCGCGTGGTGGAGCTGTCGGCCTGACTGAAGGCTTGGAAAAGCCGCGCCTGCACGTCGGGGGGAATGCCGATGCCGGTGTCCACGACGTTGAACCGCAGCGTCACGTGGGTGTCGGTCTCGGCCTCCTTGAAGACCCGGACGACCACTTCGCCGCGCTCGGTGAACTTGATGGCATTGCCGATGAGATTGACGAGGATCTGGCGCAGACGGCCGGGATCGCCGACGAGCGTGAGCGGAATGTCGGGCGGAATCGCGCTGATCAGCTCGATGTTTTTTCGCTGGGCGCGTTCGGCGAGCATATCGAGCGTGCCTTCGACAGTCTCGATGAGGGCGAACTCCAGCTCCTCGAAATGAAGTTTGCCGGCTTCGATCTTGGAGAAATCGAGAATGTCGTTGATGACCGTCAGCAGCGTCTCGGCGCTGGTACGGACGGTTTCCGCGAATTCGCGTTGCTGGTCGTCCAGATTGCTGTCGAGGAGCAGCCCGGTCATGCCGATAACGCCGTTCATGGGCGTGCGGATCTCATGGCTCATGTTGGCGAGGAATTCGCTCTTGGCTTTGGTGGCGGTCTCGGCGGCCTGTTTGGCCTTCTCCAATTGTTCCTCGACCTGCTTGATGTGGGTGATGTCCTTGGTGATGCCGCAGGTGCCGATGATTTCGCCGGCTTTGTTGCGCAAGGGTATCTTGGTGGTGAGTCCCCAAGTGATGTGACCGTCGGGCCAGGTTTCCTTTTCGACGAGATCGAGCAGCGGCTTGCCGGTCTCGATGATGCGCATCTCGTCGTCGAAGGCCTGCTGGGCGTGTTCGTTGGCGAACATGTCGAAATCGGTTTTGCCCACCGCCTGGCTGCGATCCGCGAGTCCGAATACTTTGGCCATGGCGCGGCTGATGACGAGGAAGCGTGACTGCCGGTCCTTGCAGTAGATATGGTCGGGGATGTTTTCGAGGAGTGCGTTCAGGAGATTGCGCTCATCTTCAAGCGCCTGTTCCAGCTGCTTGCGTTCGGTGACGTCCCAAAACATGCCCTGCGTGCCGGTGACCTGGCCGTCGGCATCAATCACCGGCACCTTGAGTATCTGAATCCAAGTGTGTTCGCCGTTGGGTTTCGTCTGTTCTTCGATCTTCTCCAAGGGCTGGCGGCTCTCCATCACCTTGAGATTGTCGGCGGTAAAGCGTCTGGCCAGTTCCGCAGGGAACAGATCATAGTCGGTTTTGCCGATGACCTCGGCGAGAGATGCGCCGCGACGCTTGCAGTAAAACTCGTTGGCGTAGGTCACCCGGCCTTCACGGTTTTTCCGGTAGATGCAAACGGGCAGATGCTCGAGAAGGGAGTGGAGAAAAGCCTCGGAGTTGCCCAGTTTTCGTTCGGCCTCTTTTTGGGCCGTGGCATCGCGATCCATGCCCAGTACATATTCGCGTCCGTCGATGAGCAGCAGGCTGGTGGAATATTCGACGTCGAAGATTGATCCATCTTTGCGCCGGTGCTGACTGCTTCCGGCCGCGCGGTTCTTTTTGCGAAAGTCCTCGATCCAGTTGGCGGCATGCCCGGCCCAGGGAGTCGCCTCGATCAGGTCGACACTTTGTCCGATCAATTCCTCCCGGGTATAGCCGTGCATCTCGCAGGCCATGGGATTGCAATCCACGATTTTGGCGGGGACCTTGGGATCGTGGGGATCGAAAAGCATGATGCTAAGCGGCGCTTTATCCCAGATCGCCTGCAGATGAGGGAGGTGACTGGTCTGGAATTCGGAGGGGGTTGCGGCGGGTTTGCTCATGGTCGGTTTGGGCGTGAAAGTGGCGGGATCGTCGGCGACGTGGGGACAGGTCGTCAGAGGTTCAGGCAAACGGAGCTTGGGAAGCGCTGCGTGCGGTGAGGGTGCCGTGATCGATCACCTCGCGGACGGAGCGGGCGAGGGTTTTGGGCCGATAAGGTTTGTGGAGGAAGCAATAGGCGCTCTGGGCATAGAGAATTTTGTCGGCCATCTCCTGGTTGTAGCCGCTGGCGAAGAGCACCCGGAGGTTGGGGCGTTCGGTTTGCAATTTTTCCGCGAGTTCAAGCCCGGTCATTTCTCCGGGCATGACGAGATCGGTCAGCAGCAGCGCGATCCGGTCGTGATGCCATTTCCAGATCTCGAGTGCGTCCACGCCGGAACCGGCTTCCAGCACTTTGTAGCCGTTTATTTCGAGTACGGTGCGGGCGTAGGCCCGAACGGCCTCTTCGTCCTCGACCAGCAGGATAGTCTCCTTGCCGCCCGGCACGGGCGGGCTCTCAGCGGATGGAGCGCCCGGGTTGGCGACTTCGGTCGGAATGATGGGCAGGAAGATCCGGAACATCGTCCCGGTGCCGACATCGCTCTCAACTTCGACCCAGCCATGGTGTTGTTTGATGATGCCGAACACGGTGGCGAGACCCAGGCCGGTGCCTTTGCCCGCTTCCTTCGTCGTGAAAAAGGGCTCGAAGATCCGGGGCAGCGTCTCCCGCGGTATGCCGCAGCCGGTGTCTTGCACGCCCAGGCAGACGTAGGCGCCGGGCGCGGCGTCAGGATGCCGGGGCGAACCGGTGGCGTTCAAGTCGATTGATCCGGTGCTAATCACCACGCTTCCGCCCTTGGGCATGGCGTCGCGGGCGTTCACGACCAGGTTCACCAAGACTTGCTCGAGCATGCTGGCGTCGGCGGAGGTTCGCGGCAGAGGGCGAGCGAGATCGAGTTGCAGGCTGATGTTTTCGCCGATCATGCGACGCAGCATGGCCGCAGCCTCGTCAATCAATTCGTTCAGGTCTAGCGGGGCGCTACGTGGCTGGCTCTTGCGGCTGAAAATAAGCAACTGGCGGGTGAGCCCCGCGGCGCGGCCTCCGGCCACATAAATCTCGCGCAGGGGGACGGTGATATCTGCCGGCAGGGCCACGGTGTCGAGCAGCAGATTGCTATAGCCGTTGATGACGGTGAGCATGTTGCTGAAGTCATGGGCGATGCCACCGGCCAATTGTCCGATGACGTCCATCTTCTGGGCCTGATGCAATTGCTCCTCGAGGTTCTTGCGCACCGTGATGTCGAGCGCCACGCCCACGGTGCGCCGCACCTGACCGCTCGCGTCTGATACCGGGTAACCACGCTCCTCGATCCAGCGGTGGCCGCCGGCGGGGAGGATGATGCGGTATTCATGAGTGTAGGGCCGGCCTTCGGCGAGCTGAGCACGCGCTTGGCGCATGCGCTCGCGGTCGTCGGGCCCAATTGCTTCCAGCCAGATTTCCGGACGGGCATACAGCGCGGACACGGGCCGGTTCCAGATCAGTTCATAGGCGGGGCTGATGTAATAGATATGGTTTCCGTCGGCGGAAGCGCTCCAGAATACTTCGTGGATGTTTCCGGCCATTTCACGGAAGCGTTGCTCGCTGTCGCGCAGGGCTTGCTCCGCGCGCTCGCGTTCGGCGCGCTCGACGGCTTCGCGCAACGCCCGCCGGATGGCTGGGACCAGGCGGGCAACGCGGTTTTTCAGCACATAGTCCGTCGCGCCCTCCTTCAGGGTTTCGATGGCCTGTTCCTCGCCGATGGTACCGGAGACGAAGATGAACGGAATCGTGGGTTGATGAGCCAGCGCCGCCGAGAGCGCGGAAAAGCCGCTGTAACCCGGCACGGTATAGTCGGAAAGAATCAGATCGAAGCGGTCGGACTTGAGCGCGCTCAGGAAGCTGCGCTCATCGTCGGTCCGGATGAATTCGCAGGCGAGCCCCGCGGCTTTGACCGTTTCATGGATAAGGGCGCAGTCAGCCGGGCTGTCCTCAAGATGCAGGATCCGGAGGGGGGTAGCCGCAGAGGAAGGTTCGGTTTTCACACGCGTGGAGTGCGCCGGCAAAATCCGTGGGGTTTGCGGACGCAGTATGAAAGGTAGCCCGTCGCCTACTGTGACACGCTAAATCGCGTTTGGTTTTAGTAAAGCCTGCCGTTTTTCGGGGCAGCACGGAGCGCAGGTTCCCGAAGAATGCGCCACCGCGTTTTCCCACTCCGGTTTGGTCAAGCGAAGACCGCGCCGCCCAACAGCTGTTCTCCCGCGTAGAGCGCCATGATCTGTCCCGATGCGAGGGCCCGCTGGGCGGTCGAAAATTTCACCTGGGCGGTTCCGGCCGGTCCAGGAATGAACTCGATGGCGACGCGCGGATCGCGATAACGCACCCGGCACTCGAGCCGCGCCGGCTCGATGATGGGTTCACCAATGAAGCTGACGCTGTGAACCTGGGCTTGATCAGTCCAGAGGCCAGGGGCGGATGGGCCATCGAAGGCGATCAGCAGAGCATGATCGGCGGCGCGCTTGCCGGTGACGACATAGGCTTGGTTGTCGGTGTTGGAGGGAATCTTGATCCCGCGGCGCTGACCGATGGTGTAATAGTGCAGGCCGCGGTGCTCGCCGAGCACCTTGCCATCGGTGGCGCGGATAATCGGGCCGGGGTGCTCGGGCACGTAGGCTTTCAGAAAGTCGGCCATCTTCACCTCGCCGATGAAGCAGATGCCCTGGCTGTCCTTCTTGCGCGCGTTGGGGAGTTTCGCCTCAGCGGCGAGTTCCCGCAGTTCGGGCTTGGCGAGGTGGCCGATGGGGAAAAGTGCGTCGCGAAGCTGTGCCTGCGAAAGCAGGGCGAGAAAGTAGGACTGGTCCTTGTTCTTGTCCAAGCCTTCGAGGAGGGCGAAGGAATTTTCGATTTTTGATTCTCGATTTTCGATTGGGATGCGTCGCGCGTAGTGTCCGGTGGCGACGGCGGCGAAGCCTTCGGCGCGGGCGTAGTTGAGGAACACGCCGAATTTCATCTCGCGGTTGCACATCACGTCGGGGTTTGGCGTGAGGCCGCGCTGATAGCC
>DATCRM010000126.1:0-5016 GCA_036568985.1 Lacunisphaera sp. | reverse complement strand
TCTTGACCCTGCCCTTGAAGTTGAAGCCATAGTTGAAACGGAGGCCCTTCAACACGCCCTCACTGAACCCATAGGCCGCGGCGAAATTCACCCGGTATCGGAAATTGGCCGAGAGGGTGCCGTCTTCCAGCGTTCCCGGTGTCGAACTCGCAAGGCTGGACTCAATATTCGTCAGGGCCGTCTTGATAACTCCCGGATCGATGATCGTCCGGCCGCCGATGACCTGGCCTGCCGTGGCATTCGCGCCCGCCGTCCATTCGGTCATATGGGCTGCGACATAGGCCTTGCGGGCATCACTGTCCTTTTGGATGTAGGTTACCGGGCGGTCGTAATTGACGGTCAGGGTCAGGTTTCGGGTGGGATTCGCCGTGAGTTCCACTTCCCAGCCCCGCAACTTGCGGTCCGCGGGATCCGTGTAAGCGAAGGAAGTCCCGCCCACTAGCAACGGATCGGTATAGCCCAGGTTGGTCCAGATATTGCGGATGTCCGTGGCGCTGCCGAAGACATTGGGAATATCCTGCTGGTCGGTGTTGTAATGCGTGGCGGTGAGGTAGGCTTTGCCGCCCGGCATCGAGTAGCGCACTCCATAGTCCATGGTCTTGGCGTGGGTCAGCGGAGCTGGGGTGCCGTCGATGAGCGGATTGTTCGCACTCCCGTTCGGCGGCTGCGTATTTTCCGCGTAGTTAAACACGAATCCGATGGGTGAAATGGCCTTCCTAAAGAATCCACCATTTGCATTCGCGGTGCTCCGGAGCGGATAGGTGACAATACCGAAGGCGGTCGAAATCACCGTTTCTTCCCGCTTGAAATGGGCGCCCGCGACCCCGTTCGTGCCCAGCACGTTATTGTAGGTGACATGATCGTAGCCGGCCGCTCCGGCCAGGCGATTCATGGTGTCCACTCCGACCACGTCGCGCCGGAGACTGGCGGTGATTGCCAGTCGGTCGTTGAAAAACGCGCTCTGTGATGTCAGGCCGGCGTACTTGACCGTCCGCTCCGTGAGGTTGCCCGCTTCCTGTACCCGGACCCACTTGCCCGGAAAATACTTCTCGGGATGGGAGAAGATCGGGGCGATGTCGGGACGGGGTGCATCCCAGTAGATGCGGTAGCGGATCTGGTTGGCGGAGTTGGCCGCAAACGGATCGAGATTGGCGGGATTGTCGATCCGGCGCCAGGCATCGGTCCATGATTCGTTGTTCGTAATGCGGTAGCCGGTGTTGAAGCTGAGCTGCTGCTTGTAGTCCCAAAAGCTCGCCCGGGTGAATTGATAGGTCGCAAGCCCGAGGAATTCACGCACGCGGTCCTGATTCCAGAGCCGGTTTTGCACGACATCGACAAACGGCTTCAGGAACTCGGGATTGAGCCGGACCCCGTCGGGCATCAGGCGATTGAGATCGATGCGATAGTCGTTGGGACTCGTATTGGAATTCGGCGTGAGGTTGTCGTATTGATTCTCATCGACGGAGAGCTTGATCGAGAGGTTGCCCACGCGGTGTTCCACCGCGGCTGACAGCGTGTAGGCGTCGCGCCAGGCCACGTTGCCCCTGGCGTGCAGATTGAACTTCTTGGGTATGCCGGGCAGATTGGGGGTTCTCGTCTGCGGCAGGTTGGGATTGCCGACCCACGGAATGCGGTAAGGCGACTGGTTGGCCAGGCTGCGGGTACCATATTGATTGCCCTTGAGATTCTCGAAGGTGCCCGTGGTGAAGTTCCAGATGAAATAGTCGGTCGTGCCGAACTGCTGGACGCCCAGCGCGGTGAGCGCAGCGGTGTCGTTGTTCGCGATGGGAGAGTTGTCGAGATTCACGGTAACGCCGTCCCACAAATTATGCCCGTCGCCAATCGTGTGAGAAAAGAGCTGGTTGTTTTCGGTTACGCGCTCGTATTCGGCGATGATTTGGGTCTTCTCCGCCACCTTCACGATGGTGTTGATCGTGACGGCCTTCTTTACCCGGTCGGTGTAATATTGGTAGTAGGGATCGTTTTGATAGAGGGCGTTTATGCGCACCCCGATCCGGTCCCAACCCTGGCTGTAATCCGCTGTCTCGCGGTAGCCGCCCCAAGTATTGATGGAGCTGCTGAGGCTGGTCGCCCGCTTGTTATAGGTCGCTCGCTTGCTGGAACTGCTTTGGCGTCCGCCGGGGCCGCCGTCGCCGAACATCGACGTATCGGGACCACGCTGAAATTCGTAGCGCTCCGTGTTATAGCTGTCGGCCACGCCGAAATTAATGAGACCGTTGCGGGTCGGGAAGTTTTGGTCGGGCTGCGCGCCACGAATCATCACCTGGTAGGTGCTGATTGACGAAGGATTGGAACTGCCCACGGGCGTGCCCAGATCAAAGCCGATCGTCCACATGCCGGCCTGGTTGATGTTGGTGACATTGAAGTCATCCATGAAATCTTTTGTGATAACGGAAATCGAGCTGGGCGTGAGCTCGAGCGGGGTGTCGACGCGACCGCCGGAGAGCGTATTGCCGGCCGCGTAACCCCTATCCTTGCTCGTGTTGACTTGGAAGGGCGTGAGGACGATGGGGCCGTCCTTTGTTGCGTCGGGTTTCTTCTGGGCGGTTTCGGCTTCGTCGGGGGCGGAGCCGGTCGTTTGCGCAGGGAGCTGGGCAGCGACGATCATACTGATCGCGATGAGCAGTCGGCGGCCAAAGGTGGTCGGCGACGGGGCGGGCGTGGTCATGTGTGGGGTGGGCATGGTTGGGGTGGGTAGCAGCTGGGCGCGGGGCCACAGCCGGGAGAAACGCGGGGCAAACTCTCTCGCACACGCCTGCGCCCAGGTGGGAAGGCAATGCGCCCCGGAAGTCTTGCGTTGGCTGGGGTAATGCACGTGACGTGGCGGACGGCACAATCAGTCGGGTGGAGAAAGCGTGGATTGCTCACGCCAGTTCGAAGGGGGCGGCGAAAGCGACGCGCGCAGTAGGCGGAAATGCGGTCGTGCGATCAAATCGCCATTGGTGCTAGGCGAGGTTATTCCTTTCGGCATAGTGCGCCGGACTACCTTTTGCTCGACCCGAGCCGCGTCGTGCGGATAAATGCAGGTATGTCAGTCGGCCCCGTGAACCCCGCGACTGGCAGAATCCCCATCAAGCCATCGAGTACAGGTGTGGAATCCGCATGCGCCGCGGAACGTCGTGGAATCCTGGCGCCACGCCCTCCCCGGCGGCCCTGGCGGGTGGGGGTGATGGCTGCACTTGGGCTGGCTCTCCTGGTTGAAGCAATTCCGGCGCGCGGCATCGATCACATCCGCGGACTGCCGTTTTCCCGGATCTATTCGTTGGAAGATATCGGCTATGTGCCGCGGGATTCACGGCTGAATTTCGACCCGTTCGGCCGCGCGACCGTCATACACGAAGGTGTCTATGCCGTGCTGAACGACACCGTCTGGACCAATCTCGCCAACTTGGACGACCCCGCCCATTATCCCATTTCCGAGGTGGTGCACGTCGGACCGGGACGCACTTATTATTGCGGACGGGCGTCATGGGGCTGGGCTGAATTCGGCTCGGACGGAAAACTGCATGCGCATTCGCTCGTGCCGGCCGACCCTCCGACCTGGACCAAGACCACGACGTTCGACACCATCCTCGTCACGACCGAGGGCATCTATTTTGCAAGCCGGGCCGGCGTGGCCTTCTGGGACCCAGTGGCCAAACAGTGCCAGCTTTTCGAGCTGCCGCAGATGGCGACAGCCTTGGCCGTCGGGAACAAAGTGTACGTTTCCTCGTTCGACCAGGCGCTGCGCTACCTCGACGTGAAGGCGCACGCTGTCCGGTCAGTGCCCGGCACCGAGTTGGACCGGCACGTCGTCACTTTCTCCGCGAAGCTGGATGAGGCGCACACCCTGTTTTCCTTCATGGAGGGGCCACCGCAGGTTTTCGACGGCGTGGGTGTCACACCCTGGCGCACGCAAGGCCCGGTCGATCTGGGCGGGCAGATCTCGGCGCTCGCGCGGCTGCCCGACGGCAACATCGCGATCGCCGTCACCGGCAAGGGGGTCTTTGTGTTCACGCCCGGGGGCGGCTTGGTGTTGTCGCTGACCATCCCCGAATACCATCGCGTGTCGAGCATCGCCAGCCGGGAGCGCGGTGTCCTGTGGCTGCTCACTGAGGACTCCGTCGAGAAGGTGCTCTACGAAGGCGGGCTCACTTCGTTCGGGCAGCGCCTGGGCCTGCCTCTGTCCGGGCCGGCGGTCGCGACCTGGCGCGATCGATTGTTCGTCATCTCGGGCACGGTCCTCTACGAGGCGATTGCGGGCACGCCGGGAGCGACGGCGAGATTCCAGCCTTTGAAAGTCCAGCCACCGGAAGGCGCGGGGATTATTTCCGCGGGAGGTGACCAGCTGCTCGTCGGCAATCGGGCGGAGATTTTTTCCCTGGGCGCGGATGGCGCGTGGCGCTCGATCGCCCGCGTGGGCGACCTGCGCCGGTTGGTGATGGTGGGAGACAACCAGTTTTATGCGATCGGGCGGGGGGAGATCGCTCTGTTCGAATGGGACGGGCGGCAATGGTTCGAGCCGGTTCCCCGCATCCCGGGCTTGCGCAATCCCGCGCTCGCACATCGGGCCGGTCAATCCGTCTGGGTGGAAATGGCCGGTGACGGTGTCGTGCGCATTTTCCGCCAGGACGGTCGCCTGCAAACCATGTTCCTGCCGAACAAGCCGTGGACCCAGGCCCTCTGGGTCAACATCGGTGTCGTGAACGACACGGTGGTGCTGAGTCCGGCGCGCGAGCGCCGGAGGTTTTTCGACGAGCGCACCGGACAGTGGTGCGAAAGGCCCGAGCTCGAGCGGCTCCTGGACCGTTCGCCCCATTGGATCAACCGCATGTGGAACGACGCGACCGGGACCATCTGGGGCACGCACATCGAGGGGCTGGTGCGGTTCACCCCCAAGGGAGGTGACTACGAAATCGACCTTTCGAGCTTCGACCTGATCAACGCCCGGTACCCCGACGTCCAGATCCTGTCGGGAAACGATGTCTGGGTCACCGCCACCAATTCGCTCCATCA
>DATCRM010000125.1:0-2918 GCA_036568985.1 Lacunisphaera sp. | reverse complement strand
GTTCACGAGCATCAACTTCACCGCCGGCACGCTCTCGACTATCTCTTCGCTGGTCGCGGCTACTCCCACGAACCAGAAGGCGACCACCGGTTATAACTTCGCCGCCACCGGCGCGACCGGAGTGACCGGCGACCGCGCCCTGGGTTCTTCGCCCACCGGCACGGCGGGTACGATCCTGGAACTGAGCATGGTTAATAACACCGGCGACGCGATCACCAACCTGCAGATGAGCTACGACATCGATCGTTTCACCACGACCACGACCAACGGCACGGTTGCCAGCGGCTCGCCCAATTCGGGCGTCGAGGAGTTTCCGGGTTATCAGTTGTTCTACAACCTGACACCCTCGAACGCTGCTACCTGGGTCAACGTCAGTTCGCTCAACCCGACGATCAACGCCGGAACCGGCGGAGCGATAAACGTGCCGAATTCGGTCGGCGTGACTTCGATCTCGAACGCCGGCGTGACGCTGGATTCGGCCTGGGCGGCCGGCAGCACGATCGCCTTTGCGTGGTTCGACGACAATGCGGAAGACTCCTCGCCGGACCAGTTGATCGGACTCAACAACGTCTCGATCGCCGCGGTTCCTGAGCCGAGTGCGGGTATCCTGGGTCTTGTTGCCATGGGCGTGGCGTTCACCTTGGTGCGCCGGCGCAAGCAGCGCTCGGCCTAAAACGGAGATCCTATGCGTCGCCTCATTCGGCTGGCAATTGGGCTGGCCGTTCTCCCGGTGTCTGCGCTCCACGCCCAGACAACCGATAGTTACAACTCGTTTTCGCAAACCAACCTGGTTGCGGACACCGACGATTTCAACGCGGAGTTTGTCAATCCGGACATGGTCGATGCCTGGGGCATCGCGCTGCGTCCGCCCGGGGCGGGCGGCCATATCTGGGTCAACGATGCGGTGGGCGGAACCTCGCTGGAGTACATCGGGGACGTGGCGGGAATGCCGCTGCACCAGGATGGCTTGACGAAAGTGACGCTGCATCAGCCTCACTTCACCGATCACGGCTACGCCTTTGCCACCGGCATTGTCTATAATGCCGCCAAGGACCTGGCCGGCCAGCCGGTGGAATTCCCGGTTCCCAACTATAATGTCACCGAGCCGGGGCAGGTCATCCAACCCGGCGACACGACGCAGACAGGCCAGCCGGCGCAGGATGTCACGAATCCCAACGCCCCTGTGACTCTGCCCAACACGACCGGTTCGTCCGCCTTCGTGTTCGTGACGGAGGATGGGTGCATCAACTGCTGGCGTTCGAACACCCAGACGGACATGACGGATGTGCCGCTCGTCGTCGATTACTCGAAGACGTCGACCTACTTCCCCTATGCCGCGAATTGCGTGTTCACCGGTTGTGCGATGACGACCAACGCGGCCGGCAGCCCGGCGTACCAGCACAATGGTGCGGGAACGACGGGCAACCTGCTCTTTGCCGCCGATCAACGTAACAACGTGATCGAGGTCTTTGAGAACAGGAAGGAACCTACCGACACGTCCACCAATGCGTGGACTGACGTGACGACTAGCTTCCACTTCCAGGCCTTGTCCCATGTCGGCGACCTGCATGTCTTCAACATCCAAGACATCGCGGGCCACCTGTACGTGACCTATGCCGAGTTCAACCCGGATGGTGACGAAGGGCAGGAGCAGGTCAACGGCCAGGGCTTGGGCCACGTCGCGGAGTTCAATGAAGACGGCACTCTCGTCAGGGAATTCAACGACGGGGCCAACACGCCCAACGGTCTCCTGAATCAGCCGTGGGGCGTGGCCATCGCACCAGCCGGCTTCGGGAAGTTCGGCGGGGATGTCCTCGTCGCGGACTTCGGCAGCGGCAACATCATGGCGTTCGATCCCAACACGGGGAACTTCGTCGATTACCTGCGCGATTCCACCGGGACGCCTATCTCCATCGACGGGATTTGGGGCCTGACGTTCGGCAACGGCGTCAGCCTCGGCGATGCCAACACCCTCTACTTCACGGCCGGGCCGAATAGCGAACAAGACGGCGTGTTCGGGAAGCTCACCTTCGACCCCATGCCGACCGATACGCCGGTGATGCCGCCGGTGGCGCTGGCGTTGATGGGCATGATGCTTTTCCTCGTGGGCGCGGCAGTCTGGCCGCGGCTGCGGATGGGGTAGGACCGGTTTTTCTCGCAAGGACGCAAAGAGCGCGAGGACATGCCTCTTCGCGTCCTTTGCGGCTTTGCGGGAAACGGCACCCCCATTTGTCACGAAATCTTCGCTCGTCGGATGGCGGCTTCGTTGGCAGCGTTGAGGGCCATGAGGCTTTTCCTTGGGGCAATGATGGTGGCGCTGCTGGCCGGCCCGATGGCTTCGGCGAAGACGGTGAACTTGGAGGGCGAGGGCGCCAGCATCACGCTGCCCGATACGTGGGACGCGAAGACGCAGGCGGCCGGGAACGTCACGACGTCGACGAGCCTGATTCTTTCGGCCGTGAACGCGGAGAAGAACGCGATGGTGCAGATGATGGTCTGCAGCAACCCGAATGGGATGCAGGTGGCGCAGCCGGAACTGATCGCCAACATCAAGGACACGCTTTCCAACCAAGTGCTTTCCCACGGCGGCCAGATCCAGTTCACCGACGAGGGCAAGCTGGAGATCAACGGCGTGCCGGCGTATGTGATTCAGTACAAGGCGACGATGCCCACGGGGCCGGCGACGCTGGCGCGCAGTTATCAGGTGGCCGGCAACGGGAAGATCTACCTGATGGCGATGCGCACGGTGGACCCGATGGCGGACATCGACCTGCAGACCATCGCGGGCTCGTTCAAGTTCGACGCGCCGCCGGCGTTGCCCGTGCCGAAGCCGCCGGTGCATCGGCTGCGCTATTATCTGTTGGCGGCGGCGGGCGTGCTGGTGCTGATCGGGTTGGGCGTGGGTTATTACTTTTACC
>DATCRM010000124.1:0-2450 GCA_036568985.1 Lacunisphaera sp. | reverse complement strand
AAGTATGAGACGGACGAGGCCGAGTACGAACTGGCCAAGCTCCAGATCGAATACTGCACGATCACCGCGCCGGCCGACGGCTACGTGGGCCGCAAGAACGTGGAGGTGGGCAACCGCGTCTCCGTCGGGCAAACCCTGATGGATGTGGTCGAGCCGAACCTGTGGATCGTCGCCAACTTCAAGGAAACGCAGCTCGCGCACATGCGCCTCGGCCAGCCGGTGACGATCACCATCGACTCGATCCCGGGCAAGGTTTTCACCGGCACGGTGAACAGCTTCTCTCCCGCCACCGGCAACGAATTCGCGCTGCTGCCGGCCGACAATTCCACCGGCAACTTCACCAAGATCGTGCAGCGCGTGCCGGTGAAGATTCTGTTCGACGCCGACTCGACCAAGGGCTACGAGCACCGTATTCGCGCCGGTGAATCCGCCGTGGTCAAGGTTGCGCTGACGGAGCCGGCCACAAAATAAACCGCCCCCGCGACTTCGGATTGTCTAATCGCGGCGGTTCGTTACTGTAGCGGCCACATGGCGCGACAGGTGAAGAGGAAAAGGACTGACGGATCGTCGCGCCCGGCCCAAGCGGCCACACCCGCCGTCGCCGCGCCCCCGGTAAACATCGGCGTGACGCTGCTGAAGGCCGCGATCCTGCTCGCGCTCGGCATCTATATCTACTACCCGTCGCTTTACGGTCTCTATTTGTGGGACGACGATTTCCTGATCCAAAACAACCCGGTCGTCCACGATCCGCAGGGCATCTGGTACATCTGGAGCGACCCCGAGCATGCGCTGATCGACTTCTTTCCCCTCACCGTCAGCGTCGAGTGGCTCATCTGGCAGATCTTCTACGATCCGACCGTGCACGACCCGCAGTTCGTGCAGATGACGTTCTATTTTCACATCACCAGTCTCATCCTGCATCTCATCGACGGGCTGATGATCTGGTATCTGTTTCGCAAGATGGGCATTCGTCTCGCGTACCTGGGCGCGCTGATTTTTGTCGTCCATCCCGTCCTGGTCGAGTCGGTCTCGTGGATGGCGGAGCTGAAGAACACCATCGCGATGCCGACGTTCATCCTGGCAGTCGTGGCCTGGCTCAATTTCGAGCGGACCCGCAACCTCTGGTATTATGTCGCGTCGTTCGTGCTCTACGTCATCTCCATGCTGACGAAAACGTCGGGCGTGATGTTCCCGGTCATCATTCTTCTTTATGACTGGTGGAAGAACCCGGAGACGAATTTCGTAAGCCTGTTTTTCCAGGAGGCGGAGGCCAGTTTCCGCGCCGTCCTCGCGTTGTTCAATTTCGGCCCGGGATATTTCCGGCGGTTTTGGAACGAGGTCTCGCATCTGCGTTGGACCTACGTGCCGACCATTCCGTTCTTCATCGTCGCCGTGGCGGATGCCTACTACCTGATTCTCTACCTGCGCCATGGCGTCGGCGAGCAGTTCATCCCCGGCCTGCTCGGCGGCCCGATCGGGCGCACGGCCTGCGCCGGGCTCTCGTTGATTTTCTATTTTTCGAAATGCGTCCTGCCGTACAACCTGCTGCCCATCTATCCGCAGTGGGAGGTGAACAACCCGTCGTTCTCGCTCGAGTACATTCTGAAATTCCTCCCCTGGCCGGTGATGGCGTTCGGCTTCTGGTGGCTTTGGAAGCGCAGCGCGCAGCCCTGGGCCCGTGCGGCGTTTTTTGGCTTCGGCTTCTTTTTCCTCAACCTGCTGCCCTTCGTCGGATGGCGTGCGATTTCGTTCATGCGCTTCGGCTGGGTGATGGATCACTTTCTTTATGTGCCGATCCTCGGCTTGATCGGACTCGCGGCGGCCGCGGCGGGCGATCTCTACGATCGCATTCCGCGCACCGCGGGGGCCTTGCGGATCGCGGCCGTTTCGGCGGCGGTCGCGCTCGTGGCCGTCTTCACCTTCGGCAGCCATCTCTATGCCGGGGATTTTGTGGACCGCCTCACCTACTGGACCTACGAGTGCCAGCACAACTGGGTGGCGTGGCCCGCGCATAACAACCGTGGCAACCAACTTCTCGACAACGCGACCGTCGCGGAGCGCAAGGGCTACCTCGCGGAAGCAGCGGCGATGTTTGCCGAGTCCAAGAAGGAATTTCAGATCGCGCTGATGCTCAACCCGGTTTACACCGAGGCGCACAATAATCTCGGCTACATCCTGACGCGCGAGGGCCATTATGCGGAAGCGGAAGCGGAGTTCCGCACGGCGCTTTCCTACACGCCCGATTTCGAATCGGCGCAGATGAACCTCGCCCACGTGCTGCAGCTGGAGAACGCGCAAATGCATAACCAGCGCGGCGTGGATCTCGCGAACAAGGGCGAATACAAGGCGGCGGAGGCCGAGTTCCGCCAGGCCGTGCAGCTCACGCCGGAGTCCCAGCAGGCGCAGCAGAATCTTTCCCACGTGCTGGAGCTCGAGGCCGTGGCAGCGCC
>DATCRM010000123.1:0-2414 GCA_036568985.1 Lacunisphaera sp. | reverse complement strand
CTGCTGCACGAGGTACGGGACAATGTTGGTGATATTCTGCTGCTTCAACTCGAGGAAAATGCCGTGCTCCAGTTTCAGCCATGCCTCCTCCGTTTGCTTGACCTCGTGATCGCTGGAAAGCCCCGCCGCGGCAAAGCCGTTGATTTCATCCATGGCGAAGAGGCCGGAGCCGTGCCCCTCGACCACGCCGCGGCTGTCCCACGTCGCCTGGATATCCTCCCAGAGCCGCTGGTAGCCCGGGTCCTTCGGGTCCTTCAGCGCGGTCCAGTCCATCACTTCGTCGAGGCCGCCGACCCAGCGGTTCTTGTCGATGAAATCCTTGATCTCGTTGTAGCCGTAGTAGCCGTTGCCCGACTCGTAGCCGCTCGGAGGCGTCGCGGAACCGAGCGCCGGAAAAATCTTCAGGACGGCCCCCTTCGCACGCGGCATCAGCCAGTACTCGATGTTGTGGACGCCGTTGACGTTGGAGAATTCGTGCGAGCCTTCCGTCGTCCACGTCACGCCGAACGGCACCACGAGCGCGCCCTCATACTCGGGCGTCAGGTTCGTGCTCTCGAGATGCTTGTGGGATTCGCCGAAGCCGGGCACCACTTGCGCGCCCGCCGCATCGATCGTCTTCGCCGCCGTCCCCTTCCAAGTCCCTTGCGGCCCAACCCACGCAATGTGCTTGCTCTTGATGACGATGTCCTGTCCGGGCTGCCATTGCTCGGTGAAGACGTTGAGGATATTGGCATTGTGCACCAGCAAATCGGCCGGGGATTTGCCCAGCGCGACCTGAACTAGGTCCTGGTGAATTTTGGCTTCGTCGCTGAATTCAATTTCGGCTTTCGCCCAAGCCCGGCCCCAACCGGCCACACCCGAAACAGCAACGATGATGAAGAGACAAAGATAGGAACGAGGATTCACCCGAAGTCCCTAGCAGTCACTGTGCCCGCAATTCGCGCCTGGCTTCCTGCCTCGCGACGAGAACGATTTCTCCTCGGTCCTGGCGTCTCGAATAGTGGACGGGTGGGCAGAACAGCAGCACTCCGTACGAGGCGGCGCCAAGCGTCCATCTAAACGAACACAAGCAGCCCCGGCTCCATGGACGCACGGGCGTGTGGTATCGAAGATGCTGATTCGGCCCGGTGCGTCCTCTTCTCTTTTTCCTCCTTCTGGCAACGGCTTTCCTAGCGGCGCCGACCGCCTCGGCCCACATGCTGAATATCACGCAGGCCCGGGTCGACTTCGACGACAGCGACCAGATGAAGGCGGAGATCGACGTCGATTTCTCGCGGGCGATGGGATCGGGCGATGCCTATTATCAGCTCTCCGCCTTGCCGCACGACCAGCAGGAGGAAAAGATCCGCAGCCTCGTCGGGCCGCTGCTCGAGGACCTCCAATTCACGTTCGGCGGCCAGGTCATCAAGCCCGAGCTCGTCGGCTGGGACGTCCCGAAAGCCACGCGCGCAGTCTACAACGATTACTACGTGGGAAAAATGACGCGCATTTATCTCCGCGGCACCATTCCGGCGGGGCGGCTCCCCTTCGTCCTCAACACGCTGGCGCAAACCACCATCGAGTTCCCGCTGGCCCTGACCGTCGCGCGCGCGGACCATCACATCCACGTCACCCGCTGGCTGGAGCTGCAGGGCCTTTCGAGCGATCCGTTCAACTACGACCAGGGCACGGCGGCGAACGGAACGTACGTCGAGAACAAGATGGCCGATCCCCTCTCCGGCGAGAAGCTCACGCCCTTCGAGCGGTTCTGGTACGTGCAGTTCGGTGCGCTCTGGCGTTACCTGCGCTTGGGCTTTCACCACATCGTGCCCGAGGGAACGGACCACATCCTGTTTGTCCTCGGGCTCTTCTTCCTCGGCATTTCGTGGAGGAAGCTTATCTCGCAGACGACGGTCTTCACCATCGCGCACGCCACCACGCTCTATCTCTCCACGCAGAACATCTTCACCCTGCCCTCGTGGCTGGTCGAGCCGGGCATCGCCCTGTCGATCATGTTCATCGCGCTGGAAAACATCTTCAAACCCAAGCTCAACGCCTTTCGTCTGGTGGTCGTATTCTGTTTCGGCCTGATTCACGGCCTCGGTTTCGCCTCGGGGCTCAAGGAGCTGAACATGCCCAAGCACGAATTCATCATGGCCCTGCTCGGCTTCAACTTCGGCGTCGATTTCGGCCAGCTCTTCGTGATCCTCATCGCTTTCCTGGTCGTGGGCTATTTCCGCAACCGTTCCTGGTACTTCAGCCGCATCGCCGTTCCCGCCTCCTCCGCCATCGCCGCCATGGGCGCTTTTTGGGCCGTGGAACGAATCTGTTTCTACGCCCACATTGCCAACTTCTGATTTGCACGCCGCCTCCACCAGATCCGTCTACTTCATTCCGCCTTTCGTCATGGCGGTCTGGGGCGGCGTCTTTCTTTT
>DATCRM010000122.1:0-3894 GCA_036568985.1 Lacunisphaera sp. | reverse complement strand
TTCCATCCATGCTGGTCTCGAACTTGTAGCGATCCACCACGCCCTCGAAATTCCAGTCCTGGCGCGGCTGATAGGCCAGCCCGCCGATCCGATGCGCACCGCCCATGTCAACCGTGAGACTGGGATGGACCGACCCGCCGGTCGTCGCCCGCTCTTTCCACAGCGATGTAGCATCGGCGTCGATGGCGTTGGCCGCGGGAAATTCAACCGGATCGGTTTTAGCAGCGCCGGCACCGAGCACTTTCCATCCAACCGGTGCGAGGCCGACGACCGCCTTGGTCTCGGTCAGACCCAAGCGTCCGTCGGAAGTCAGCACGGCCGCCTTCAAGATCCCGCCGCGCGGAAGAGAAATCGGCGCTCCATAGACGCGCGACTGGGCCGTCGGTTCGGTGCCGTCGAGCGTGTAGACGATTGGCAGGGCATGGGGATGCGTGATGGTCATGAGGCCGTCGCGACTGCGGTCGGAAATCATCGGGGCGCCTGGCAGCGACTGCCGGAACAGGCCGACTTCCGCCAAGGTCGGTTCGAGGCGCGAGCCGGTGATGCGAATGCGAACACGATCGGTCGTGACCGGCACGACCAGACGCATCAGCCGCTTGCGGCCCACGGTGGTTTGCTCCTCGACCGCCGCCGGCGCCGTCCAGACCCCGTCGTGCGCAGTTTCGACGACAAAGGACTCGATGCGCTGGCTGCGATGATCCACCGCTTCCTGCAGGGAAACCACATCGAACGTGACGGGCGCGGGCAAGGTCAGCATGAACACGGCGCGATGATTGCCCGGGGCCGCTTCCCACCACGTGTCGGGATCGCCATCCTGCGCGAGCGCGGGACTGTTTGCCGGATTGGCGCTGTCGGCGGAGAATTTTGCTCCGGCGGCCAGATCCTTGGCGAAGGTGTCCTTGACGACCTCTGCCATCTTGCTCAACGACGCGAGTTGGTCGTCGGGGATCAGGCCGCGCGTGTCGGGCGAGAGGTTCAGCAGCATGACGCCGTTACGGCCGACCGAGGTGTAGTAATAATCGACGAGGTTGGCGGGGCTCTTGACGCGCTTCCCCTTCGCCCAGAACCAACCGTGGAGGATGGGCGTGTTCACTTCGGCGGGATACCACCAGAGATGGGAGCCGGGCGTGAGTTTCGCGCGGTCGCCGAGGGCACCGTGCATGTCCGGCCAAGTGAACTGCTCGGGCGGTTGCGGCAGCGGGATGACGCTCCATTCCGTGGTCCGGCCGACACCACCTTCGTTGCCGACCCAGCGGACGTCCGGGCCCTTGACCGAGATGACCGCCTCGGGTTGAAGCCGTCGGATCAGATCATACCACGCGGCGTAGTCATAGGTTTGAGGAACGCTGGGGTCCGGATTCGCGCCGTCGAACCACGCCACGGAGATCGGCCCGTATTCGGTGAGCAATTCGTAGAGCTGGTTGAGGAAGTAGCGATTGTAGTCGTCCGCCTCATAAGTGAAACTGGGGAACCCCGGCGTGGGCGCGCGTCCTTGGGATGGATCCGTTTGAAAACTCGCCGGAGCGGTCGGGATGACCGAGCGGACTCTGCGGCTGCCGTTGCCATAGTAACCCGCCGGATTTTTGGGATTGGTGCGCAACTGGTAGAGATCGGCCGGCGACAGATAGAGGCCGAGCTTGATTCCCTGGGCGCGGGCCGCCTCGGCCACTTCCCTGACCATGTCGCCCTTCCCGCCGCGCCACGGGCTCGAGGCGACCGAATGGTTCGTGTAGCGCGAAGGCCAGAAGCAAAGTCCGTCATGGTGTTTGGCCACAAGGATGAGCATTTTGCCGCCGGCATTCTTCATGGCGGTGACCCACTGGGTGGCGTCCAGCGCGGTTGGATTGAAGATCGAGGGATCCTCGCGTCCGTCGCCCCACTCCACGCCGCGAAACGTGTTCGGGCCGAAATGCAGGAAGAAGGTCTGTTCCAGTCGCATCCAGGCCGTCTGATTGGGGCGCGGCAGAACCTTCGCCGCTTTTTCGGCGATGACCTCCGGCGAATCGCCGGGAGCGATGACCTGCATCGCCGCATAGTCAATCGGCGCCAACGGCACCCCGGCGCCAGCGGCGGACTCCTCCCCGTGAGTCCGGACGGAAAACACGAAAAAGAAAGCACCGAGCGCGAGACTCGTTACACAGTTAGCAAGGCGGGGGATTTTCATTTTCTAAAATTCAAAAGAACTCGAACCGCCGGGCAAAATGCCGGCAAGCCGCACCTCTACCCGATTCGGCAAGTTCTGACGAGCATGGCTGCCCGTAAGCGATAGGCGCGGAGCCTCCAGCCAGCCCCCCGGGCCGGACGAGCGCGACCATCAGGGTTACACCGACGACGCTCGCGGGAAACCCGAGCATCTCCCGGTGATGCCGCATAAGTGGCTTTAACAGGTAGTATATG
Organism: Lacunisphaera sp.; assembly: GCA_036568985.1. Lineage (GTDB taxonomy): Bacteria > Verrucomicrobiota > Verrucomicrobiia > Opitutales > Opitutaceae > Lacunisphaera. Next base: position 1,497 of record DATCRM010000122.1, on the reverse strand, counting down.
GGGTGGATGACCGATTGGCCCAATCGTTTGGGGTTCAGGGTTGGTACAGGGGATGAGCTAACCGCACTGCCTCGGGCAATGGACGCGACGTTCCTGCAGATTACCAGACCGACGGCGGAGGAGACTAGCCCATGAACATGCTACAGTTTTTCAGCCCCGACCGCAAAGCGAGCCTGAGCTGCAACCATGCAATTGAAGTCCGCCTCAGCGCAGACGCGCCGCAGCGAGACCAAAAAAAGTGGCGCCAGCCGGATGCAGGCTGGCGCCACCCCCTAATAGGATTCCCCTAACCGTTTAAGAGGAACCTAAGTTTGAGGCGTTTTAGAAGGAGATCGTGTTGGTGAGCGACCACGTCATGCCTTCCTGGATGCGATATCCACCCGGCGTGCCGTCCGGTTGCACGCTGTAGGGGATCAACCGCGGCTTGTCGCCGACGTTGCCCACGTTGACCTGAACGCGCCATTTGAGCTTCTCGCTGAGCTTGCGCTCATAACCGACCCAGAGATCAAGATAATCCTCGCTCTTACTCCAATAGGGTTTGTCGATGTCGAGGTTGTCCTTGGTGGCATTCAAGGCGTAGCCTTGGATGGTCCCGTCCTGCCAGCGGTAGGCGAAGCCGACGTTTGAACCCTTGAGCAGGCCCTTGTCGAAGCGGTAGTTGTTGACGACATTGAAGCGCCACGGAGCCATTTCGCTAACCAACTTGCCGTTCGTTCCCTTCTGGAACTGGTAAGCGGCCCAGATGGATTCGGTGTAGCTCTGTCTTAGCGTTCTGTCGCCACCCCACCAGAGGCGGAGATCACCTGCCGGGCTTTCGAATTTATCATGCTGCGCCTCGATGAACGAAACGAGATCCGCACCAAGCGCGGTCTGGGAAGCGAACTGCTTGGAGGCATTGAGGGAGATATCCCAGTTCTTAAGCGGCCGGCCGGTGAGTTCGAATTCCCAGCCCTTGGACTCGTTATCCACGGTGCCGGTCGGGTAAACCCCGTTTACTTTGCCGGCGCCCGGAGTGCCCTCCGTTCCGCCGACGTAGTTATTGGGCTGCCAGCCGCCTTTCCTGATGGCATTGCGATAATCCCCCGCCTTCACCTTCGCCACGTCGAAGTCATAACCCAGCGCGTCGAAGAATGACTGCGGCTGCATCAGGTCTTGCCAGGCCTTGACCGCGGCCATCGCCTTGATCGTCTCGGGGTGCGCGAGGAAACGTGCCCGCGCCTCCGGCGAGCCGGCCGGGTCCCAATAGTTATCATCCCAAGCGTGTTCGCCGGTGACGGGATCGCCCTTGATCATCGCCCAGTTCCAATACCATCCGAAGTCCTTGCCATTATTACCATAATAGGTGTTCCCCGGCGATTGGGTGTAGCCGGCCAACATCATCAGCGCGCTCGCCGTGCCCCACGTTTCGAGGTTTCTGAGCATGCCGGTCGCGTTGCCCAGGGTGGCGGTTTCCGAGGAGACACTCGAGATGTTGGCGTCTTTCACCTTTGTCTTGTA
>DATCRM010000121.1:0-4245 GCA_036568985.1 Lacunisphaera sp. | reverse complement strand
CCTCAACGGCCGGCAGTTGCGGTCCTTCAGCCAGGATGGTGCCGCGGCGCTCGTCCCCGGCCCCAACGTCGTTCTCCTGCTCGTCCAGACCAAGTCCGACATCGCAGATTTGAGCCTCGCCCTCTGGCCCAAGTCCTCGCTGGCCCAGGCCCCGTGGTACTTCCACGGCGGACTTTCCCATCTTGAGGAGACCCCCATTGTCGGCACGGTCACAAACTGGAACGCCTTTCTCACCGGCGAACCTTGGCAATCCCGGGACAAGGCTCTCGCCGGCTCGCCCGCGTTCTGGAAGACCAGCTTCACCTACACGCCCCCAGCCAAAATTGACGAGTCGCTGGGCTTGATCACCGATGGACTGCAGGCCGGCAACGTCTGGCTTAACGGCCACAATCTCGGCGAATGTCCCCAGAAAGTGCCGCTTTATCTGCCGTCATGCTGGCTGAAAGACGGCGCGAACGAACTCGTCATTTTTGATCTCCACGGCAGCACGCCCGATCACGTGAAGTTGAGTCGCTACGAGGCCTCCTCGAAGTCAGAGCTTAAATAACCAGCCAATTCTATTTCTCCTAAAAATAGTGGCTCTTTAAGCCAAATAAGCACCTACCCTCCCCCACCCACCCGCAGCACGGTGACCGAGTACGGCGCGAACCTATAGGAAAAGGGCGGGGTGACCTGGCCCAAGTCGTACGCCTTCGGCGCGACCCGCATCGGGGCATCGAAGCTGTTCTCGTCCTCCGGCCGGTCCGAGGTCAGCACCGTCGCCGAAGCGTGCCGCGGGCCAGCGATGCCATCGAGCGCGATGGTGGCATCCTTCGGGTCGCCTCCTACGTTGACGACCTTGACGATGACTTCCCCCGTATCGTTCTTCTTCCCCGCGACGGCAAAGAGCGGCCCGCGCGTATTTGCCCCGGCAGCACCGCTCTGCTGAAGGTCGATCGGCAGGATCACGTCGGGCCGGTTGGTGGCAAAGAGGAGCTGATTGTAGTACGACGGCGTGCCATAGGCCCGATGGTTGTCGAAGACGATGAGATTGGGATTCCATGTCCGCCATGCCGGGTTGACGAAGAGCGGCGCGTATGAGCTCATCACCACCACGTCGCTGTTGCGCTCCATCCCCGTCATGAACGCGGCCTCACCGAGCGCGCCACGGAGATTGCCGTTGCCCGCGCCCTCCCGGGTTGCGTACTCGCCGACGTAAATCCGCGGGCCCTTCCGGTCGTAGTGGTCATACATGTTCGCGTGGTCCTCGAACCACTCGGCGGTCGGGTAATAGTGCTCATCGAGCACCTCCACCGGCGCGTTGATGGGCGGCCGTTGAATCGGCGCCGTCGCGATGGTCAGGACTTCGGGATGCGCGGAGTGCACCTTGTCGTAGAAGGGCCGGTAGCGCTCGGCGTATTGTTGAGCGTTGCCGCCGCCCCAAGGATAGCTCATGCCGTTCTCGTTGCCGATCTCCAGCAGCTTCAAGTCGAAGGGTGCGGGATGGCCGGCCGCGGCGCGTTGTGCGCCCCACGTGCTGGTTGCCGGGCCGTTCGCGTATTCGATGGCATCCATGGCGTCATCGACCCACGGCCCAATGTCTTTGAGATCAACCATGTCCTTTTCCGCGATGCCGCAGTTGATCACGAATAGCGGCGCCGCCTTCAGGTCCTCGCACATCTGCAGGTACTCGTAATAGCCCAGGCCGTTCGTGGTCCAGTAATGCCAGATATTCCATTGCGCCGGACGCTGGCTGACATCGCCTATCGTATTCTTCCACCGAAAGGCGCTGGCCAGCGTGTTGCCTTCGCCAAAAGAACCGCCCGGAAAGCGCACAAAGGCCGGATGCAGGTCCACCAGCATCTGCATGAGGTCAGCGCGAAGTCCATTGGGACGATGGTTGAACGTGTCAGCGGGAAACAGCGAGACCTGATCGAGCCAAAGGTGGCCTGTGGTTTTTGTCGAGATGACCAGGCGGGCATCGAAGTCCGTAGCCGTCGCCGTAAGCGAGGCGCGGTAGGGCACCCACGCGTCGCCGGTTATGGCAAGGGTTTGCGAGGCCAGGCTGGTGCCATCTCGCTTCTCGAGCGAAACCGTGATGGGCCCGCTGAAATCCTTCGCCCGCGCGTAGAGGGAGAACAGATAGGTCTTATCTTTCTCGATGGCGAGGCCGCCTTCGTTCTTTTTTTGCGCGTCCGCGAAACGCTTCAACCAATCGCGAACCGGAGGAGTCGGCGGATCGGTTAACGTCATCGGATCCTTGGAAGGAAAGAGCACGCCTTTGAAGCCCTGGTTGATCACACCGACCCGGCCATCCCCTACCCGCTGGATGTCAATACGCAGGCTGGTCGGGTTGTGCTCGTTCAACGGAACGCTCTTATCCAGCATCATGGTGACATCGTTCCCATTCCCCTCGTTCAACAGGGTCCACCCGAGCGGCAGATCGAAGTCCTCGAACGAACGGTTCTCCAGCATCTCTCCATAGAGGCCACCATCCCCGGATCGGCTGATGTCCTCGAAAAAAATTCCATAGAGCCGCGGGGAGACCGCAACGCCCGGCTTATCAGTCGCAACCGTGAGTTGGACAGCATTCGTGTCCGCCGGTAGCGATCCTGCGAAAACTCCAACCGTCAGCAGGAATTGGAGCGAGAGAATTTTAAATCTTCTTCCTGGCGCCCCAAGACAGCGTGCCCCCAAGAACCTCATCTCTCGAAAGCTTTTCACGTTTCTCATGTAAGCCCTCTGTCTTATTCGCGTCCAACGCAGGTGAAGCCGGTGGCCGAAGCCACCGATTGATTTCCGGTTGATCCCTCCAGTCCAAACGTCCCTGAAGCAAGGGTTACTGTGGATCAGTTTTTGCGCATGTTCCGGCGGCGCTGCCAGAAGATCAGCAGGGCGAAGCCGCCGACGATAAGAGCCCAAGTGCTCGGCTCGGGCACCACGCTGACTTCGATGTCGTCGACCCCGCCGGCGGTGTTCAGGAAGAGGAACGAATGGCTCGCGTACCAAGTATTGGCCAGTGACGGCGAAAACGCGAGGTTCAAGCCACCGGTGATGACTGCAAAGGTCGTGCCATTAATAGTCTCGTTGCTGATGGTCAGTCCGCTGTATTGATTGCTGCCCGTGCCGGCGATCAGGACATAAGGCGTATAGGCAGGAATGATGGCAGCACCCACCACGTTAAGCGCCAGCGTCGAGCTGCTGAACGTAATCGCCGAGGTGCCGACGCTGAGCTCGTTGCCTTGTCCCAGCGTAGTCGCGCTGATGTTGAAAGTCAGTTGGGTGTTCGTGATGGTATTGGCGTTCGTGCCGTTGAGCGCGAGAACGCTCGTGGTATCGGCGCCATTGCCAACCTGGACTTGGGCCTGCGGTCCGGCTCCACCGATGGCGAAGCCGCTGGCATTCACCTGGCCGGCGCCACCAAGGAAGGCGCCAGCATTGACGGTAAGGGACCCGGTACCTGTAGCCGAGCCGCTGAGCCCGTTGCTGACGAGCAAGCCGCCGGAGCTCACCGTCGTGCCGCCGTGATAAGTGTTGGCGGCGTTGAGCGTCGTGGTGCCGGTCCCAATCTGCTGGAAGCTGCCGGAGCCGCTGATGGCGGAGCCGGAGAAGTCGGTGCCTTGGGCGACCGAGTTCGAGCGGTTGACGATGAGGCTGCCGTTGTCGGTGATGGCGCTGCTGGTGGACAGCGAGCCGCTCGTGCCGCCGTTGCCGAGTTCGAGCGAGCCGGCCGTGACCGAGGTCGCGCCGGTGTAGGTGTTGGCGCCGGTGAGGTCGACCAAACCGCCGCCGGCGGCGTTGACGTTGAGGCTGCCAGTGGTGCCGGTGATGGCGCCGATCGTCGTGGTGCCGGAGCCCTTGACGGTCAACGCGCGCGTGCCGACATTGACTCCGCCGGTGAGCGCGAGGGCGCTGGCGCTATCCGTCATGACAGTGGCGCTGTTGCTGAGGATGACCTGGCCGGCGAGGCTGTTGCTGCCGGACACGTTTTCCAGTGCGCCGTTGGTGCCGCTGCCGGCGATGGTGACCGTCTTGCTGCCACCAGCGATGCCGCCCAGCAACTGAATGGAACTGCCGCCCGTTACCGCGATGTTGCTCGTCTGCGCGAAGGCCGCACTGCTGGCGTAAGCGATGGTCGAATTGCTGGTAACCGTCGTGATGCCGGTGAAGCTGCTCGAGCCGGAGAGGGTCAGCGTCTGCTGGCCATCAACGGTCAGGCTGCCGCCGGTGCCGCCGCCAATGCCGCCGTCGTTGATCGCACCGCTG
>DATCRM010000120.1:0-15516 GCA_036568985.1 Lacunisphaera sp. | reverse complement strand
AAACAGCACCGTTTCCGGGGCCTCGTCATGGAAGGCCGGGACATCGGTTCAATAATTTTTCCCGACGCGGATTTCCGCTTCTTTCTCTTTGCCGACCCGGCGGAGCGGGCCAAACGCCGGGCCGCGGAAGGGCGCCAGGATGCCATTGGCAAACGCGACACCATCGACAGCCAGCGGCTCAACCAGAGCGCGCAAGGCGCCATCCCAATCGACTCCACCCACCTCACGCTCGAGCAGGTCGTGGACAAGATGGCCGCGCTGATCGCGACGAAACTGAAATGACTCCGCTTCGCCCATGCAGGTCGGGCTTGACGCCCGACAGTCGGGATTAAACCCCCAGCTACAACCCGCTCTTATGCCGCAGACTCCCGACCAGCTCACGATGACGCCGTTCTACGGCTTCTTTCATTATCTGGCCGCGTGCATCCACGACATGTGGTTTCGCGGCGAGGTGGCCGGCACGGAGAACTTCCCGGTCGACGGCCCATTTCTCATCGCCTCCAACCACGCCAGCCACCTCGACCCTCCGCTCGTCGGCAGCCAGGTCCCGCGTCAGATGCGTTTCTTTGCGCGCCGGACCCTCTGGAATAACCGCGCCCTCGCGTGGTGGATGAACCAGGTAGAGACCATTCCCGTTGAACGCGACAGCGGTGATATCGGCGCCATCAAGCGCGTGTTGCAGGCCCTCAAGGAAAACCGCGCCATCGTGCTCTTTCCCGAAGGCACCCGCAGCCTGGACGGACACCTGCAAAAGGCCAAGGCCGGCGTCGGCCTCATGGCCTGCAAAACGGGTGTGCCGGTCGTGCCCTGTCGCGTCTACGGATCGTTCGAAGCCTTCGGCAAAGGGCGCGCCGTCCCGCGTTTGGGCACGCCCATCAGCATCATCTTCGGCCCGCCGATTCCCGCGAGCGACTACGACGACCCGTCCGCAGGCAAGGCCCGCTACGACACCGCCGCCCAACGCATCATGGAGCGCATCGCCGCGCTCCCGCCGCCGGCCTACACCGTGATCTGAAGATCGGCCCCGGACCGGAGGATTTTCCGGTTGCACCGCGTGCGGCCGGGCCCTCGACTCGGCCCGTGGTTGCCGAAGCCGATTATCGCATCAAACTGCCCGTTTTCGAAGGTCCCATGGACCTGCTCCTCTTCCTGATCCGGAAGAGCGAACTCGACATCTACGACATCCCGATTGCCACAGTGACGAGACAGTATCTCGACGTCATCTACGCGATGAAGGAGCTGCAGATCGAGGTTGCGGGCGAGTTCTTCGTCATGGCCGCGACGCTGATGGAGATCAAAAGCCGGATGTTGCTGCCCAAACATCAGCAGGCCATCGATCCCAACGCCGAGGAAGACGACCTCGACCCACGCTGGGAACTCGTACACCAGCTCCTGCAGTACAAGAAATTCAAGGAAGCCGCCGGCAACCTCGGGCAGATGGCCATGGACGCCCAGAACATGCTGCCGCGCCTCGGCTCGGCCTTCGCCCCGAGCGCCGATCGCCCGCTCCAGCACGTCGACCGCATCGAAGTGTGGAATTCCTTTAACCTCGTCCTTCGCCGCCTCGCCGAAAAACTTGTCGTCGGCGAAATCCATGCCGAGCAAGTGACCGTCGCCGACCGGATGGAATACGTGCTCGAGTACATCACGACCCGGAAGTCTTTCGTCTTCACGGAACTGTTCGCGGAGAAAATCACCCTGCGCGGGCTCGTGGCTACCTTCCTTGCGGTGCTCGAGCTCACCCGCCTCAAGAAACTGCGCGTCCAGCAGACCGAGGCGTTTGCCGACATCCTCTGCACCGCCGTGGAGGAAAACCCGCTTGAAAGTCCGGGCGACGCAAACACGTTTGTAACTCAAGATGAAGAAAGTCTCCCGCCGCCGCAAAGCTAAGCCCAACCACCTGCTCGGGATCGGTCTCGACAACCAGGATGGTCACAAACGCCTTACGTCAGCCGAGCAGTTCACCATCGTGGGCGGCTCCGAGGAAACCCATACCCGCGCGACGGAAACGTTCATCAAGACTTTTGAAACGCTGAAGTCCCGCGGCAAGCAATTGCACGCCGTCGAGCCCCAGGAGCTCTTCGAAATCATCCAGAAATCATCACCGCGGTAGCTTCGTAGCGCCGCTCTATGAGCGTCGTTTCCGACTCCGGCGGTCGCAGACCGCCGCTACAAAAATTCCCTGACGTCCGCGGCTTGCCTTTCCATTCACCCCTGATTAACTCGCGCTCATGTCTGACAAAATCGCCCACCTCGACACCGCCAATTTCGCCGCCGCCGTTGCCGGCGCGACGCCCACCCTCGTGGATTTTTGGGCTCCCTGGTGCGGACCCTGCAAGGCCATCGCCCCGATCCTCGACGAGCTCGCCACCGAACTCGAGGGCAAGCTGAAGATCGCCAAAGTCAACGTCGACGATAACGGCGATCTCGCCGCCCAGTACGGCGTCCGCGCCATCCCGACCATGCTGCTCTTCAAGAACGGCCAGCTCGCCGACCAGTTCGTCGGCATGATGGACAAGGGCTCGCTCAAGGCGAAACTCGCCGGAAAAGTCTGAAGTCAGACCAATCTGACACTGCAGGGCGGGATCGCTGATCCCGCCTTTTTCATTTGGAGGGTCCGCGTCCCTTCGGGCCGGGCAATGGCAAAGGGCCTCCCTTTCATTCCGACAGCGGCGCGCAGGGACGCGCCCTCCAGTCAGCGCCCCGCCACCACTCCCACGCTCAACAGCACGCCAAACAGCGCGAGAAACATTGCCGTGCGGCCGAGCAGCGCGATTTGCTCGGCCGGTTCGCGTGACGCGGCCAGCCGATGGGTCAGCCGGAACGCCAGCGGTGCCAGGACCAACGGCAGCAACACCGGCCAGCAATAGCCGCCGGCCAGCAGCAGCGCCGGCGGACACAACAGCGCCACGAGGTTTGAAAGCGCGTACTGCCACACCGCGAATTTTCTTCCGAACCGGACCACCAGCGTTTTCTTGCCCGCCTTCGCATCAGTTTCCGCATCGCGATAATTATTCGCGACCAGAATGTTGGCCGCGAGCAAACCGACCGCCGCGGCGCAGGAAATGACATCGGAACTCACGGTACCGACTTGCACGTAAAACGTGGCGCAGACCGCCACGAGGCCAAAGAAAACAAACACGAACACGTCTCCCAGCCCGTTATAGCCCAGGGGAAACGGTCCTCCGGTGTAGGCGACCGCACAGAGGATGCTGACGATCCCGATGGGCAGCAGCACCCAGCCCCCTTCGCGCACGAGCAGCAAACCCACCGCAAAGGCCGCACCGAGCACCAGCCAGGTGGCCGTCAGCATGGTTCGCGGCGCAATCAGGCCGGCCGCCACGGCGCGTCTCGGCCCCACGCGTGCCGGCGTGTCGGCACCCTGCACGAAATCGAAATAGTCGTTGGCGAAGTTCGTCCCAATCTGGACGAACAGCGCAAAAGCCAGGCAGATTCCCGCGTTGGCGTAGTCCGCCGAGCGATGCGCCACCGCGAGGGCCGTGCCAACCATGACCGGAATGACGGCGGCGGGCAGAGTCTTGGGACGGGAGGCTTCGAGCCAGTGGCGCGCGAGGGACATCCGGCAGCGTTACCTTTTGCCCGGTGCCGATTCAAGTTCCTTGATCCGCTGAAGCACGACCTCACGCCGCGCCGCCGGATCGTCCGGGGGAAGCCCGGGCAAGATCTTCCGCAACCACGCGAGCGCCTCCGCCCGGTGCCCCAATTCGCGCAACAGTTCGGCATGCACCCGGGCCGCATAATAGGGCGCGCCCGGCAGCTCAGCCGCCTGCCGGAACAACCGGGCCGCTCCCTCCCGGTCGCCAAGCGCTCGCAATCGAATATTGGCCATCTCGATTAGGATCTCGGGTGACCGGCCACGCCATTCCATCCCCTTCCGCAAAAAAACCAGGGCGACGCCGGCCTGCTCGACCGCCGCCCGCCGCCGCACCGACACCGGAGCGTCGGGCTCGACCCGCCATTCGGGCAGGTCATAGGCCAGCATGCGCGCTCCGTTCAGCCAGAAATGCAGCGGACGCTCATCCGCCGCAACCGTGAGGAGCAACAAGGCCGTGGTCGCCGCCCCATCCTTTCGTTCCCACGCCAGGTTCGCCCGCAGCCAGAAACCGCCCGCCACCGCAGACCGCAATCCACCCAGCACGGCCAGCACGCCGCCACTGCCCGCCAACTCGGCCAGTTGCGGCCCCGAGCGAATCGGGATGCCTTCGAGGCGTGTTTCCAGCGGGCGCAGGACCAGCACGACGACCAGCAAGACCAGCGGCGGCAGCAAGCGCCGGGGCAGATTAAAATTCGCGGTGTTTGAAAACATAGGAAGCCAGGCCCAGCAACACCGTCATGAAGACAGCCCAGTAGAGCACGATACCTCCAAACCCGACCGGCGTCGCCGACAACAGCGGTTCAACGTCGAACAAACCGAGATTCGGCCACAGCCGCAGCCAAGCCAGCCCGCCCTTCGCGTCGGTGAAAGCTCGCAGATGCGCGAGCAGGGCCAGCATCGCGCCCGCACAACTGGCGAACAGCGATGAACCCGCGTAGCTGCACACCAGCAGCGTCATAGCGGCCACCAGCGAGGCCTTCAGCCACACCAGCACGCAGGCCTGCAAAAACATCACCAGCGGGATGAAGTTAATCCGCAGTTCGGACTCACGAAGCGCGATGATGATGGCGAGCACCAGCGAAAGGCCGGCGATGAAAATGGCCAGCAGCGCCATCACACCGCCGAGCTTGCCGGCCAGATATTCCCAACGGCGCACGGTGCGCGTCAGCACACAACCGATCACGCCTCCGCCCAGGTCGCTGAAAAACAGGTGAGAGGTGGCCAGCACGGCCAGCAACATGCCCATCAGGCTGATCGCGCCGAGTCCGAAGTCTCCGATGAATTTCAGTTCCGCCTCGCCAAAATTGAGCGCGCGCAGCCAGAAGGCCAGGAGCACGAGCATCACTCCGGCCAATCCCAACAGCACAGTCAGTCGCAGCCGCAACGCTTCCACCAGGGTCTGCCGGGCGATCAAGCGCACCCGGCGCAGGCCGGCGGCCACGGCAAAGGAGGACATTTCAGGAGCGGACATTGATTTTCTCCAGGTAGATTCGCTCCAGCCGCGACAGCCCCGGCGCCCGCGGTTCCAGTGCGCCCAGAAGCTCGGTCGGCGTGCCCTGCACCAGAAGGCGTCCTTGTCCGAGAATGGCAATGCGATCGCAAACTTCCTCGACCTGCGCGAGCAGGTGGGAAGTGAAGACCACGGTGCGTCCCTCGCCTGCCAGCTCGCGAATCAGCCGCATCAGGAACATCCGGCCGGCCGGATCCAACCCGCTCGAGGGCTCGTCCAGCAGGAGAACCTGCGGCTCGTGCAGAACCGCCTGCGCCAACCCGAGGCGTTGCTGCATGCCCTTGGAATAGGTGGCAATCCGCTGGTCGACCGCCGCGCCCAGGCCGGCCCATCCGAGCACCGTGTCCACCCGCTGCGCCACGCGCTCGGGCGGCAGCGAACTGAGACCGGCACAGTAGCAGAGGAATTCACGACCGGTCTGATGGGGCGCCAGACGAACGGATTCCGGAAGATAACCAATGGCCGCGCGCGCCCCGTCGCTTCCCGACTGCTGGCTCATGATGCGGCAACTGCCGGCGCTGGGAGCGACGAGACCGGCCAGAGCCTTGAGCGTGGTGCTTTTTCCGGACCCGTTGGGCCCGAGCAACCCGAGCACCTGGCCGGGCGCGAGCTTCAGCGACAGCGGCCCCACGGCCCGCACCGAGCGTCCCAGCCAACCGCTCGGGTAGCTCTTGGTGAAGCCGTTCAGTTCAACCGCCCAGTGATCGCCGATGAGCATGTTTTATCGAATGGCAAAGCCCGAATATTGGGGCGGCCGGGTTGCGGAGGATTCTTCCACTTTGCGGATGTGTCCTTCCATGCGCTCTTGGATGGCGGCGATCAGACCCTTTACCTCCTCCATCCGCCCCTCCGCTTCGACTTGGACCCGGCCGTCCGGGAGGTTGGTCACCCAGCCCGAGACCTCGAATTCTTTGGCGACCTGCAGCGTCTGGTAGCGAAAGCCCACGCCTTGCACGCGGCCGCTGAAAAATACCGTCGCATGATAAACCCCGGACATACATGCAGAAAAGCGCAGTGGGGGAAGGTGACAATCCCAACCTCGGCCCATGACCCGAATTTTATTTGCCAGCTGGAGATCGGCACACATTGTGCACCACATCGCCTCAAGGCGACTTCCTTACATGACGAATCCTGAATCCGACGGGCTGTTCGACAACGACTGGGATGACTGCGGAGAGCTCTCTTGGAGCGAATCCGACTGGCAGAAATACCTCGCCACCCAGGAAACCGCGGTTCGCGATTACATCAAGCACTACGACCAGCTGTCCCCCAGCCTGGACCGGATCGATGAAGCCGCCCGTCGCATGGGCTGGGAACTCGCCGGCCCGCCGGAGGCTTATGATGCCGAAGAGACCGAGGAAGACGATGAGGAGATTTTCGAGGGCGACTGGGATCCCTATACCCTGCATCGCAATCCGGTCTACATCTCGACCCGGGCGCTTTACCTGAGCCTCATTTCCCACTGGGAACGCGTCGCCGCCCAGCCCGGCCGGGTGCCGCCCACCCTCGGCATCACCTTGCAGGCTCTTCTTTACCGCGGCAACGAACAGGCCCTGCAGGCCGTGCAGGCCTTGGAAATGGGGGATTACACCTTGGCGATCGTCCTCTTCAAGCGGGCGCTTCGCGAACTCAATCTCACCCTCGCCCGCCTGAACGAGCCAGACGCCTCGGCCACCCCGCTGGCGCTCCGCTACAAGGAATATGCCACCCCGCGCCTGTTCGATCTCCGCGAGATCTGGCTGCGGGTCATGAACGAGTGCCGCCAGAACCACGGTGGCACGATCCAGCCGGAGTAAGTCTGCGATGGAGGCGGGACTATCAGTCCCGCGAGGCGCAGGCATCCCATTCTGAAACCCGCGGGACTGATAGTCCCGCCTCCAAGGGTCACTTCCCCTTCTTCTTCGATTTCCGCCCGTAGGCCGCTTCCTTCTTCCCGGTCGACTTGTAGTCGCCCGACTTGAGCGCGTTGATCTGGTCGCGCAGCAACGCGGCCCGCTCGAATTCCAGCTTGTTGGCGGCCACCTGCATTTCGTCCTCCAACTCGGCGATGACCGCCGCCACATCGTCGGTCGACTCGGCTACCGCCGCAGCATTCAAATCGGCGCCGGTGCCGTCGTAGGTGTGCAGGCTGGCCTGAACGCCACGCTTCACGCTACGGGGCGTGATGCCGTGCTCCTGGTTGTAGGCGAGCTGCTTCACCCGGCGGCGCGTCACCTCGTCCATCGTCCGCTTGATCGAATCGGTGATGTTGTCGGCGTAGAAAATTACCCGGCCTTTTTCGTGCCGGGCGGCGCGCCCCGCCGTCTGCATCAGGCTCGTCGCACTCCGGAGAAATCCCTCCTTGTCGGCATCGAGCACCGCCACCAGCGCGACCTCGGGCAGATCGAGTCCTTCGCGCAGCAGATTGATCCCGATCAGCACATCGAAGTTACCCCGCCTGAGATTGCGCAGGATTTCGACGCGTTCCAAGGCGTCGATGTCGGAATGCAGGTATTCGACGCGCACCTTGGCGTCGCGCATGAAGGAGGTCAGGTCCTCGGAAAGCCGTTTGGTGAGGGTCGTCACGAGGACGCGCTCGCCCTGCTCCACCGCCTTCCGCACCTCGCCGATGAGATCCTCGACCTGGCCTTTGGTCGGACGGATCGCGATCTCGGGATCGATCAATCCCGTGGGCCGGATCACCTGCTCGGCGACCACCGTGGACAGGCCCATCTCGAAAGGCGCCGGCGTGGCCGAGACATAGAGGGTTTGTCTGGTAATTTGTTGAAACTCGGCAAAGCTCTGGGGCCGGTTGTCGAGCGCTGACGGGAGGCGAAAGCCGAAGTTCACCAAGGTCTGCTTGCGCGCGAGGTCGCCGTTGTACATGCCGCCGATCTGCGGAATGGTGACATGGCTCTCATCCACCAGGGTCAGAAAGTCCTTCGGAAAAAAATCAATCAGGCAGAACGGCCGGTCGCCCCGCTGCCGGCCGGTGAGGTGCAGCGAGTAGTTTTCGATCCCGCTGCAAAAACCCATTTCCTGCAACATCTCGAGATCGTAAGTGGTGCGCATGCGGACGCGCTGCGCCTCGAGGTATTGCTGGTTCTTTTCGAAAAATGCGACGCGCTCCTCCAATTCGGCTTTGATCCGGGTTAGGGCGACGTCGAGCTTGCCGCGGGATGTCACATACTGGTTGGCCGGATAGAGGTCGAATTGCTCGATCTTGCGCAGCACGGCTCCGCTCACCGGCTCGAACTCGGTGAGTGACTCGATCTCGTCGCCAAAGAATTCCACGCGCAAACCGTGCTCGAGGTAGGCCGGCATCACATCAACCGTATCGCCCCGCACCCGGAAAGCGCCGCGCTTCAAATCGTAGTCGTTCCGCTCGTAAAGATTGTCCACAAGACGCTCGAGAAACTTGTTGCGATTCAAAGTCGCGCCCTGCTGCAGTCCGATGCGCATCGCGAAAAATTCCTCAGGCGAGCCCAGGCCGTAGATGCACGAGACACTGGCCACCACGATCACGTCACGCCGGCTCACCAGCGAGCTGGTCGTGGCGATGCGCAGGCGTTCGATCTCCTCGTTGATCGACGAGTCCTTCTCGATGAAGGTGTCGCTCGACGGCACGTAGGCCTCGGGCTGGTAATAATCGTAGTAGCTGACGAAGTATTCGACCGCGTTCTCCGGGAAGAAGGCCTTGAATTCCGAGTAGAGCTGGGCCGCGAGCGTCTTGTTGTGCGAGATGATCAACGCCGGGCGGTCGAGCTGCGCGATGACATTGGCCATCGTGAACGTCTTGCCCGAACCCGTCACGCCGAGCAGCGTCTGGTGCCGGTTGCCCGCTTTCAGCGACTGCACGAGCGCGGCAATCGCCTGCGGCTGATCGCCGGTGGGCTGGTAATCGGAGTGAAGTTTGAACAGCGGCATAACCGGCTACTTTGAATCAGAATTTTGAAAAAGGCTAACACGAGGCACTGACATCCTTGTGTCAGGAGCGCGAGCTTTCCGGGGCGCCGCGAACCGTGCCGCCGAACGTGGAGGGCCGAGCTCCCGCGAGGCTTGGCCGAGATCGTGGAAGACAGCCTCGACGGAGCTCGGCCCTCCGAGTCCTTGCAACCGTAAGACCTCTCCTCAGCCGTCTCGCGCAGGCGAAACCCCATTGCCAACGGGCGCCCTTATGACACAGTGACGCCAACAAAAACGGGCTTCGGCCCTACCCCAAAAATGTCTCTCACGAACACGATCTACCAGTCGCCGGTCTTCGATCAGGCGTGCAAACAATTCGACGCTGCGGCCGACATCCTCGGCTTGGACGCAGGCGTCCGCGAACGCACCAAACGCCCCCGACGCTGCGTCGTCGTTTCCATGCCGGTGCGCATGGACGACGGCCGCATCGAGATCTTCGAAGGTTACCGCGTGCAGCACAACCTCTCGACCGGTCCCGCCAAGGGCGGCATCCGGTTTCACCAGGACGTCACGCTCGGCGAAGTCGCTGCGCTCGCCATGTGGATGAGCTGGAAATGTTCGCTCGCCGGCCTGCCTTATGGCGGGGGCAAGGGCGGCGTCATCGTCGATCCGCGCAAGCTCTCGGTCCACGAGCTCGAGCGTCTCTCGCGTCGCTACATGCAGGAGCTCCTGCCTTTCATCGGGCCCAACGTGGACATTCCGGCGCCCGACGTCGGCACCAATGAGCAGGTGATGGCCTGGATGATGGACACCTATTCGAGCCATCGGGGCCATTTCGATCCCGGTGTCATCACGGGCAAACCCATCGCCCTCGGGGGATCGCTTGGCCGTCGCGAAGCCACCGGCGAAGGCGTGGCCTGGTTCGTCAAATCCTACCTGCAGGACCTCGGCATCGAACCGGAGAAGACCACAATCGCCATCCAGGGCTTCGGCAACGTGGGCAGCGAAGCCGGCCATGCGCTCTATCATTGGGGCGCCGAAGTCATCGCCATCTCCGACTACACCGGCGGCGTTCACAATCCCAAGGGCCTCGATCTCAAGGCGGCCCAGGCATACGTTGCGGCCCACAAAACGCTCCAGGGCTTTCCCGGCGGCGAACCCATCACCAACGAACAGCTCCTCGAACTCCCGTGCACGGTCCTCATTCCGGCCGCGTTGGAGCGCGTCATCACCGAGCAAAACGCCGGCAAGCTGAAGTGCCGCGTGCTGGCCGAGGGCGCCAACGGCCCCACGACCAACCAAGCCGACGCCGTTCTGGCCCAACGCGACGACATCGAGATCATTCCCGACGTGCTCTGCAACTCGGGCGGCGTGATCGTTTCCTACTTCGAGTGGCTCCAGAACCAACAGAACTACTATTGGAGCAAGAACGAGGTCTTCGACAAACTCTACCGCATGCTCGCCAAGGCGAAGGCCTCGGTGGAGGAGACGAAGAAAAAATACGGCTGCAGCCGCCGCACCGCCGCCCTCGTCCTCGGCATCAGCCGCGTCGCCGAGGCAAAGGCGAAGCGCGGGTTGTTTCCGTAAGACAGGGCCAAGGTCGCTGGCTCTTTTGACTGGAGGCGGGACTAGTAGTCCCGCTAGTTATCACCTGCGCGATGAAGGGGGCCATCTCCGCAGATTTTCCCATGCATCTTCCGCACCTGCAGCCCTTCAAACGTGCCTCCATAGTATTCCTTACCACCTGCACCCAAGGGCGCCGAACCCTGCTTGCATGCCCCGAGGTTCATGAAGTTTTGCGGAATATCTGGCAGCAATCCGCTGACCGCAACGGATGGTTTGTCGAGCACTACGTTCTTATGCCTGATCATGCCCATTTGTTTGCGTGCCCGGGTCATGACGCACTTCCACTCGCCGACTGGATGCAACTTTGGAAAGCAATTGCAGCCAAGCGAATCAACCAAGCGCAGCATGGAAGAGGTGCCATCTGGCAGCCGGATTACTTCGATCGTTTCCTGCGTTCACTTCACGACTATTCGGAAAAATGGCAATACGTCGCGCTCAACCCCGTGCGCAAAGGTCTAACCGAAACTCCCGAGGCATGGCCATATCGAGGTACTATTCACGACCTCCGGTGCCATGCCTCGCGGGACTGATATTCCCGCCTCCATCAAAGCCGGCAAACACCCTCCCCTCACAGCACCATGAACGAGAACACCACGACCAGCGTGGGCACGAGCGCGCCGAGCAACAGGCCGAGCGGCGAAACGCCTTCCGGGAAGTAACGCTGCAGGATGGACTGGCCGGCGGGATTCGGGGCATTCGCAATGACGGTCAGGCCGCCGCCTGTCACGGCGCCCGCCACCACGGCGTACTTCAGCTCTTCACTAAACCCCGGCACCAAGGTCGCGAGGTAGGTGATCAGCGCGTTGTCGTTGAACGCCGTCAGGATCGTCGCCCCGAAAAAAAGCGGCAATTCACCCAGGCTGCCCAGCACCGGCTGGATCCACCAGGCCTGCAATCCGCCGTGCACCACCAGGCCGCCAAGGAAAAAACCGACCAACATCGGGCCGCGCAGTTCCAGTTTGCTCTGGTGATGCGCCGTGGCCTGGGCGAACGCCAGGAAGAATAGAAAACCTCCGATGAACAGCGCCGGATGATGCGCCGACCACACGGTGAAGCCCAGGAACACGAGATGCACGCCCGTCACCCAGGCTGGAACCGGCTCCTGGACCGGTTCGTCCGAACGGTCGGGTGTGCGAAGCGCAAAAAGTTCCTTCCGGAAAACGAGCAGATAGATGACGTTGGAGAGCACGATGCCGCTGATCGCATGCCAGCCGAAATGCGTGAACATATACGCCATGTCCCAGTGCCACGCGGCCGCGACCATCAGCACAGGGGGCGCCGCGAAATGAGTGAGCGTCCCACCGATGGAGATATTGACGAAGAGCAGACCGAGCGTGGCATACATCAGTTTCGGCGACGGCTTCAGCTCGTAGAATTGTTTGCCCAGCAGCAGCGCCGCGATGGTCATGGCCGCGGGCTCGGTGATGAACGAACCGAGCAGCGGCGCGACCGTCAGGATCGCAAGCCACCACGCCACGGGTCGCCCCCGCCCGAGTGAAGCGATCGCCCGCAGGCACTGTTCGGCCAGCCGCATGACCGGCCGGGTCGACGCCAGCGCCATGATCACTACCACGAACATAGGTTCCGTGTAGTTGACGGTATCCGCCAAATAATGGACCGCCGTATCGAGCCCCTTGAACCAGACGATGCTTCCGCCGAGCACCAAGGCCCAGATGCCGAAGACCGCCTCGACCTCGCCCAGAAAATGGAGGATTTGCCCCCAGAAACTCACCTCGTCAGGCCGGCCATCGTTGTCGCGGTCAGGGTCACCCCGCTTGATCTTCAAACGCTCGCAATGCCGTTCCTCGACCACGTGCGCCCAGTGGCGGATTTTCGCCGTCGCAAAAGTATGGAGCACCGCCAGCACGAAGATCAGCGTTGCCACCACGTTGAACGGCTCGGCGGCGGCCCGGGACTTGATCACATCGATAACCCCACCAGCAACAGGATCGCCATAAGTGCTCAGATCCCGAGGAAACCCACCGACCGATACAGCATCTGACGCCCATAACGCGGGTGAACCAAACGCGAAATACAATATGGCCACGACCGAAAGGCACCTCCACATCCCGCCCGGTCGGGCACCCCTCTTCATAGAGGAGACTTCCGCAGGGTGGTTTTTGGGCCCCTCTATTAAGAAGGGTGGCCCGACCTGTCGACTGCCATAGCCTTGGCGACGGCTGAAGAGACGGGGCGTGTTCTTCGGTCCAATCACCTCAGCAGCGGAACCAGTTCCGAAAGACTTTTGATGAATGCATGCGCCCCGGCTTTCACCTTGGCGCGTTCGGCATACCGGCCGAAGCCGACGAAGAGATCCACCTCGTCCTTGGTTTCAAGGTCGCTGACTCCATCGCCGACGGCGACGATTCGGCCGGGACGGAATTCGGCCTTCAGGGCGCAGACGATCTCAGGTTTTCCGCCCTTGCGCGTGGCGGGATGCGCGGTGTCAAAACCGGCGTAGTTACCCGCGGCATCGAAGTCCAAGCGCACCGCCTCAATGCGGGCGATGCCGAGCAGCCTGGCCAGGGGTTCGATGGCCTGCGTGTAGCCGGCGCTCACAATGACCGGGGTCCAGCCCGCAGCCTTCAAGGCCGCCACGGTGTCCTGCGCGGTGGGTTCAATATCCTTGATGTAAAGCTGGCCCACCGCCTCGGTTTCGGCGCGCCCGGGACGAATGATCTCCAGCCGCCGGGCAAAGACCTGCTCGAGCGGAATTTTTCCGTCCATGGCGTCGTTGGTCATCGCCGCGACCTGCGCCAGCACGGCCGGACCGCGCAAGCGGGCCAGTTCGTCCACGCCCTCGATGGCGCTGAGGGTCGAATCGCAATCGAGACAGAGAAGTTTGGGAGCTTGATTCACCACGGAACACACGGAACACACAGAACTCTTCGGGGGAAAGGTTTTTTGCCTGCGAATGATGCGAATGGCCGGAATACTTTCAAACACCCCACCCACCCGTCATCCTGAGCACCGCGAAGGATCCAAGCCTTAAGCGCGTGCCTGTCATTTCCCCTGGATCCTTCGCTACGGCCAGGATGACGGCATTCGGTAGTGTTTCATCCGCGAGGATCCGAGCCATTCGCGGGAAATCCGCCCACAAAAAAGCCCTCCGCGACGGGAGGGCTTCGAAAGGAAAAATTGCGCGGCCTTACTTGACCTTCGTGGCGCGCTTGAACTTCGACGTGAACTTCTCGACGCGACCGGCGGTGTCCACGAGGCGCTTTTCGCCAGTGTAGGCGGGATGCGAATCCATGGTCACGTCGCGCAAGACGACGAAGTAGTCCTGGCCGTCGATCTTCTCGGTGCGGGCCGACTTCATCGTGGACTTGGTCAGGAATTTCTTGCCTGTTCCGATGTCGAGGAAGCAGACGTTGTTGAGAGCGGGATGGCCTTCGGTCTTCACGGTAAAGGGAGGAGGTTAATCAGCCTTGGCGCGCTTTGTAACGCGGCTCGACTTTATTGATGACGTAGATCTTGCCCTTGCGACGGACGACCTGGCAGGCCGGGTGACGTAGCTTGGCGGATTTGATGGAGGAAACGACTTTCATAAAAACTAAGGAAGAAGATGGCCCGCTCGGGTCGTGTCAAAGGAAAAGATTTTTTCCGCAGAGAACCGTTGAATCAGGGCAAAATCCGCGCGGTCCACACTCTAAAACCGTCCTTGGCCCCAGATCTAACCCCCTGATGGGCCTAGTTTACGGTCGGATCGTCGGGAGCATCGACGAGAACCTTCAGCTCGGGCTCGAGATGGGTGATCAATCCACGCCAAAGCGGAATGCCGTCGTGCTTGATCAACCAATCGCCTTCGACCGGTGTCACGACCCAGGCATCGTGCTTCAACTCCTCCTCGAGCTGGCCTTTGCTCCAACCCGAGTATCCGAGGAAGGCGCGCATGGTCACACCGGGCAGACCGATCATTTCGATGGCTTTCTCCACCTCGACGCCGAAATGCAGCTGGAACGCCTGTTCGGCTGGAATCCAATGCCACGTGACGATGATCAGCTGCTCCTGCTCAACCGGACCGCCATAATAGAGCGGCACGCCGGCGAGCGGTCCGAGGGCAAACTCCGCATTGAGCTCGCCCATCTGTTTCCCCATCGGCCGGTTCAACACCACGCCCATGGCCCCCTCATCGTTGTGCGAGGAAAGCAGCACGACGGTGCGCCGGAAACTGGGGTCGCGCAGCACCGGATGCGCCAGCAGCAATTGCCCGGCCAGGCTGGTTGGCTTTCGCGCGGTGCGGCGTTCCTTCATGACGGTGACAGTCAGCTAGAGTTTGACGAGGTTCACGCCGGCATCCTGCAGGATCGGCTGCACCAACGGGTCGTTGTTGTAGTCGCCATGATACTTGATCTCCGCAATGCCCGCCGCAGCGAGAATCTTGGCGCAGTGAATGCAGGGATAATGCGTCACATAAGCGGTGCAGCCGTCCACGCTCGAGCCGCGGCGGGCGGCGTCGGCGATGGCGTTTTGCTCCGCGTGCACCGTGGCCTGCTCGTGATTGTCCCGCAGCCGGGAAACATGGGGCGTGCCGGGCAGAAAGCCGTTGTAGCCAGCCGCGATGAGGCGGTTCTTCCGGTCGCCGGCCGAGACGATGACGCACCCGACGTGAAGCCTCTCGCAATTCGACCGCGAGGCGATGAGCTTGGCCGTCGCCATGAAATACTCGTCCCAACTCGGACGCCGTCCGAAGGTGGCCGTGGCATGGCCAATGAGGTCGACCAAGTCGGGATTGCTGTCTGTCATGTCTCAACGGTGGGAATGCCTGACGGGCTGGCAAGGGGGAACGGAGCCCTGTAGGCGGGACCCTAATCCCGCCCTGCAACCAAATGAATCGGTACCACCTGCGGCTTGCGCGCCCACCCACCCTGCCCCAGCC
>DATCRM010000119.1:0-14814 GCA_036568985.1 Lacunisphaera sp. | reverse complement strand
GATTCACTACGGCGGCCCAAGGCACGAAGGCAAAGAATGAGGTTTTAATTCGGAATCCTTCGTGTCTTTGTGTCTTCGTGGTTAAAGAAATTGATCAACGCATTGCTGTGGCGAAACGGGCTGTGATGGCCGAGACGGAGCTCATGCACCGGGAGTTCGGGCAGGCGCGGGCCGTGATCAAACATGACGGGACCAAGGTGACACCCGTGGACATCGCCATCTCGGAACATCTGATGGCTGCGGTCACGAAGGCGTTTCCGGACGACCAGTTTTTCAGCGAAGAGCTGGCGCCGACCGCCAATCCCGTCCCCGTGACCTCGCGCTTCTGCTGGGTGTGCGACCCGATCGACGGGACCAATAATTTCGCCAACGGCATCAGCCACTGCGCCATCTCGCTGGCCCTGCTCGAAAACGGCATGCCGGCTTACGGCGTGGTTTACGACATGGCCCGGCGAACGCTTATTCACGGCGGACCGGGGCGTGGCGTGTGGGACGGGGAGAAACAGGTCCATGCCCGGCCCGAGGGGCCGAATGGGCACAGCCTGATCGGGTTTCATTCGCCGGTGGAGAAAGTCTATGCCGCCGAAGGCAAGCGCGTGATCGAGAACTTCAAGATCCGCGGTCTCGGCAGCAGCACGTTGCATCTGGCCTACGTTGCCATCGGGCTGCTCGACGGGGTGGTGGAGCATAACAACAGGATCTGGGATATCGCGGCTTCCTGTGCCCTCGTGGAGGAGGCCGGCGCCGAGATCCATTATTTCACCCAGTCACCGTTCCCGATGAAGGAGTTCACCCTCAAATCGCCGCGAGTCCAGTATGTGACCGGCAGCAAGGCGATGGTGGCGAAGCTGCGGGAAGTTTTGGGGCGGTAGTTCCACGGCGGGGTCGCCGTGGCTCCAGCGGTTGAAAATGGAGCGCGGGCGACCTCGCCCGCGTGGGTTGGCTGCGAACAGCAGGAGGTTTTTAGGACGGTGGCGGAATCCAATTGGGGTAGGCGGGATCGCGATGAATTGCCTGCGACGATCTTTTCCGGACGGCGCGCCCGGCGGTCGCGCCCTACCTGCCGATCGTTCTCACACCTGATACGTCTGCAACGGCACCGGATCGAGGATCTTGGCCTTGGGGAGTTTTTCCTTCAGTTGCTCCATGAACCAGGCGCGGGCGGGCGGGTCGCCGTGGGTGAGGACGATGGAGCGCGGGTTGCACTGGACGGCGAAAGCGAGGAGTTCCTCGCGGTCGGCGTGGCCGCTGAGTTCGAAACGCTCGACCTGACAGCGCAGCTTCACCTTCACATTGACCGCGTCGAAGAGGAAGGGCTCGCCGTTTTTGGCGGCCTGCAGGCGGCCACCGGGCGTATCGGGGTCGCAGTAGCCGACGAAGCAGATGCAGTGTTTGGGGTACGCGGCGAAGCTGGACGCCAAGAGGTAGGAGGGCGTGTGCTCGACCACCATACCGGCGCTGACGACGTAGATGCCTTGTTGACCGGGTTCCTTGCCGGCGACGAGGTCGCGGGGTGTCTTGCGCACGTGGAGGTCTTTAAGGATGGTGCGGGTGAAGTGGACGGCGCCGGTCTTCCGGGCGATCTGGTCGAAGAGGTCGGAGATGTCCATGCCAAGGCCGGAGGCAAAGATGGGGGCGTCCACCAACTTGTTGAATTTCCGGGCGTCGTGCAGAATGGCCATGATTTCCTGCATGCGACCGAGGGCGAAGACCGGGATAAGGACCGAGCCGCCGCGCTGAATCGTTGCGTTGATGGTCTGCACGAGACGAATCATCTCGTTGGAACGGGAGTGGCCGGGTGGACGTTCGGTGATGCCGCGGGTCGTCTCGGTGACGAGAGTATCGAAGTGCGCATGGGGAAATTTGGCGCCCTCGAGGATCCGCTGGGGGTTGAAAAGGACATCGCCGGTGAAGAAAATGCGGCGGTGCTTGTGGATGATTTCGACGCCCACGGCGCCCGGAATATGGCCGGCGGGATGAAAGATGAATTCGATGTCATCCCTGGCGCCGGAAAATTTCTTGGCGTGACCGACCGGCTGCGCGTACATGCGGGCGACGCAACGGTCGACCTCGTCGCGCGTGAAGAGCGGGTAGTCCGGCGTACCCTTTTCCTCGCGTTCGCGGGTCATCACACTGACGGAATTGTGGAGCATGCGCTCGATGAGGATCCGGCTGGCCGGGGTCATGATCACGGGGACGTCGGGGTACCGCCGCATGAGCAGCGGCAGGGAACCGATGTGATCGAGGTGGCAGTGCGTGATGATGATCAGGTCGAGCTTCACGCCCTCCAGCGGACGAAGATCCGGGGCGGCCTCGCGGCCGGATTTCTTGGGATGCAGGCCGCTGTCGATGACGAGGTGGAAGTCACCGAGCTGGACGTAAAGGGAGTTGGCGCCGATGCCGCCGTCGCTGTTGAGATCAATGAGCTTCATGAAGCGTTAACAGACAGCAGTGGGGAAGAGATGGGCGCAAGTTTTTGTCGGAGTCGCTAATACACGGGCTGTCCTCCTGCCCCTTAAATCCACCAGTCCGCACTCTGAGCGTGGCGAAGAATCTATTCCGTAAGTGAAGATCCTCGGGGCAAGCCCCGAGGCATCGGATCAATCCCCTTATGCCATGTCTCCGACATTGTTTTTGTAGGAGCCTGCTTGCAGGCGATTCGCTGCGCCTGTCGTGCCCGATCGTCGTTCATCGCTTGCAAGCAAGCTCCTACAAGCCGAACCAAGGTTCGAGGCACCGGGCCCACCGCGAGTGAAGCACCTGCTTACCTGGTGGATCCTTCGCTGCACTCAGGATGACGAATCGGGATGTGAAAACACGTCCGGGCGCTACTCCGTTATGCGTCTGCGCCTCGACACATCCTGCCTTTTCCCCGGGCCGCTTACGTGGAACTCGGAAGCTGGAACCCGGAGCCTTCCTGGCGGAAGGACATCAAGGCATTGAAGGCCGCGGCTTCTTCGGCGGCTTTCTTGGACGAACCCGAACCGGTTCCGATCTTCCGGTTGTTCAGGTAAACCTCCACCTCGTAAATGCGGGCGTGCCGCGGGCCGCTGGTCGCGCTGACTTCATAGTTCAGGGCGGTATTGCCATGCTCGGGCTGGATCAGCTCCTGCAGCCGGCCTTTGGGATTGTCGGTGTCCTCGGATACCGCGAGACGATCCTGCAGCGACCCGTACCAGGCCAGCACATGGTGCTTCACGGTGGGCAGGTCGCTGTCCAGGTACATGGCACCGACCAAGGCCTCGAAGGCGTCCTCCAGAATCGAAGCCCGGTTGCGACCGCCGGAGTCCTCCTCGCTCTTGTTCAGGCGCAAGCCCACATCGAGACCGAGGTCGCGGGCCATCTGGGTGAGAAAACCGCCCTTCGAAAGAATGGCCCGGCGCCGGCTCAGCGCGCCTTCGCGCTCGACGGGAAACTCCCGGTAAAGTGCGTCGGTCAGAATGAACTGCAGCACGGAATCGCCCAGAAACTCCAGCCGCTGGTTGTGCGGTCCGCCGGCGGGATCGTCCTGCAGGTAGGAACTGTGCGTCAGCGCTTCAATCAGCAACGCCTGGTTCTGGAAGTGGTAGCCCAGCCGGGCTTCGAGTGAGGTGAGATCGGCGATCACGTGGAAATCACAAAAGCCAATGGCCAAAGTCCAAGCAATATTCAAACATGAGGGTGAAAGATATTTGGCATTTGGCGCTTGGAGTTTGGGTTTTGCCAGGCGCAGCCCGGTCTAGCTGCTCGCGCTGGAATACCGGCGGAGCCCCCGGTGGAAAAAGACGACGGCGAGCGTGAACCAGATCACCGTGATGCCCAGCAGCCAGCCGGCCATCTTCAGATCGAAGCCGCGCAGCAGGAGGCTGGCGGGAGCGTTGCTGACGACCACGACGGGCAGGATCCAGACGAAGGCGACGTTGGCCAGGCCCCGGAATGCCTGGCGGGGCAGGCGGGAAAATTCGCTGAGCGTGAAGTAACTGCCCTCGATGCCCTGGGCGCTGGTGATCCAGAACGCCGGCGTGATGCACAGCACGAGCATGCTGTAGTGGATGATCACGCCACAGGCGACGAGCAGCACATACATCGCAATGTCCGCCGCGCCGGGGTGCAGGCCGAGCTGGCGGGCCGAGTAGATCACGACCGACGCCGCCACGAGCGAATTGATGAGGCTGTCGGGGTCGATCTTCCGGGTGGTGGCCATGAACATGACATTACCGGGCTGGGCGAGGAAGAAGTCGAAATGGCCGCTGCGGATGTTGCGCCCCATCTCGAAAATGCTGCTCCAGAAAAACCCCATGAGGAAGCGTTGGATCAGCAGCGAGGTGCCGACGAGGAGCATCATCTCGTATTTGGTCCAACCGGCGACCGTATCCGTGTGCGCATAGATGACCGAAATCATCAGGAGGTTCACCGTCATCCAGAACAGTTCGACCAGCGCCCAGATGAAAAAGTCGCCGCGGAACATCAGCGTCCGCATGATCGAGTAGCGGGCGGAAGTCAGCCAGAGGCGGAGGTAGTGGCGCATGAGATTTACGATTTACGATTGATGATTGATGATTTCTGACCGGAGCGATCCCAGTCTGATTCGGACAGCGAACTGCACACCGGCCGCAGTGCCGCGGCCTGCTTCCCAATCATACATCGCAAATCGTAAATCATAAATGCCCTCATCCTCCCACTGCCGTGTGCAGCCGCAGGCCGCGGCGCCAGAGGAGTTGTCCGATGGCCAGGATCACCGCGACCCACGCGGCCTGGATCACGAGGCCGTTGAGCGCGGCGGCGGGATCGTTGAGGCGGCCGGTGAAGATCGCGACGGGGAAGTACATCTGGTAATAATAGGGCAGAAACTGAGAAATGCGGAAAAGCCAGTCGGGCATCAGGTCGAGCGGGAAGATCTGTCCGCCGAGCACCGACTCCAGCGCCATCGAAAGAATCACGAGGCCCTGAATCTCGAGAAACCAGAAGCTCATCAGGCCGAAACAGTAGGCGATGCCGAATTGGATGAGCGCCGACATGATCAGCGCCGGCAGGCCGATCCCGACGCGCCACCAGTCGAAGGGCAGCATGAGATGCTCCCGCAGCAGGGGGTAGGTGACGACCAATGGGATCAGGATAAGCAGCCCGGTGACGAGCCGCGCGGACAGATAGATACTGAAGCGGTAGGCGAAGTAGTTGACCGGCTTCAGCAGGAACTGGTTGATCAGGCCGTTACGGATGTCCTCGCTAATCTGGTAATCCTCGTTGAACGCCCCGATCATGAACTGCACGACGATGAGGGCGACGAAGTAGGTGAAGGTCTGCGCGAAGTTGAAGTTGCCGATGAGGGGGTTGCCCGAGTAGGCCGCGCTCCAGAGGATGAACACCACGATCAGGTGGAAGAACGAGAAGAAGCCGCGGATGGCGAAGTTCGCCCGATAGACCAGATTGCTCTGCAACCCGACGGAGAAGGCGGCGCGGTATTTGTTCAGAGTTGATAGCATCTCGGTAGAACCACGGAACACACGGAATACACGGAAGGGTCAAACAGGCAAATCCCAGTTCTGCATATCAGATGGAGGGCTCGCGTTCCTGCGAGCCGGATCGATGGAGGGTCGACCTCCCGGTCGACCGCGGCCCAGCGGGAGCTGGGCCCTCCATTATGCGCTTTCCTTCAGGCCGAACCGCTCGGCCACTTCCTTGCCCAACGCCCGGTAGGCCATGGCGCCGACCCCATGTTGGTCGTAGGCGAAGATCGGTTTGCCGAAACTGGGCGCCTCGCTGAGACGGATCGTGCGCGGGATGAGGGTTTCGAAAAGCTTGTTGGAAAGGTGCTGCTTCACCTCGTCCACGACCTGCCGCGAGAGGTTGGTGCGGCTGTCGTACATCGTCATGACGATGCCGCCGATATCGAGGGTGGGGTTGACGCCCGCGCTCTTGAGGCGGTCGACGACCTTGATGATCTGGCTGAGGCCCTCGAGGGCCATGTATTCGCACTGCAGGGCGATGAGGAGGTGGTCGGCGGCGGCCAGGGAATTCATCGAGAGCATGCCGAGGGCAGGGGGGCAGTCGATAATGATGGCGCGGTAGCCGCCGGAGTTACGCAGCGGATCTAGCACGGTGCGCAGACGCATGAGGTAATTCTGTTGCTGCGCCAGTTCGATCTCAATGGCGGCGAGATCCTGCTCGGCCGGGATCAGCGCCAGATGGGGCCACTGGGTGGGCGTCAGCATCTCGAACGCGCTGCCTTCGCCGTGGAGCGGGCCGTAGAGGCTTTTGCCCTCCTGCTTTTCGATGCCGAGGGCGCTGGTGGCATTGGCCTGCGGGTCGAGGTCCACGACGAGGGTGTGGATTTTGCGCTCGGCGAGGGCGGCGGCGAGATTGACCGCCGTGGTGGTCTTGCCGACGCCCCCCTTTTGGTTGGCAATGGTGAAAACGGTGCAGGCCATGCGGCGATTAACCGGAAAGCGCCCCGGGGAGTCTAGCCTGAATGCAGGGAGGTCACCACGAAACACACTGAATACACGAAACCCCCGATTGGGCCGTATTCCTTTCGTGTCGTTCGTGTTTTTCGTGGTGAAAAAATCGCCCGAATTTCAGTTCTTGCGGAACCGGAAAATTTGACCCAAGTTCCGCGCTCGTGTCGGTCCGGTGCGGTAGCCAAGTGGTAAGGCCGAGCTCTGCAAAAGCTCTATTCGGCGGTTCGATTCCGCCCCGCACCTCCATTCTGCTGTGCAGCAGAATGCCTCGCCGAAGCCGACAAGGCGAAGGCGGGCCGAGGTTCGAGACGGCACTGGACGCCAGAACGGACACCAGATTCTCCATTGCCGGACCATTTGGCGCAACGGGAACTAACCCGCCCGCTACCCGGGATAATCGGCCAGCATTCTGAAGACGGATCTCGCCCGTTGCGCACCCTTCCAGAGAGGTGACGCCGCAGCGACGGGGTGTGTTGGCCGCTCGGCGAGCCCCACCTTGACTCGTGGGCCCGTTTGAGCACTTTTGAGGCATGGCAACCGTTCAATTCCGCGCCCGCATCGACCGCAACCTGAAGAAGAAAAGCGACGCCGTCCTCAAGGGACTCGGCCTGGACGCCGGCTCGTTCGTGTCCATGGCCTTGACCCAACTCGTCAACCGCCGGGGCATCCCCTTTGCTGTCGCCGAGTCGGATGAAGGCTACTTCGCGTCGGAATACGGAATCACTTCCGAACAGGCCGGCAAGGCGGGTGCCGCCATGGCCAAGGAAACCGCCAGCGCCCGCCGGGCCGGGAAACTGCGCGAAATCAAGGACGTGGCCGACCTTGCCCCGTGAAGTTGCTGGCGACGCCGCGCTTCCTGAAAAGCATCCCGGCCGCCCGCCGGGCGGAGATTCTGGCCGCCATGAAAGCTGGGGGAGAGGCCTATGGGCAGCCCCATCTGCACGCCGGCGTGGGCCTGCGGCGTATCAAGCCCTTTATGGAATGCCGCTGCGGCCTGGACCTCAGGTTGGTCTTCCAGCGGGAGAAGGACGCCCTCGTCTTCCACTTGTGCGGCACACACGATGAGGTTGGGGCGTTTCTGAAGAACCAGCGGTGAAAGGCTGACGGGATGCGCCATCGCCGAAGCGTGGCCCCACCGAAAAGCAGATAAGACGTGCCCTTTCAGAACCCGAAAGAACATGAGGACCCGTAGATCACCCAACCTTAGTGCGGCCGCCAACCACAGAACCACAGGCTCACGAAGAAGCGCACCAGCCTTCAGACAGCCGACCGCTACTCAGCCGAGTATTGCGCGTGTCCTCAAGCTCCCGCTGGTCGCAATTTCCGAGCCAATTTTCTCAATGTGGCCAGCTCTTCGAGACGCGCCTGACGGAAGCGGCGCTGGCGCTCGGCGTTGTTCTTCCGCTTTTCTTCGAGTGATTTCGTGGGCCGTCCGGCGCGCAATCTGAGCGGGAGGTCCACCGAGGGCGTGAAGATATTCCGCCGCTTGAAGGCTGCCGGGGCATTTGCCAACGCCAGCAGGCGCAGGGTCGGACTATTGGCATGCTCGTCAAAAATAGGATCGTTCGCGATGCGCTCGGGCGCGAAAGCCCATGCTGGTGCCCTGTGGTCAACCTTACGCGCCAGATGCTCCGCATAGGCTCCCAGCCAGGCATCGGCGATGTGGCCTTGCGGAAACTTGTCCTGAAGGCGGGGTGGCTCGTCGTCGATCATAGCCGCGGCCTGGGTGCGCGACGATGCCCGGCGCAACTCATGCAGCCAGTCACGCAGATTCAGGCCGAACTCGCTCAGCGAGCCGGACTGCTCGGCAACTTGCTTCAAGGATTTGGGACGAGTGCTCATTTTTTGGGCTGAATTGCGTCTTTGACGACTTCGCGTGCTTCGGGCGCGAGGGCATCGTGCGGAAAGAATTTATCGTGGAAGGACTCGGCCTCCTCGACCGATTTGATCCCCATTTTCTGAACCAGGAAACGAATATCGCCGTAATCGCCGGCGTAGCCCGGCAACGGCGGGCGGCAGGCGCGGAGCTTCATCGCAAGCAGATAAGCCGCTGTCGGGACGACGATTCGGATACCCTCGCCAAAATCGCTTTCGGGCAAGCGGCGCTTGGCCTCCTTCTCGGCCAGAAATTGCTTCACATCATCGTTCAGCCAGTCATCGGGCAGGCCAAGTTCCGCGGCCACTTTCGCAGCCAGCGTTTTGCCGAGTTCGCCTTGGCGCACCACGGCGTCGACATCCTTTGTCGCGTCGCGGGAGCCATAAACCAACGTAAACACCGCACCACCGTAGAGGGAGATCTCGAGCGTCACCTTCTGCTTGCGCGCCAGCTCGCCCAAGCGGCGAAGGGCTTGGGTGATTCGGTTTCGATTAAGCGGTTCATATGGCACAATAAAACGTTACGTAACTATTTATATAATTTCAACCTGATATTTCCCCAACCAACGCCATTTGCGGAACCGGGTGGAGCAAAACCGACTCCATACGCTATCGGTCCGGAACGGGGAGGGGCCGATCCTTTATGAAGACGCATCCGCACACTCTCGATGCCATCGCTCGCGCGCTCGTTGCGCCGGGGAAGGGCATTCTCGCGGCCGACGAAAGCGTCGGCACCATGGATAAACGGCTCGAGGCGGCGGGCATTACCCCGGCGGAGGAGAATCGCCGGGCTTATCGCGAAATGCTGTTGGGCACGTCGGGCTTGGGGGAATTTATCAGCGGGGTCATTCTGTTCGACGAAACCCTGCGGCAAAACGACAGCCGGGGCGTCCCCTTGGTCGAACGGCTGTTGCCGGCGGGAATCCTGGCGGGCATCAAGGTTGATCGCGGCGCCAAGCCGCTCGCGGGGTATCCGGAGGACAAAATTACCGAGGGCCTCGACGGACTGAGAGAACGGCTGGCGGAATACGCGAAACGTGACGTGCAATTCGCGAAATGGCGGGCGGTGTTCGCCATTTCGCCGAAGGGGCCGACCGCGGCCGGCGTCAGAGCCAACGCCCATGCGCTCGGGCGTTATGCCGCGCTGTGTCAGGAAGCCGGCCTGGTTCCCATCGTCGAACCGGAGGTCCTGATGGACGGCGATCATTCGATCGAGCGTCATGGCGAGGTGACGGAAGCGGTGCTGCAGGAAGTTTTTTCGGCATTGCACGAGCACCGCGTGCGCTTGGAGGCGATCCTCCTGAAGCCGAACATGGTGTTGGCCGGAAAGACTTCCGGCAGCCAGGTGTCGTCCGAGCAGGTGGCCAAGGCCACGTTGGAATGTCTCCGGCGGACGGTGCCCGCCGCGGTACCAGGCATCGTCTTTCTGTCCGGCGGACAGAGCGACATACAAGCGACGGAAAACCTGAATGCGCTGAACCTCCTCGCGGCGGACGCGCCCTGGCGGCTTAGTTTTTCCTTCGGGCGCGCTTTGCAGGCGCCGGCCTTGAAACGGTGGGCCGGCGATGCAGATAATGTCACCGCCGCGCAACGCGCGCTCTACCACCGCGCGAAGTGCAACTCGGCCGCGCGGGCGGGAACGTATTCGGCGTCGGTGGAAGCAGGCTAGGGGGGATATTCTCTAAGCGAGGTCGGGCGTTGCCGAGACGGCAGACGATCCATTTTAACCACTGATGCTCCGCCTACCGTCTACGCTTGGGAGTCCCCTCCGCCTGATCGGCTCCGGTTTGGGTTCCGGAGTGCGGCTAATCGCCGCTGGGGCTTTTGTTTGGTTTACTTGTCGGCGATTAGCCGACCCCCGAAACCCCATGCGGAGCCGATCAGGCGGAGCGCACCAAGTAGCGTAGCCGGTAGGCGGAGCATCAGTGGTGATACCTTCCCGAAGTTTGAAAACACTTTGTCCGCCCACGTTTCGATTGCGTGTTCTTCCGGGCGAGGCGAAGAATCCCGACCGATGCCTGCGCTTCCTTTCATCGCCGCGACCCCGGCTCTGCCGACGATCGTGCACCTCGACGCCGACGCGTTTTTCGTGTCGTGCGAGCTGTCAATGCGACCCGAGTTGCGGGGGACCAAGTGCGCGGTGGGCGGACGCGAGCGCGGAATCATTTCCTCGGCCAGCTATGAGGCGCGGGCGTGCGGAGTCTATACGCCGATGCCGACGAAGCTGGCGTTGAAGGTCTGTCCCGATCTGATCCTGCTGCCGCACACGTCGGGGATTTACAGCAAGAAGTCCCGGGAGATGTTCGACCTCTGCGAGACGCTCACGCCTGTGGTGCAGCGCAACTCCATTGACGAAGGCTACCTGGATATCGGGCCGTGCGGATTCAGAACCGTGGCGGAAATCGAGCGTCGCGTGCGGGCGTTGCAACAGCGCATTTGGGACGAGCTGCAGATTCCGACGTCGTTCGGCATCGCGGCCAACAAGCTGGTGTCGGCCATCGCCAGCAAGGCGCGCAAACCGAAGGGATTTACCATCGTGCCGCCGGGCGAAGAGGCGGCGTTTCTGGCGCCGCTCAAGATCAGCGTCATCCCGGGAGTGGGGACCAAGAGCACGGAGCGACTGGAGCAGGCGGGGATCCGGCTGGTCAGCGATTTGTTCAGCCGGAGCGAGTCGGAGCTGAAGGCCCTCTTTGGCAATGGCTGGCAGGACATGCTGAACATGGCCCGCGGCGAGGACGACCGCGAGGTGCACACGGAGCATGAGGACGCCAAGAGTTATTCCATGCAGGAAACCTTCGGCCACGACATCAGCGATTTCGGGGAGATCGAGCGCATCGCCAAGCGGATGATCGACGAGCTCATGCCGGCCATCCGCGCGGACGGGAAGCGCGTGCGGACGATGACCGTGAAGGTGCGGTATCCCGGAATGGAGAACAGCACGGCGGGGCGCAGCCTGCCCGAGGCCACGGACCTCGAGGCGCCATTTTATCCGCTCGTCGGACAGTTGTTGCGGGCGGCGTGGACGAAGCACCGGCCGTTGCGGTTGGTGAGCGTTCGATTTTCGGGCGTGGAAGAGAAGGGGACCCAGTTGGAGATGTTCGCCCAGACCGATGAGAAGAAGCGCCGGCTGGCGGCGGTCCTGGACAAATTGAACGCGAAGGGCAGCGCTGGGATTGTCCGCCATGGCCACCAATTGAAGCGGGGGCAGGACTGATCCGGGACCAAGGCATCGGAAATTTGGCCACGAAGAGACCCAAAAAATCAGGGAGCGAGTGAAGCTTTCAAAGCGCTTATCAGCCTTCGCCAAGGCTGCGGCCGGCAGGTAAGCACTTGGAAACTGACCGAGTGCAAGAATGGCTTTTCGCCCGCCAGTCGCAGGTCATGCGAAGGGCGGGTGGCCTGCCTTGCCTTGGGTTTTGTTAAGGCTCGGAATTTAAACGCGGAGGTCGCGAAGAGCGCGGAGGACGGTCACATCACAAGACAGCGGAGGCACAAAGAAGCGAATCGCACCCTCCTGCGACGCTCCGATGAACGAGGATCATATTCCCGCTTGGCGGGAAAAGGGCGTTGGCTACAACAGGGCCTATTGCGAACCGTATCACCCCATGATCCGTCAACGGCGCTGATTGGCGCTCAGATTTTGTCTTTCCTTTGGGGGTTAGCAGTGGCGCCGCTGGCTTTGCTGCTGTTGACGGTCGCGGAATCGGGACGCGGACGCTTGTTCGCAGTCACTGCGTTGGTCATGGCCATTCTGCCGCTAATGGCATCAATCGCGTGGGGAAAACGGACGAGACGATGGACGACGGCCGTCATCACCAATGGGGGACTTTGGCTGGGACTAACCATGCTGGTTTTTGTCCTGACCCCGACCGGGCAGACCAAACCGGAGGCGCGCGTGCGACATATGTTCGCCGCCAAGGAGCACTCCTTTTCGCGTTATTCGCTAGGCAACCTGCTACCGGAGGGCGATCAGCTCCTCCTCGGATTCACCCTCATGCCCATGATTGATCCGCTGCTGACGATGAACCAAGGGGAGGAACTCAAGGGACTGACCGCCAAACTCTATCGCGAATTGGAAGGCGACGCGGATTTTCGGGCGCTCGGCTCAATGATGTCTGAGCCCTATGGCGAGCTATTCGGCCTGCCTTGGCCGACTGGCAATACTAAGCCGGAATTCCGCACTTCCGGTTCAACCGGTGGACATGAGGACGGACACTCGGGTAGGGGACACGTTTATGTTTACGCCCCGGTGTCTCCGAGCAACAGCCAGCCAAAGCCGGTGCTCGTTTTCTTTCACGGCAGCGGCGGAAACTTCAAAGCCTACCTGTGGATCCTTTCCAAGCTGGCGGACCGATTAGGCTTTGTGCTCGTGGCCCCAAGCAACGGACTTGGCAACTGGACCACGCAGAGCAGTGCACAAGGGCTGGCGGATGCTCTGGCGGCGGCTTCCCATGTGGCAACGGTCGATCAGGAGCAGGTTCGCATCATGGGGCTTTCCAATGGCGGACTGGCGGTCAGTCAGCTGGCTGCGATTCAGGGATCCCGATTCGCCTCGGTGACGCTTCTGTCGCCGGTCTTTGCCACGTCGGAGATTCGGTCCGGATCATTTGCAGACCAGAACAAGGGCCGCCGCGTGCTGGTAGTGACGGGAGGAAGGGACGACCGCGTTCCACTCGACTACGTCCAGCAGAACGTCGCCTTGATGAAACGGGCTGGTGCGCAGGTTACGTTGCACAGCTTCGACGATGCCGATCACTTCCTCATGTTTAGTCACCGTGATCGGCTGCTACCGATCTTGGAAACGTGGCTTCGCAGCGAGCGCTGACTTTGGGCGATTCCCACACCAGGCCCGTTCGAACGCCTTTCAGTCGAGGTGGGGCAGTTTGGGCGGACGATCCCGCTTGGCGTGAACGACCCGAAAGATAATCACTCGACTACCCACTACTTGGTAAACGAGTTTGCAGCGAAACCCGACGGAGCATGCGACGAAAGTTCAGGAAATAGAGCCGATACAGCGCGGAATGCGATTCTAGTTCGCTCAGGGCCCGGGCGATGTCGTTCAGAAATTCATCTCCAAGTTCTGCGCTTTTTGGTCATACCCCCTGAGGTCGCGCTCGGCCTCGGCGCGGACAAGCAAGAGCCAGGTTATGACCGATGGCGCAGGCGGCCCGGAAATCCGACCAAGGCAGCGTCGGGACTCAAGGCGGGGTCAGCTTCGGGTTGGTTGGCCAGGAGAAATCTGCCCCGGCCTCCGTTGTTTGCGGGCCTTAAGGCTGCGGGTGAGGTATGGGGCCTGTGTTTCCTGGACGAGCACCTCGGCGGGAATCTGCAGGCCGCGATGGAGGGCGCGGATCATGCTCAGGCTGAGCGGGCGTTTGCGATTCATCACCTCGGAGACCTTGCTCTTGCTTTGCATATACTGCTGCAGATCGGCCGGGGTCAGACCGGCTTGCTCCATACGGAAGCGAATCGCCTCGATGGGATCGGGCGCGGCAATGGGGAAGTGCTCCTCCTCGTATTTCTCGATGAGCAGCGACCAAAGTTCCAACTCAGCTTCGTCCGGGCCAGACCCATCCATCAGCGACTCGACGTGGGCGAGGGCTGCCTTGTATTCCCGTTCGTTTTTGAGAACTTTGGGGTTCATGGAGGCGGGCTAGATGGTGGTGGCGTCGATCTTGTCGTATTCGGCATGGGTGCCGATGAAGCGGATGAAGGCGAGGCCGGTGTTGTAGTGGAAGCGGACGATGAGGCGGTAGGTGTTGCCCTTGATGTTAAAGACGACGCGATTGCCGGGCAGGGCATCAGCGGAGCGGTATCGGGCTTTGATATCGGCGAAAGATTTCCAGCGGTTGGATTTGGCCTCGTGAAACCAAGCCATGAGCGGTTGTTCGGCGTCGGCGTGCCGCTCCCAGAAGTCTTTCAGGGTCTTGCGGGAGATGACTCGCATGGCGCCGCTATCAAGGTTCCCATAATGGGAACCGAGTCAAGACTCCAAACGACTCGTGTTCATATCCGAGCGCACACACCCACGGTCTGATCCCGATCTGGCCTGCGAACGGATGATTCGGGCCGCGGATGGAGTATCGCGATCGAAGACGAGGATAGGCCCTATAGGCTTATAGCTGGGACAGGATCGCGTTGAGCGTGGCCGATGGGCGCAGCGCGGCCAAGGCTTTCGCCTCGTCGGGTTGGTAGTAGCCGCCGATGTCGGCGGGCTTGCCCTGCACGGCGACCATCTCAGCGACGATCTGTTTCTCGGCAGCCGTCAGCTTTTCGGCAATCGGCTTGAAGAGGCTCTGCAGTGCCTGGTCGGTGGTCTGCGCAGCGAGCGCCTGTGCCCAATAGAGACAAAGGTAGAAGTGGCTGCCGCGATTGTCGATACCGCCGACTTTGCGCGACGGGCTCTTGTCGTTCTCGAGAAACTTGCCGTTGGCGGCATCGAGCGTCTCCGCGAGCAGCTTGGCGCGCTCGTGCTTGAACACGATGCCCAAGTGCTCGAAGC
>DATCRM010000118.1:0-10383 GCA_036568985.1 Lacunisphaera sp. | reverse complement strand
AGTCTGGGCCGCGACACCATTATTTCACTCGGCAGCAAGCTGCCGCCCGCCTTGGGTATTTTCGGACGCCTCCGCACGTTGCTCGACGATGCCGATTGTGATCTGGACGAGATTGTCGAGCTGCTGCGGGTGGACCCGGCGCTGACCTTTCAGATCATCAAGCTGAGCAACAGCGCGCTTTACGGCCTCAAAAGCCGCACCCAGACCCTCGACGAGGCGGTGGCGCGGGTGGGTTTCGGGGAAATCCATCAACTGGTGGGTTTGATCGTGTCGCGTCAGGTCTTCCAGGGGGATTTGAAGTATTATGGCATCCCGGCCGGCCGGTTGTGGGAGAACTCCGTGGCGGTCGGGGCATTGGCGACGGCTTTTGCTACCCGCTCGGGTGCCAACGCCGGCAGCGCCTACTCGGCCGGGTTGCTCCGCAACCTGGGCAAAATCATTCTTAACAACCACACCGGCGCCGTGCAGTATCCGGGGGAGGAACTGCAACCCGACGTCTTTGCTTGGGAGCAGGCCCAGCATGCCACCACGTCGCCCGAGGCCACGGCGGTGTTGATGGACCACTGGCGCTTTCCATTCGATATCAGCGGTGCGGTCTGCACCCATACGCATCCCGACACGGCGGGGGAGTTTGCGGCGGGCGCGGCGACGCTACATCTCGCCTGTTCCCTGGCCGCCGAATGGGGTTGTGCCCTGCCTGGCGAAGGCCCCGCGCTCTGGCGGCGCGACGATGCCCTGCTCGCGATGGTGGGCATGGAACCGGATTTGCTGGAAGGAGCCGTCGCCGACGCGCGCCAGCAATTCAGTCGCTTCTCCATGATCGAGTGGTCGCAGGCGGCTTGAGCGGATGGCGCGGTCGGATTGAGGTGGAAGCGGCGCTCCGCGCAGATTTTCCGAGGAAGCGCTGATCAGCCCACCCGGAGCGCGAGCTCCACCTTGGAAGCGCCCGAGGTAGACTCGGCGCGCCCGGCGGTCGCGCCCTATCGATGAGGCGGACGTTAATTTTGAGTACATAACGGGTATTGTCAGCGGGCGGGTCATCCCCATGCTGCCGGGCTCATGGCCACCCCCATCCCCCACGAAGACAGGGTGCACAGCGAGGAATTTCTGCATACGCTGATGCGCCGGCAACTGAAGCTTTCCATCGCCTGTGCCGCGGCGTTTCTCGTCGGCCTGATCGGCCTGCCGCTGCTCAATTACTATGCGCCGGCCTTGATGGCCACCCGGGTGGCTGGCTTTACGCTCAGCTGGCTGTTTCTGGGCGTGCTCTGTTTCCCGCTCGTCTGGACGATCTCCTGGATCTTCATCCGGCGATCCATCTGGCTGGAGGAGGACGAGGTCCGACAGGTCAAAGAAGGGGAGGGACGCTGACCATGATCTCCACGCTGCCGCTGGCTTTCCTGGAGGGCGTCGATCCCTGGATCTTCACCTTTTCGTTCATCACCGTCGCCGTGACGATCTGGATGGGTTTTCGCTCTGCGAAGACGTCCAAGACGGCAAGTGATTTTTTCGTGGCCGGCCGGTCCGTTTCGGTCGGCTGGAACGCGTCGGCGATTTCCGGCGAATACCTGTCCGCCGCCTCATTCATGGGTGTGGCCGGCATGGTGATGTCGAGCGGTTATGACGCGCTGTGGTATCCGGTGTGTTACGCGTGCGGTTACCTGTTCCTGTTGCTCTTCATCGCCGGGCCGCTGCGTCGCTTCGGCGCCTATACGATACCCGATTTCGCCGAGGGCCGGTTCGATTCGCCGCTCTTCCGCAAAATCGCCGTGTGCTTCGTGCTGTTCATCGGCTTCTTCTATACGATGCCGCAGATGAAAGGCGCAGGCACGACGCTGGCCTATATCTTTCCCGGCATGCCCTATTGGGGCGGCGTCGTGTTGGTCGGTGCAGTGATCACCCTCAACGTCGCCCTCGGCGGCATGAAGGGCATCACCCTCGTGCAGGCCGTCCAGTATTGGATCAAGATGTTCGCGATCTGCGTTCCCATCTTTGTGCTGATGTCGGTCTACGGCTTTTACGGTTCCCATCTGGGGGCGAACGACGGTCGGGCGGCGACAGCCGCCGGGTCGACGACGCCAATCGTGCAGATCGTTGAACGCAAGCCGCTGGTCGAAAAAGCTCCTGCGGACACGCCTTGGATTTCGCCGTTCGGTCCGCTCACCACCAAAGCCGCCAAAGCCGCGGGTCTGTCGGCCGAAGCCGCCAAGCCCTACTCGCTGCTCTATACCTATTCGCTCATCATCGCGCTGGTGTGCGGTACCGCCGGCCTCCCGCACATTCTCGTGCGGTTCTATACGAATCCCGACGGCGTCGCCGCCAAGCGAACGACGATGTGGGTGATGATCCTGATCGGTATCTTCTACGTGTTCCCGCCGGTCTTCGGCGTGATCGGCCGCAACCTCATGCCCGAACTCTATGCCGCCACGGGCGCCAAGGGGACCGACAAGATCGTGCTCGAGTTGCCGCGCGCGGTCGGCGGTTTGTGGGGCAGTATCCTGAGCGGCATCACCTGCGCCGGCGCGTTCGCGGCGTTCATGAGCACGTTCAGCGGGCTGCTGGTCTCGATGACCGGTGCGCTGGCGCACGACGTCTACGGCCGCATCCTGCGGCCCAAGTCCACGCCGCAGGAGCGCATGTTCATGTTCAAAGTGGCAGCGGTGGTGGTCGGGACGGTGGCGATCCTGCTCGGGTCCCAGGTCGAGCAGCTGCAGATCAATTTCATGGTCGGCCAGGCCTTCGCGATCGCTGCGGCCAGCTATTTCCCGCTGCTCTTCATGAGCGTCTGGTGGCGCGGCATGACGATGCCCGGTGCGGCGACCGGCATGCTGGGGGGCGGCCTCGCCGCGCTGGCCTGCACGACCATCATCAATCTCAGCGACCTCAAGGTGATCGATCTGGTCGAATTCTGGAAAGCCAACCCGCTGCTTCGCATCCTGTGCGAGCAACCCGCGATCTGGACCGTACCGCTGGCCATCGGCCTGATGATCGTCGTCTCCAAACTCACCGCTACGAAGGTGCCGGCGGATATCCGCATGAAGATGCTCGTGCTCCACGCGCCCGAAAAACTGGGCCTGAAGCAGGAGTACATCCAGGAACAGCAAGCCGGCATGGGGCACTGAGTCCCGTCTGCTTAACGATGTTGCCGGCGGCCGGGTTGCAACTCCCGCCGGCTTGTTTCGTTTTAGGGGCATGAGACTACCCCGGATCGCGGTCTGTCTGGCGTTCAGTGCCACGACGTTCGTTTATGGTCAGCGCTTCCCGAAGCCGGAACCGGAGAAAGCTTTCGCCGACATGAAAATCTATGATGCCGGCGGCCGGCCCTGGCGTAAGGCGCAGGAGGATTGGGCTGGAGCGAAACGGCGCGTGGCGTCCGATCCGGCCTGGGTGGCATGGTTGAAGGAGGAACGTGCCGCCGTCGACGCCTGGATGCAGCAGCACCGCGATCGCGTGGAGTGGATTGCAGGTTGGTCGCACGACGGCGTGAGTCCGAAAGACGGTTCGCGGCTGCGCTGGACCCCCCAGGTGCCCGGCGAGGAAACCGACCATTTCTCCAGCCCGTCGGACCCGCGCGTCGAGCTCACCCCGAAGTTGACTGCGTGGTGGGTTGTGAGTTTTCGCGGCCGGCATGTGGAAATGATCCGGCGGGCCGCGCAGCTCTATCGCCTGACCGGCGACGAGAAATATGCCGCTTGGACGGCCGGCCAGATGGATTTCTACGCCGACAATTACCTGAACTGGGCACCGGCCCGCGAGGGGGCGCGGCTTTTCTGGCAGACGCTCACCGAGGCGACGAACCTGATCACGTTCACCGAAGCTGTGCGCCAACTGGGTGATTACCCGGCCGCGGAGCGTCGGGCCGCATGGCGGGAAAAATTCTTCAACCCGGAGGTGGCCGTGCTCAATGCGAACTTCCAGAATGTCCACAACATCGCCACCTGGCAGCGCTGTGCGGTGGCGCAGGTGGCGCTTCTCTTCGGAGACGAAGCGATGTGGCGCAATGCCCTCGATGGCGAATACGGCCTGCGCCGCCAGATGGCCGAGGGCGTGACCAGCGACTACCTCTGGTGCGAACAGTCGCTCGGTTACAACAATTACGTGGTCTC
Source organism: Lacunisphaera sp. (assembly GCA_036568985.1). Taxonomy (GTDB): domain Bacteria; phylum Verrucomicrobiota; class Verrucomicrobiia; order Opitutales; family Opitutaceae; genus Lacunisphaera. The sequence continues at coordinate 6,277 of DATCRM010000118.1, read as the reverse complement.
GGCGGTGCTCACGCTGTTCACGGCCGCCGGTATTCATGGCCGCGTGACCGAGCTGGATCACGAGATGAATGTGGCCGAAAACCTAATGCTGAGCCTGAGCTACCTGCGCTTCCCGAACGGCATGCTGCCGAATCCCGCCGACAGCGGCGGATGGCCGAAGGCGCCGAACCGAGAACTCTTTGGCCGGGCCTACCGGGTATTTCCGACGCCGCTCGGGCTCGAAGCCGCGGCCGAGCGGCGCGATTGGGACACCTTGCTCGACCCGCCGCCGGCTGCGCCACGCACATGGAAAATGCCGGAGGTGACCAGTCGCAATCTGGAGTCGTCCCGCATGACGATCATCCGGTCCGGTCCCTGGCAGGTTTACGTCCACTACGGCCAGCTCACGCGTTCGCACAGCCAGGCCGAGGCTTTGAATTATTCGGCATCGTTCAAAGACATCGATGTCACGCACGACTCCGGCACAACCGGGTACGGTTCGCCAATGCACCGGGAGTATTTCAACCGGGGGGCCAACCACAACGTCCCGCTCGTCAACGGCGAAGGTGAAGATCTTGGGCCGCTGACTGAACGCCGTGAATGGGTGGTAGAGGACAGCGATCCGCAATCGCCGCTGCGCGGCCAGTTATTGGAATATGCGCCGAACCTGGTCAGGGTCGCGCAGCCGCGATACCGCGCTGACGCCCGGGCGGAGAGAGCGCTCGCGATCGAAGGCGATCGCCTGGTCGACACCGCGACCATCGAGAGCACAGCCGGGCAGCCGCAGGCGTTGGGGCTCACGCTGCATGTGCAGGGCCGGGCGAAACTGCCGGCGGCATTTCAGCCCGATGCGACTTTTGCCCAAGACCGGCCGGAACCGTTCAGTTATTGGAAGGATGTGACCGGCATGGCGGCGCGGGATCGGGTGGAATTGCACGTCGATTACGGCCAGACGGTGTTGCACGTCACCATCGAATGTCCGGGTGACTTCCGCATCTGGCACGGCGACACACCCGATTCGCCACCACGCCGTCGGGAGAGTCTCTATGTCGAGACCAGCGGCACGAAGGCCGTCTTCACGACGACCTATGCTCCTGCAATCGGAAGTGCAGCACGTTGATCTGAACGTTCTGTTCGCGACCGAAGATCGAGCAGCGTGTTGGGGGCAACGCGCTTTACCTCTGCGACGATGATTCCGGCTCTGAGCGGACTTCGATCGCGTCGTTGCAGGTGGGAGCGGCGAGATTTCGCGCCGGGCGTGATGCTCGCGCTCAACGAAGCAATGCTAGTCCTCCTCCGGCGGTGTGAATCCACGGCGGAGAACATTTTCCGCAATCAAGCGTGGAAACAGGAAATTCTCCAGGTATTCACGGCCGCCGGCCTTCGTGCCGCCACCGGACATCTTGAAGCCGCCGAAGGGATGACGCTCGACAATGGCCCCTGTGCACCCGCGATTGAGGTAGAGATTACCCACCAGAATTTCCTGCCGCGCCCGCTCGAGATTCCCCGGGCTGCGCGAAAAGAAGCCGGCGGTCAGCGCATAGTCGGAGGCGTTCAGCATGGCAAAGGCCTCGTCGAGATCGCGGGCCTTGAGGATCGCGAGCACGGGGCCGAAGATTTCCTCGCGGACGATCTTATGCTCGATCTTACAATCGGTGAACACCGTGGGGGGAACGTAGTAGCCGCCGCTCGCGAGTAGTTCGGGTGAGAGTTGGGCTTGCCAGGCCAGGGTCGCTTCCTTTTTTCCCGCTTCGATGTAGCCGAGGATGGATTGCTGGGCGGCTTCGTCGATGACCGGATTCACCACGGTGCCGGGCAGCGACGGATCGCCGACGGGGATGGTCGGGCAGGCAGCGAGGAAGCGCTCGACGAAACGGTCGTGGACCTCCTCGAGGACGATGAGACGCGAGAGGGCCGAACATTTCTGGCCCGCAAAGCCAAACGCGCTGTAGAGGGCAGCGGGGATGGCTTCGTCGAGGTCGGCGTCGTTGTCGATGATCATGGCGTTCTTTCCGCCCATCTCGCAGACGACCTTCTTGAGGTTGAGCTGGCCCGGGCGGGTTTTGCCGGCTTCCTCCCAGATGCCGCAGCCGACTTCGCGCGAGCCGGTGAAAGCGATCAAGTCCACTTGTGGGTGCGCAACCAAGTGCGCGCCGGCGTCGGCGCCGGAGCAGGGGAGGTAGTGCAGCGCGCCGGGTGGCACGCCCGCGGCCTGCATGATTTCCATGAGGTAGGCGCCGATGATGGAGGTCTGGCGCGCGGGTTTGATGATGACGCAATTGCCGGCCACGAGCGGTGCGACGGTGAGGCCGGTCAGGATCGCCAGCGGGAAATTCCAAGGCGCGACTGCCACGCCCACGCCTCGCGGGGTCCAGGTTTGAATGCAGTGTTCGCCTGGCACCGACTGGGTGACGACGGGTTTGTCCAGCCGGCGCATTTCGGCCGCATAGAAACGGAGGAAGTCGATGGCTTCGGAAGTGTCGCCGTCGGCCTCGACCCAGGGCTTGGCGGCCTCGAGGATGAGCAACGAGTTGATTTCCATGCGACGTGCTTCCATGAGGTCGGCCGCGCGTTCCAGGATTCGGGCGCGTTCGTCCACCGGCGTGGCGCGCCACTTCGGGAAGAACGCTACCGAGGCGGCGACGGCATCCTCGGCATCCTGCACGGTGCCTTTGGCCCAGTAGCCCACGATTTGGGCGGGACGCGCCGGATTGACGGAGGGAAGGAAGGGCCGGTCGGCGATCTTTTTTCCGTTGATGATGACCGGCCATTTTTTGCCGAGCTTGGTGGCGACGAAATCCTGCAGGGCGGCCCGTTGCCGTTCCCGGCCGGTGGCTTGGGAGAAGTCAGTGTTGGAGGCGTTCTTGAATGACGAATGACGGATGACGGATGACGAAGCGACGTTGGCTTTCTCGGCATGCGACATTTGGGAATTCGCCATTTGCGCGAGAGCGGTGACCGGATTCTCCAGCAGTTTTTCTTTTGTCGCCTCGCCCATGTTTTTCAGCCGCAGGAAACCCTCGTTGGAGGTGTTTTCCAGCAGGCGGCGGACGAGGTACGCCATGCCGGGCAAGAGCTCGCCGATGGCGCAGTATTCGCGGACGCGATGTCCCATCTTGATGAGGGACAGCTTGAGCTCGTCGGCCATGCCATAGAGGGCCTGGAACTCGTAGGCGCGAGGGTCGATGCCGAGGCGCTCGGCCTGAGCAATCGCGTGGGCCACGGAGCGGACGTTGTGCGAGGCGAAGTTCGGGGTGACGAGGTCGATGTTTTCGAGGAGCAACACGGTCAGTTTCTCGTAGTTGGCATCGGACTCGGGCTTGCGCGACCAGACCGGCACGGGCCATTCGCGTTGTTGGGCGAGGATCGTCTCGTAGTCCCAGTAGGCGCCCTTCACGAGGCGGATATTGAGCGGGCGATTATGCTGCCGGGCCCAGGCGATGAGTTCGCGCAGATCGCGTTCGCAGTCGCGCAGGTAGGCTTGGAGCGCGATGCCGATGGCGGGCTTTTGGGCAAACTCGGGTTCTTCGAAAATGGATTTGAAGAACCCGAGGGTGAGATCCTTCAGCTTGTAGCTCTCCATGTCGAAGTTGACGAGCGCGCCGACTTCGGCGGCCCGGCGAAGAATCGGACGAAGACGTTTTTTCAGCGCGGCGATCGAGTTCTCGGGATCGGCGGGATGAACATCCGGGGTGAGGGCCGAGATCTTGACCGAAAGGTTCAGGCGTGGCAGCGGTCCGCGCGGGCCGAGATCGCTGAAGGCGGATGCGGATTCCTTCGCGAAAAACTTCGAGACCGAGTCGAGCACCTCGAGGTTGCGCTGGAGGAATGCGTCGGCCTCCGCGTCGTTGACGACCGTTTCGCCGAGGAGATCGATGGTGGTCGCCAGGCCGAGCTTGGTGTTGCGGGCAATCTGCTTGATCAGGTCCTCGCCGGATTCGCCGGCGACAAACTGGTTGGCCATGTCCACGATCTGCGCCTTGACGGGACCGGCCACGAGTCCCGGCGCGAACGACGAGGCGGCGAGACCGGCCTTGAGTGCGGGGTTGAGAGCGACGGCTTTGTCCCCGAGATATTCCTGCAGATGGCGGACGATCTCCGCGGAAGAGCTGAGCGTGGGGAGAACGTCGACGAAGCGGAAAAGCTGAGCCTTGAAAGCGGGGTCCTTCATGGACCATTCCATGAGGCGGGCGTACGCGCCTTTCTTGGAGAAAAGCGCCGGCGGCGGCTGCTGGTCCATGAGGGCGAATAGCTGGTCGCCCTTGGCTTTGATGATGGTTTCGAGATGCGGATCAGGCTTCAGGAAGGCGGACATTGGGATATTTTTACCCAGTTTCCGGCTGTGTCATAAATATGCAAGGTCGGCCCAGTGACCCGGAAGAGCAAAACCACGACTAATCCCTGCATTAATCTGATTTGGACTGAGGGAAGCGGGCGATCCCGGGCTTAGTACCAAGTATTTACCAACCAGCTTGCTTAAGTTTATGGTAATTGGTGCGATACCTTTAAGCCGCATGATTGATACCCCTGCGCTCACTCGCGAAAAAATCCTCGAGATTGCCGGCACCATGCCGGCGACCCCGCAGGTGTTTGCCGGACTCAGTCGGCAGCTGCGCGATGCGAACAGCCCGCTCGAACAGATCGCGGAATTGATCAAGCAGGACGCGGCGCTCACCGCCCACATCATTCGTGTGAGCAACAGTGCGGTTTACCGGGGAGAGCGGCGCACGGGTTCGGTCGAGGAGGCGGTCTCGCGGATCGGCTATCAGGAGATTTTCGAACTGACGGGCTATGTTGCCGGCATGCAGTTGGCCGAGCGCGCGCTCAAGCACTACGGAATCGAGGCCAGCCAGCTGCGGCAGAACATGGTGTATACGGCGTTCATGTGCGAGCAGCTCGCGGTCGAGTGCCGGCTGGACGCGCGCCAAGCTTACACGGCGGGGCTGATTCGCCCGCTCGGACTGTTCATCTTCGACCGGCTGGCGGACCGCTGGCCGACGTTCGAACCCTATCATCCCATTCGGGACCGGGATTATCTGGCTTGGGAGGGCCGGGTTTTCGGTATTGGCAGTGGCGACGTCGCCGCGATGGTTTTGCAGGCGTGGAGGTTTCCAGACGACATCAGCGTCGCCATCCGGGGCCATTATCAGCCCGGAGGTGTCGAGGGACCGCAGCGGCTGGCTACTCTGCTCAACGTGGCATGCGGATTGGTGGCAGATGCCGGCCATGGATTGATCGGGGAGAGCCCTCATTGGGGCGCGACGGCAGAAAAATTGGAAATCCTTGGGCTGACCGCCAAAAGGCTGCACACCTTGGCCACCAAGGCCCAGGAGCTATTTGCTGGTTTTGAGCAACGTATGGAAGGCAAGACGCCGGTGGAAACCATCGAAGAGGTGAAAAATGAAAGCAGGCCGATCACGACCGATTCGTGCGACTTTCCGGTGCAGGTGAGGGTTGTTAAGAAGAATGACGATCCCACAGTGCACACTTCAACCCAGGGAATAGCTCCCCCGCTCGACTTCACCACGTTCATGCGCAACTACCAGGACATGGTTTATTCCACGGCTGTGCGGCTCATCGGCAATGAGACGCAGGCTGAGGATATTGCGCAGGATGTGTTCATCAAGGCCCACGAACATTTTGACAACCTTCGCACCAGCCCGACGGCGGGCGGTTGGTTGAAAACCGTGGCGACCAATCTCTCGATCAACCATATCCAGCGCTACAAAAAGCGCTGGAGCTTCTTTTCCGACTTGGTGCATCGCAGTGACGAGGGCGAGGAGAAGGAAGTCGAATTTGCGGCTCCCGACACGTTTTTCAGCGGGGTCGATTCCGGCGAAAGGCGCGAGTGGGTCGAGCGGGCGCTCGAGAAGCTGCCCGACCATCAGCGCGTCCCGCTGGTCCTGTATCATTTTGAGGACATGCCCTACGAGGACATCGCCAAAAAACTCGGCGTTTCCCTCAGCAAAGTGAAGACCGACATCCTCCGCGGCCGCGAAGCCCTGGCCAAGGTGCTGATGCGCAGCGGAGCCAGCCACGAGCAATTCGAAAACTGAAGGTGCACCATGGACCATAAAATGACACCGGAAGAGCTCGAGAAATTCATCCACCGCGAACTGCGGGCGCTGCCGCCGCGCAAGGCGCCCGCCAGTCTCGAGGCGCGCCTACAGGCTGTCGTCGGGGCACATGCGACTACGGGTGTCATGGCGGATAGTCAACTGGAGCAACGCATCCATCGTGAACTGCGGGCGCTGCCGCTGCGCAAAGCTCCGGCCAGTCTCGAGGCTCGTGTCTTGGC
>DATCRM010000117.1:0-12141 GCA_036568985.1 Lacunisphaera sp. | reverse complement strand
GCTCCAGGCACCGGGCATCCCCTTCGTCTCGGAATAAGAACCGAGTTGCTTCATGAGACCGTCCCAACCGCCGATGTCCTGGAGGCCGAGGATGACCAGCGGGAGGAAACCCAACACGATGAGAAAGAACTGCAGGACCTCGTTGTAGATCGCCGAGGTGAGGCCGCCGGTGTAGATGTAGACCAGCACGATCGCGCTCGAGAGGAAAATACAGGCGTCGAAGTTCCAGCCGAGGATTGCGTTGAGCAGCTTCGCCAGGGCGAACATCGAGATGCCCGACGAAAATACGGTCATGAAGGCGAAGGACAGCGCGTTGAACGTGCGGGTCTTCTCGTCGAAGCGCAGCTTCAGGTACTCCGGCACGGAGCGTGCCTTTGAGCCGTAGTAGAACGGCATCATGAAAATGCCGACGAAGACCATGGCGGGAATCGCGCCGACCCAGTAAAAGTGACTCGTGGCGATGCCGTATTTGGCGCCGGACGCGGCCATGCCCATGACTTCCTGCGCGCCGAGGTTGGCGCCGATGAAGCCCAGCGCGCAGATCCACGCCGGCAATGACCGGCCTGACTCGAAGAAGTCGGTGCTCGTCTTCAGGTGCTTCTTCAGCACCCAGCCGATGCCCAGCACGAAGGCAAAATACACGGCAATGATCAGGTAGTCCACGGTGGCAAGCCGCAGCAGGACATCACCGCCGATGGCGGCGAGCGGGAGGCACGAAAACACAGGATTCATGGAGAAGGGGCTGGGGTGAGACGCAAAGATGCCCCGGGGATCGGGGCATCACCACGCCGAAACTTGCGCAGTTATTGGCTAAATCAGTGCAGGATTTCCACGCGGGGGACGCGGAAGAGCGCGCTACTATAGCAATTGTCGCGATGCGGTGTATCCCCCATTTGGGTGGAAATAACACCGCTTCGGAACAAGCCCCGAGGCCGGGTGGCGGGTCCGTCCCCTTCCCTTTTGACAGGTCAGCCGGCCCGGCAAGATTTGGGTCGTGCCGCTGCGCTATCTCACGATCGATTTCAACTCGTTCTTCGCCTCGGTGGAGCAGCAGGAGCGACCGGAGTTGCGCGGCAAGCCGCTCGCGATCGTACCGGTGCTGGCCGAAACCACGGGCTGCATCGCGGTCAGCCTGGAGGCTAAGGCCGCCGGGCTCACCCGCAATGCCCGGGTGTCCGATGCCCGCCGGGTTTGCCCGGACATCGTCATCGTGGAGGCCCGGCCGGAAACCTACATCAAATACCATCGCGACCTGGTCCGGGTGATCTCAGCCCACGTGGGTGAGACCAAGGTGCAGTCCATCGACGAGGTTACCGCGAAGCTGCACTCCTTCCTCAATCGCGCGGAGGCCGAAAAGTTGGCAAAGCAGATCAAGGCTGACATTGCCCGCGCGGTCGGTCCCCTGCTCCGCAGTTCCGTCGGGATCGCGCCAACCTGGCTGCTGGCAAAGGTCGCATCGGATATGCAGAAACCCGACGGGCTGGTGATCCTCGAGGATGCCGACATTCCCGCAAAGCTCCTGCACCTCGCACCCGGCGACATTGCCGGCATCGGCCCCAATATCCAGCGTCGCCTGGAGGACCATGGGATCACGACGATGCAGCAGCTTTACGCCGCGAACGTCCACGAGTTCCGCGGCATCTGGGGCGGCATCCGCGGCGAACAGATCTGGCGCCTGCTCCATGGCGAGGATCTCGGCTATTTCGAGAACAAGGAAGGCCAGAGCCTCGGCCATGGTCACGTGCTGCCGCCGGCGAAGCGCAATCACCCCGATGCGCTGGCCGTATTGCACCGTCTCGTGCAAAAGGCCGCGATGCGCCTGCGGCACTCGCACTCCTACGCGGGCGCCATCCAGGTGTCGGTCGAATACGCCGACGATACGCATTGGGCGGACGAACTCCGCCTGACCGAAACCCAGGACACCATGCGGCTGACCCATGCACTCAACGAACTGTGGCAGCGCCGGCCGGAAAAATTCAACCGCCGCGCACCGCTCCGCATCGGCGTGCATCTCACGCACCTGATCGACACGAAGCTCCACACCCCCGACCTGTTCGAGGAGAAAACCGAACAGGCACGCGGCAAGCTCTTCGCCGCGGTCGATCACCTCAACAAAGTGCTCGGCAAAAACACCGTCTATCTCGGTGGCGCCCACGGAGCGACCAGGGACGCCCCGATGCGCATTGCGTTCACGCGGATCCCCGAACCCGAAATCGAGGAGATCGACCGGAGCTACGAAGGCCGCCTGAAAAAGAAAAAGCCCCCGGCAAAAGAGCCGGAGGCGTGGTGAGGCAGGTGGTTTCGATCAGGCCACCACGAAATAACAAAAAACGGAACCGCCTTTCGAGGTTTTTGACTGTAGGAGGGGCTTTACGCCCCGATGAGACATGTGCCGCGCTCGGATCGGGGCGTAAAGCCCCTCCTACAATATACACTCTTACTCGATGATCCCTTCCTTCTTCAGGACCTGCTCGAAGTTTTCGCGGGTGATGAGGATGCCGGTCGTGCGGGTGTCGAGCGGCGGAGTCACGCCGTCCTTGATCCAATGGTAGAGCAGCTCGGAGGTCTTGAAACCTTCCTGCGGAGCAGAAACGAGCATCGAGCCAAAGAAACCGGTCGGCTTGCTCTTGCGCAGCTCGTCGATGCAGTCGGTGCCGTTGATGCCGACACCGATCACGTTCTCAGCGGTGAAACCGCGGCCTTCGGTCGCACGAATGGCGCCGAGCACGGCGGTGTCGTTCATGCCGAGCACGAGCCAGCGTTTAACCTCCGGATGCTGCGTGAACAGGATGTTGGCGGCATCGAGGCTGCCCGGGACGTCCGTGGTTTTCTGCGGGGCCTTGAAGATCCGATCCGCGGGGAAGCCCGCGGCTTTGAGCGCGGCGATCGAACCGTCGGTGCGCTCGCGGGCGGTGTCGAGTTCCTCGAAGGTGATGGCGCACACGGCGGTCTCGCCGACGGACCAGTTCCGGCGCTTCATTTCCGCGTACAGGGCTTCGCCTTGGGCGGCACCGATCTTGCTCGCAGACATGCCCAGGTAAGGCACGTCGGTCATGAACTTGCCGTCGGCCGAGACGAACTGGTCATCCACCGTGATGATCTTGAGCCCCTTGAGCTTCGCGCGCGCCGCGATCGCGGGTCCGAGGCGGACATCGGGCGTGCAGATGACAAAGCCTTGCGCGCCGCCGGCGACGAGGCTGTCAATCGCGGTCATGACCTTCTCGCCGTCCTGCACGCCGAGTTTCACGAGCTCGAAGCCGTACTGCTTTGAGGCGGCGGTCGCGCCCTTCCATTCAAATTGGAACCAAGGCTCCTCGGGCTGTTTCACGAGATAGCCGATCTTGACGGCCGCCGGCGGTGTCGCGGGCGCGGCGCCGGACGAGGCGGCTTCGGAACTGGATTTGCTGCAACCGGACAGGAGGCCAAGAACGGTCGCGAGGGCGAGGAGCGTGGAGGGGATTTTCATGGGGAAAAGAGGTCATCGAGATACGCATCCTTTCTGCGTCCGGCAAGTCATCTTCCATCAGCGTCGAGTCATTTCTTCAGGACCGTCATACCCCGGGGCTTTCCGGCTTCACTTCGTATAAGGGATGGCGCTAGCTGCTTCAACCCATGTCCTCCCCCTCTGACATCCAACTCATCGGCTCCGAGGTCGCCATCCGCTGGGATGACGGCCAGGAAAGTTTCATCACCTTCGCCACGCTGCGAGCCGCCTCACCGAGCGCGGAAGTGAAAGGCGAGCGGGACATCTTCGGTCACCAATATGGCGGCGAGGTGCCGCGCGATTACCGCGGCGTCGAGGTAACCGGCTGGGAACGCGTCGGCAACTACGCCATCCGTTTCGATTTCAGCGACGGCCATCGCACGGGGCTCTATAGTTACGAGTTGTTGAAAAAACTGGGTGAGTCACCGGCCACGTGAGACGAAAAGGGTTCGTGAAAACAACCCGACTTTCGCTATCCGTCATCCTGAACGCAGCGAAGAATCCAAGCCGGTACACCTGACGAACGGACGCTTGGATCCATCGCTGCGCTCGGGATGACGCCGGTGAGAGCAACGAGAAAACCGGAAGCTTGATTGGATCCGTCACCAACAACTCGGAACGAATAACCAATAACGAGACCCGCGCCCTGCGCCTCACTTCCCCGCCACGACCCCGCGCTCGCTCTTGGTGACGAAGCTCAGGAAATGCTGGAAATCCGCTTCGCCGGCGAGCTTGTGCTGGCGCATGTGCTCGAAAGCCTGCGTACGGTTGTAGCCCGAGCGGTAGAACAGACGGAAAGCCTGCTTGATCGCATCGACCCGCTCCTGCGTAAAGCCGTTGCGCTCAAGCCCGACCTTGTTGATCGAACGCGCGATGGCGGCATTGCCGTCGGCGATGATGAAGGGCGGCACGTCCTGCACGATCTTGGACATCGCCCCGAGCATCGCGTGGGCGCCGACGCGACAGAACTGGTGCACGCCCGTGCCCCAGCCGATGTTGACATGGTCTTCCACGATCACGTGGCCGGCCAGCGCGGACTGGGCGCTCATGACGAGAAAATTGCCGACCACGCAATCGTGCGCGATGTGGCTGTACGCCAGCATCACGTTGTCGTGGCCCATGCGTGTGTAGTCGCTCTCGTTGGTCGCGCCGTGCACGCTGACGTACTCGCGGAAGACATTGCGATCCCCGACCACCAACCCGGGCTCGCCGCCCTTGTATTTGAGATCGTGGGTCTTGGTGCCCACGCAGGCGAACGGGAAGATTTCGCAATTCGCGCCAATGGTGGTGCGTCCCTCGACATTGGCGTGATGGTGCAGGATCGTACCGGCGCCGATGACGGCTTTGCTGCCGACGAACGCATAGGCGCCGACGGCCACGCCCTCGCCCAGTTCCGCGCCGGGCTCGATGATCGCGGTGGGATGAATTTGCTTGGCCATGGCTCAGTCCACTTCGGTGTTGTCGACCACGGCAAACATCAGGTCGGCAGAGGAGACGACCTGGCCGCCAACGGTGCATTCGCCCTCGGCGCAGGCAATGCTGCCGCGCACCTTGGTCAGCTTGACTTTGATGCTCAGCTGGTCGCCAGGCCGCACGGGCTTGCGCCACTTGACCTTGTCGCAGCTCATGAACAGCGCGGTCTTGCCTTCCATCGTCATGCGGCGGAGGAGCAGCACGCCCGCAGCCTGGGCCATCGCCTCGACCTGCATGACTCCCGGCATCACGGGATTGCCGGGATAGTGGCCTTGAAAAAACGGCTCGTTGATCGTGACATTTTTGATGGCGGTGAGCGTGTCCTCGCCGATCTCGACCACGCGGTCGATCATCACGAACGGGTAACGGTGCGGCAGCGTGTCGAGCACCCGGCGGATATCGAGCGTGGTCTCCGTCGCGATCTCGGCCTTGGGCGCGGCGGGCTTGGCGGCCTTTTTGCCGCCTTTTTTCCAAGCTTCGTACTTCTCGAACAACACCTTGGTCAGCTCGGCGTTGGCCGCATGGCCGGGCCGCGTGGCGACGATGTGCGCTTTGAGCGGCACGCCCAGCAGCACAATGTCCCCGATGATATCGAGGATCTTGTGGCGCACGAACTCGTCGGCGAAACGCAGCGGCTCCTTGGAGATGATCTTGTCGCCCTTGATGACGACGGCGCAGTCGAGGCTGCCGCCCTTGATCTTGCCCATCTTGATGAGTTCTTCGATGTCCTCGTAAATCGTGAACGTGCGGGCGGCGGCCACCTGCGTGACGTAGATGTCGGGATCGATCGTGAGCGAAAGATGCTGCGTGTGAATGCCGCGGTCGTCGGCGCTGGTGCAGGTGATCTTCAAGCCGTCATAGGGCAGCGCGATGATCGAGGAGTTGCCGCGGGAAATGGAAACCGTCTCGGTGACCGCGAAATACTCGCGCTCGGCGTCCTGCTCCACCGGCTCGCCCTGCTGGATCATCTTGACGAATTCGCGGGCCGATCCGTCCAGGATCGGCGGCTCGCTGGCATCGATCTCGATCAGAAGGTTGTCGATGCCGCAGCCGCTGAGCGCGCTAAGCACATGCTCGACGGTGTGAAGCTTGGCGTGGCCGACCTGGATCGTCGTGGCGCGCACCAAATCGGTGACCTGGTCCACCCGCGGCTTGAGCTCGGGATGACCGTGCAGGTCAACGCGCTTGAACACGATGCCGTGGTTGGCCGGGGCGGGTTTAAAAATCATATGCACGGCGTCTCCGGTATGCAGGGCATTGCCCTTGATGGAGACCTCGCGCAAAAGGGTGCGCTGCTTCATGGGTGTCGCGCAGTGTCGAAAACCACTTGGAAATGACAAGCTTGGAGATGAAGCGGTCGTGTGCCGGCCTCGATCGCGAGCTAACCGGCCCGCCTCCCGGGGTAGGTTGGGGCCCGCACGCAGCATGGAACAGTGACGGGAACCGAGGTTTTGCCGAGAAATACGAGGACGAGGTTGACACCGCGGAAAGCCGCTCGGTATTCCTGTTCCCTTACTAAACACAAAACCTCCGACCCGATTCAGTCATGCCCGCAGCCAACGACCTCCGCAAAGGCCAAGTCATCAAGTTCAATGGTGAGCCCCACCTCATCATGGAGACCCAGCACCGCACCCCGGGCAATCTCCGCGCCTTCGTGCAGGTGAAGATGCGCAATCTCCGCTACGGCAAGTCGCTGGAACAGCGTTTCAATTCCCCTGATCCCGTCGAGGTCCTCCCGACCGACCGCCGCACCCTCGAGTTCAGCTACGCCGACCGGGACACGTATTCGTTCATGGATCCTGAGACCTTCGAGACCTTCGAGCTCAGCGCGGCCATGATCGGCGACGCCAAAAATTACCTCGTCGCCAACGGCAAGGCCGAGGTGCTCTTCATCAACGAGGCCCCCGTCACCATCGACATCCCTTCGTCCGTCGTGCTCAAGGTCAAGGAGAGCTCCGAAGGCATCAAGGGCGACACCGCCTCCAACGTCCAGAAGCCGGCCACCATGGAAACCGGCTTGGTCGTCCAAGTGCCGCTCTTCATCAAGGAAGGCGAACTCATCAAAGTCAGCACCGCCGACGGTTCCTACCTGGGCCGCGCTTGAAGCTCTGCCAGCTCAAATCTGAGATCTGAAATTTAAGATCAGCCCGCGGTTCGCTCCGCGGGCTTTTTTGTCCCGCTCGGCACGCATGAATGTTGTCTAACGGCATAAGCAGCGGACCCGTTGCGCGGCACCCGCAGCCGATGCTTGGATCGGGTATGCTTCCTTTACCCCGTTTCGCCGTCCTTGTGACCGTTGGTTGCACGCTGGTAACCGGCGCCGCGTACGCCGCCTATGATTTCGGCGCCTGGCCCGCCGGCACCTCGCCGGAGGAGATCGGCCTGCGCATCGCCAACCGCTTCGTCGCCAGCCCGCATCAGAACTACGGCCGCCCCACCCCGCCCAAAACCGTCACCTACCCGGAGGTCTGCACCTGGTATGGCGCGCTGGTCTTCGCGGACATGAGCAAGAACGAGCCGCTCAAGGCGCAGCTCGCCGCCCGCTTCGAGCCGCTTTTCCGCGAGGAGAAAAACATGGTGCCGGTACCCGACCATGTCGACTACACCGTTTTCGCCTCCGTCCCGCTCGAGCTCGCCATCCAAACCAAGGAACAACGCTACCTCGCCCTCGGTGAATGGATGGCCTACAAACAGTGGAGCCAGCCGTTCGGCAACCGTCCCACCGCCGAGTCGCATGACTTCTACAAGCAGGGCTACACCTGGCAGACGCGCTTGTGGATCGACGACATGTTCATGATCACCGCCGTGCAGTCCCAAGCGTGGCTCGCAACCCGCAATCGCGCCTACATCGACCGCGCCGCCAAGGAAATGGTGCTCTACCTCGACCGCCTGCAACAACCCAACGGTCTCTTCCATCACTCGCCCGGCGTGCCCTATTTCTGGGGCCGTGGCGACGGCTGGATGGCCGCCGGCATGAGCATCCTGCTCCGCGAGCTGCCCGCCGACAACCCCGACCGGGCCCGCATTCTTCAGGGCTACCATACTATGATGGCCAGTCTCCTCAAGTATCAGGACGCCGACGGCATGTGGCACCAACTCATCGACGATCACACCACCTGGCCCGAAACCTCCTGCACAGGCATGTTCACCTTCGCGTTCATCACCGGGGTCAAGGAAGGCTGGCTGGACGCGGCCACCTATGGCCCCGCCGCCAAGAAGGCCTGGCTCAAGCTGATCACTTACCTCGACGAGAAATCGGACATGCGCGAGGTTTGCGAAGGCACGAACATCCACGATCCCAAGAAGCATGGCCCCGACGGTCGCGCTTACTATCTCGCCCGCCAGCGCATCGTCGGCGACATGCACGGCCAGGCTCCCGTACTCTGGTGCGCCGGTGCGCTTCTGCGGTAACAACTTTCTATTTTGTAGTGTGGGAGGGGCTTTTATGCCCCGACAGAATCACGCATCAGCTGGGCAATCCTTGGACCGCCTGTTCTCCCGCCTCTTCAATGCACCCTACACACCCCGCTCTGCGGGCACCCCTCTTCATAGAGGGGACCTCAATCCACCGGAATCGGGCAAGCCACCACCGTACTCCAACCTCATTATGAAAACATTCGCTCTCCTCCTGGCGCTGGCCTTCGCGCCCTTCGCTCTCGCCGCCGACGCTCCGGCCAAAATTCGCGTCCTCCTCTTCACCGGCGGCCACGGCTTCGCCAAGGAACCATTTTTCCGCATCTTCAACGAGAATCCCGAAATCACGGTCACCGCGGTCGAGCACACGAAGGGCACGGCCGACGGCTGGGAGCGTGCCGACCTCACCGCCGCGGATGTCGTCGTGCTTTACGACATGCCCAAAACCATTTCCCCGGCACAGCGGGAGCGGATGCTCTCCCTATTCCCGCGCGGCACCGGTCTGGTCGTGCTGCATCATGCGCTTGTCTCGGAACATGGCTGGGCGGACTACGAGCGCATCATCGGCGGCGTTTACCCGAGCAATTCGCTTCCCGGCAGCGCCGCCGCCGGTTACCGTCATGACGTCGAAATTCCCGTGGTGGTGGCGACGCACGATCACCCCATCACGGCGGGTTTTACCGACTTCACGGTGAAGGACGAAATTTATTGGGGCTACCGGGTCGGCGCCGACATCACGCCCTTGCTGACCACCACGCAGCCGGAAAGCGGAAAACCGCTCGCTTGGTGCCGCACCGAGGGCAAGTCCCGCGTCGTCTTCATGCAGCTCGGGCATGGCTCGCCGTGCTTCGAAGACGCCCACTATCGGGATTTTCTCGCGCGCGCCATCCGCTGGGCCGCCCGGCGCTAAACCTCATTCGCCAAAACCCATAGGGCCGAGCTCCCGCGAAGCCTTTCACGATGCGACCGGGCCTCGCGGGAGCTCGGCCCTCCGGAGCATTCCAGCCCGCGTTCACCACGGCACCGAAGTACCGTGGCCGCCGCCCACGGCTTGGACCGCCGCCTTGTAAGCCGCGGGCGCCTCCTCGGCACTGCTGACCGAGGTTTTCAAGTCGCGGATCAGGCCGTCGCGGAGTCCGTAAACCCAGCCGTGCACCGTCAACGCCTGACCGCGGGCCCAGGCATCCTGCAGAATCGTTGTGGCGCAGACGTTGGCGACCTGTTCGATGACGTTCAATTCGCAGAGTTTGGCGCTGCGGGCCGTATCATCGGGCAACCGGCACAGGCATTCCTCATGCTTTACCTTCACGTCCTGCACGTGGCGGAGCCAGTTGTCGGCCAGACCGACGCGCTCGCAACGCATGACGGCATTGACGCCGCCGCAGCCGTAGTGACCGACCACCATGATGTGCTTCACCTTGAGCATATCCACGGCGAATTGGATGACGGAAAGAGCGTTCAAATCGGCGTGCACGACGACGTTCGCGATGTTGCGGTGCACAAACACCTCGCCGGGCAGCAAGCCGATGATCTCGTTGGCTGGCACGCGGGAATCCGAGCAGCCGATCCAGAGGTATTCCGGACTCTGCTGGCGGGAGAGTTTTTTGAAAAATTCCGGGTCGCGGCGCTTGATGGCCTCCGCCCATGCGTGGTTCTGCTCGAAGAGGTGCTTCAGACTTTGCATGCGGGCCGGATGGTTGGCACCCCGCAGAAGTTGTCCATCCCGGAATGGAGCATCCGTTTGGGCCTGCATCGTGGCCAAAAAATAAATTCTGGCACAGCTCCCCCGGCCGTCTAGCTTCGATCCACATGCCGTCTCCTCCTGCAGCGCCCACACCCCTCCGGTACGCGGGGTTGCTGTTGGGGGCCACGCTGGTCGCGGCTGCGATCTCCCTCATCGCCATTACTCCGAAACTGGTGCCATGGCATGACCAGCCGCTCGTTTATGAAACCACGAAGGTTGAGCCGATGACCGCTCAGTTGGCCAACCCCGCGGGATGGGAGCGAGCCTACCTGAATGAACCGGATTTCAACGGCATTCAGACCATTCGTTGGCGGCTTCTGCCTCCGGTCGTCGGCCACGCGCTCGGCTTGTCCCCCCATGCTTACTTCACGCTGCCTTGGATCGGCGCACTGATACTGATTGGCCTGGGCACCCACTACGCCCTGCAGCGCAAGGCGACCCCATGGGCGGCTTTGGCTGTGGGTGTGCTCATCGGCACCAGCTCGGGTTGCTTCAGCGCCACCGGGGCAATGGGATACTTCGATCCCTTCTATCTGATCCCTCTGATGTTGGTGACCTTCAGCCGATCATCAGTGGTTATGCTGGCAGCCTGCGCGCTCGGCCCATGGGTCGATGAGAAATTTCTGTTCATGCTGCCTGCCTGCTGCCTGGTACGCTGGAGTTGGCAGCCGGAAACCCGCTGGATCCGATCCGTCATCGGTGGCATAGCGCCGTATTGTCTGATCCGGATTGGTGCGCTGTGCATGGGTGACAGCAGCTTCAGCCGACAGATCCCGATGCAAGCCGCGGTATTCCCAGATTACGCCCCGACCCTGCCCAAGGCTTGGTGGTATGGTTTTCGCGCCGGTTGGGTTTTGATTTTCATCGGACTTTGGAGCGCGAGTCGCTCGCTCGACACTCGCGGACGCTGGTTGCTGTTAACCGCGCTGGTCGGATCCGTCGGCGCTGTTTCGTTCCTAGCTTGGGACACCACCCGTTCGATTG
The DNA here is from genome assembly GCA_036568985.1 of Lacunisphaera sp. Lineage (GTDB taxonomy): Bacteria > Verrucomicrobiota > Verrucomicrobiia > Opitutales > Opitutaceae > Lacunisphaera. The sequence goes on along the minus strand of DATCRM010000117.1, from coordinate 1,042 downwards.
CCATGATTCTGCCGTTCATGGTCGTTGGTCTGCAATGGAACGCGGCCAACCGGCTGCTTCCCTGGCTCGCTTTGCTTAACCTCCTGCTCCCCGCCGCCTACGTGTGGTGCGGCCATCCGGTGACCGTGCCGATGACTTCGATCTTCTCACGTTGGTGAAACGCACCAGCGCGTCGCTCCCGACCCTCAGCGGTCGTATGGTCAGACGGATCATGATTTGAGATGGCCTTACGACTGCCCACATTCGTAGGAACCGGAGGGGCGAGCTCCCGCGAGACCGTGATCGACACCGTCAGTCGCCCTCGCAGGCCTGCCATCCATAGCCTTGACGAAAGATGAAGCTTGGCCCTCCGGTCATCGGATTTGGCAATACGTGAAAGGTGGGTCGCTTTTTGGCGACGGGTGGATTTTCTGCGGATGAAACCTCCACCTGCCCCGCCCATGCCATTCTGCCGCCTGCCCGCGCTCCTCTTGTTCCTCATCACTCCGGTCCTGATCCAAGCCGAGGTCGTTGCGCCACGCATCAATCATATCGCCTGTTACGTCGCCGACCTGAAAATCAGCACCGACTTCTACGAGAAGGTCGTCGGCCTGCCTACGATTCCCGAACCCTTCAAGGACGGCCGGCACACCTGGTTTCTCATCGGGCCCAAAACCCACTTGCACATCATTTCCGGCGCCAAGGTCAGTCTGCCCAAGGACAAGAACACCCACCTCTGTTTCACCGTCCCGTCCGTGGACGGCTTCATCGCCCGCCTGAACCAGGCGAATGTGCCTTACGAAAACTGGGCCGGCGAAAAAATGGCCGTCACCCTCCGCGTGGACGGCGTGAAGCAGATCTATTTCCAGGACCCCGACGGCTACTGGATCGAGATCAACGACGCCCGGGAATGAATCGTCCCGCTTCCATGGCTCCCAAGGTTTCACTGCGGTCTGTCGAACCGGCCGACCTGCCCGTTTTTTTCACGCACCAGATCGACCCCGAATCGATTCGCCTGGCGGCCTTCCCGCCGCGAGAGCGGGAAGCCTTCATGGCTCACTGG
>DATCRM010000116.1:0-2992 GCA_036568985.1 Lacunisphaera sp. | reverse complement strand
TGCATGGGCAAACCACGGGGCAAAACGGCTCGCGTGAACGGGGAGGTGTGCCTTATGACGAACCGTCGGCATTACCCCTCACCAACTTCGGCCAAGGGTTCACTTCGTTCACCCGGCCTTCGTATCCTCTCCCACAAGGGGAGAGGTAGGGTGCCACACGCTCGGCCTTCCTTGGGGCACCGCGTTGCCGCGGGTTTACCTCTCCCCTTGTGGGAGAGGATAGCAAGTCTGCATGAGACGAAGTCGAATGCATAGACGCGCTTGGTGAGGGGTAAAACACCCTCTCCAAAATTTCCGCCCATTATCGTTCAAAAACAATCCACTAACCCCGATTTTCCACGGGGTCCAAACCTGTGCCAGAATCACCTTGTCTCGCATCGGCTACAACGCATGGCGATGCGTCGAGGCGGGACCGGTGTTGCTGGTGTGGAGAGACGACGCAAAGCTCCAAACCAGGGCCCGTGCAGAAAATGGTCCTCCTCGGAGCTGAAAAAGGCTCCGGCGTGCCTGTGAGGCATAGGAGGCATTCTGATACCAGCCGGGGGTGATGGTCCGGCACTTCCGGGCTGCCAGCGATGGAGAACGGAAGCACATCGTGGGCGTGGAGGCTAAGGTTGCATCGGCTTCCGCCACCCCGGGGTATCAGGTGACGCAGAGGGACCGGAGTTGCGCGGGAAAAACCACCGAACGGGGCACGGAGACGGGCCTTAACGGCTGCCGCGAGGCAGTCAGTATTAACGTGGCACGGTTTCGTGCCCCGGCCGATCTCCTTTGCGAAAGCGAGGGGATCGGGAGACGTGCATGGGCAAACCACGGGGCAAAACGGCTCGCGTGAACGCGGAGGTGTGTTTTCTGGAGAACCGTCGGCTTTACCCCTCACCAACTTCGGCCAAGGGTTCGCTCCGCTCACCCGGCCTGCGTATCCTCTCCCACAAGGGGAGAGGTAGGGTGCCACGCGCTCGGCCTTGCTTGGGGCACCGTGGGCGCCGCGCGCTTACCTTGTAACTTGTCTTTTGCCGATTGTGGTATGCTCACATCCGCGGTGGCGGATGGAAGACCGAGCGACCTGAGGGACAACAAGCCCGTGGGAGAGCCTGGGTCTTCATCCGCCGTTCCATCGAACCCGAACAGTCGCCAGGGCCGCTCGCGCAAGCGAAGCCCGATTAGGCAAGGAGGGGTGAAGATGGAGAAGATCGTCGGTATCGATGTTTCGAAAGATTGGCTCGATGTGCATGTGCTGGCGTCGGGTGATGCTTTCCGTGTCGGCAACGACCATGCCGGGATGGACGACCTGATCGACCGGCTCGGCCCTGTCGCACCTGATGTGGTGGCGCTCGAAGCCACCGGCGGGCTGGAGATGGTCTGTGTCGCCGCCCTGTCTGCGGCGGGATTGCAGGTCATCATCGTCAACCCGGCCCAGATTCGCTCCTATGCCGGAGCGCTGGGCAAGCGCGCCAAGACCGATCCGATCGATGCGGCGGTCATCGCCGCTTTCGTCAAGGCGACGCAACCCGAGATCCGGCCGCTGGCGGATGCCGCGACGCGGGCTTTGTCCGACCTCGTCGGCCGCAGACGTCAGGTGGTTCAGATGCTGGTGGCCGAGAAGAACCGTCTGCGCATGGCCTCGTCCAAGCCAGCCGAGAAGAGCATCAAGCGGATTGTCGCCGCCCTTGAGCATGAGCTCGTCAGCCTCGATGCCGACATGGACGGCCTGATCCGCAAGTCGCCCCTGTGGCGGGTGCGCGAGGCGCTGCTCACCTCGGTGCCCGGTGTCGGTCGCATCGTGGCCCGCACGCTGCTGGCCGAGATGCCGGAACTCGGCAGCCTCGACCGGCGCCAGATCGCAGCGCTTGCCGGCCTCGCGCCATGGACCCGCCAATCGGGCAAATGGAAGGGAAAGAGCTTCATCGGCGGCGGCCGGGCCAGGCTGCGCGCAGCACTCTTCATGGCGGCGCTCGTCGCCATAAAGCACAATCCCGCCCTCAAGGCCTTCCGAGATCGGCTCGTCGATGCAGGAAAGCCAAAGATCGTCGCCCTCGTTGCCACCATGCGCAAGCTACTCACCATCCTAAACGCCATCGTCCGGGACAAAAGACCATGGCAAAACGCTTGACACCAAAGACAGTCGCTCTCCCCTTGTGGGAGAGGATAGCAAGTCCGCATGAGATCGCAGATCGAATGCATGGACGCGCTTGGTGAGGGGTAACCCCGCCCTCACCTCACTCCGTCGGGCCGTCGTTCATCCCGACCTTGTCGACCAGTTCCGACGCCAGCTTGCGGTTCTTGGCGATTTCGATGAGCGGCAGCGTGTCCGGCTTGATCGGCCCGAAGGACTTGACGATATCCGACGGCTCGACGCCCGGCAGGACCGGATATTCGAAGACCTGCTCGGCATAGATCTTCTGCGCATCGCCCTCGGCCAGGAAGCGCATCAGCTTCATGGCGTTGTCCTTGTTGGGCGCATATTTCGCCAGTGCCATGCCGGAGATGTTGACATGGGTGCCGCGATCGGCGGCATTCGGGAAGATCACGCGGAGCGAATTTGCCCAGTCCTTCTGCTCCGGCTCCTTCTCATTGGTCAGCATGACGCCGACATAATAGGTGTTGCCGAGGCCGATATCGCATTCGCCGGCGAAGATCGCCTTGGCCTGGCTGCGGTCGGAGCCGTTCGGCTTGGACACCAGGTTGGCCTTCAGGCCAGTCAGCCACTTCTCCGTATATTCGGCGCCGTGATGGGCAATCATCGAGGCGAAAAGGCCGATATTGTAGGAATGCTGCGCGTCGCGCATGCAGATCCTGCCCTTCCATTTGGGGTCGGCCAGCTCTTCATAGGTGATCGCCGTTTCCTTGACGCGCTCCTTGGAGGCGTAAACCACGCGGCCGCGGGTCGTGAGCCCGAACCAGTCGCCGTCGGGATCGCGGAAGTTCGCTGGAATGTCCTTGTTGATCAGCTCGTCCTTGACCGGCTGGGTGACGCCGCCGTCCTTGGCTT
>DATCRM010000115.1:0-2880 GCA_036568985.1 Lacunisphaera sp. | reverse complement strand
GCGCGAGACCGAGTCCGGCGAGCGCCAGGGCCGCCGCCGCGACCGGCACGTTCGAAGCAAAGGCAAACGTCAGAACCCCAACCACCGCCAGCCCGCTTCCCCAATCCACCACGCGTCGATTGCCCCAATGATCCACCACGAAGCCCACTCCTATCCGTCCAAGCGTGAGACTCCCGTAGAACCCCGCGATGCAGAGCGCCGCGATCTCCGGCGAAAACCCGCGGCGCACCACGAGCACGGTACCCGCCCACAATCCGATCGTGCCTTCGACTGCCACGTAGAGCGCGAAGATGAATGGCGACAACCAGCCGGCGATCGAGTCGGCGCCCAGGACCGGCGCCCGTCCCGCCGCGGCTCCGTGCTTATCTTCCGATCGGCGCTCGGGCACGCCCGACCAGAGATTCAACGTGGCGAGAAACAGCACCGCCAGCGAGAGTTGGATGCAACCGATCACCAGGTAGCCACCCCGCCATCCACGATCGCCGGCCAGCGCCCAACCCATGATCATCGGTCCGCTGGTCGCCCCGATGCCCCAACAGGCGTGCAGCCAGTTCATGTGCTTGCCCGCGTAGTGTCGGGCCACATACCCGTTGAGCCCGGCGTCCACCGCGCCGGCCCCGACGCCCAAGGGTACCGCCGCCGCATAAAGCCATAGCGCTCCCTGCGCTCGCGAGAGGATCAGCAAACCGCCCGCCGTCAGCAAGCCGCTGGCGAGCACCACCGGACCGGTTTGCCACCGGGCAATGATCCAACCGCTCGAAAACGCCACAAACGTGGTCAGCACCGTGCCGATCGTGATGATCGTTCCCGCCAGTCCCAACGGCAGTTTCAATTCCGGATAAATCTCCGGCCAAGCTACTCCGAGCGTCCCATCCGGTAACCCGAGGCTGATGAAGCCCAGATAAATGATGCCAAGAAGGAGGTACGAACGACGACGGGGATCCACGGGTGCGACGCGCACGCTGGCACTTTGGTGCGCCCGTGACAAGGCATCACGCGCTCGCGACTCCGCCCACAGATCACTGGCTTAAACCCCACTGGCAGCCGTCGAAGGAAACTGACTTGGCGCAGCCGCCGGGTCGGTCGGTTTTTCTGCAGTAGCCTCCTTACGAACACCACCCTTTCCAGACCCGGTTAATCCTTGCGCCGCTGCCTCCTGCCTGGCCGCTTCCGCGGCGGTCCTCACCACTTGCTCGCCGCGCCGCATGAGATCTTGCGCCCGCCCGCGAAGGGCACGCGCGCCGGGCGCAACCGCGCGCCGAACGCGGGGCGACGTGGGGAGCGCGAGGCCGGCCAGGAACCCCACGGCGAGGCAAACGAGACCGCTTTCCAACGGATGCTTGTCCACCGCGGATGACACCCGCTCACGGCCTCGCGTGTACAATTCCTGGGTACGCTGACGTGCCTGCCGGCTCAGCTCGCGGGCGTGGCTGCCCACTTCACGAGAACGGTCCCGCAGATGCGCGACTCCACTTTTCACGCTATCCGCCACTTCGCCGGCCTTCTGTCGGGCACCTTGCAAGAGCCCGCTGTCTTCGCCTGCGTCGGTTTCACTCCGTTCCGGGTAGTCATCAAACACCGCCGGCGCGGTCCCGCCGAAATTGTCGCCATAAAAACCTGTCTGATAGACATCATGCTCATGCTCAGATGAGTCGCGGCCCGAACGTGTCTTCTCGATAATGAGCCAAGCCAGGCCAGCCCCCACGAGTGCCGTGGGCACGGGGTGCGTCTTTACGGTATCGACCACGGCACGATAGGCCGAATCGGCGGAGTCGCTCAGTTTGTTTGTGAATGTAGTCATGTTGCCATTCTCCTGTTGGATACGAATGAGGTGAAGCGCTTCATCGATCAGGTGACGACCGGTGAGCCGCCGTCCGATCGCGTCAATGGTGTCGTCCATCCGCCGGCGGGTCTCGTCGATCTCCCGTCGAATCGCCGCGGGATCATTGCTGGTAGTGGAAGGGGTGTTCATTGGCCGGCATGCTGGACCTTGTTTTTCATCCACCGGCCGTCGTCCTTTAACGACCCGACGGTTTGCGGCAGATCGAAGTTCTCCGCCTGAAACTTTATCTTCGCCTTCTTCAACCTGGCCCAACCCACCGCGCCGGCAAGCGCGCCGACCAAGACCATCCCGAGCCAGGTAGCGATGGCGTCACTGACCCCCAGTGCAGCCAACCCAACGGATCCAAGCTGCCCGGCGCCGATGAGAAGAACGATCAGGCCCGCGTAGGCGAGAGCTCCCCCTTCAGCGATTTTCATCGACGTACGCGCGGCAGTGTTGGCCTTCTGCGCGAGCTCCGCCTTGGCCAAGGCCACTTCCTGGCGTAGCAAGGCGGTCGATTCCGAGCGCAACTCGGAAAAAAGCGAAGTGAGCGGGCTGTTGCCTGTGACGGACTCGTTCATTGCATTAAATTCCCGTGGCCGCGCTGCCCGTGGCAAATCCCTCGCTCGTGAAGGAACCGGCCCGCTGGTCCTCCACTAGTTCATCGTCTGGCCCCTCGCTCCCATAGCCGGCGTCTGCCCTATCGTTCTCGTCGTCAGTATCCGGGCGGTCGCCTGCGCTCAGTTCCTGACTGGAACTCTTGGCCAGGTTGCCCAGAACCAAGCCAGCCACTAGCATTCCGCCCATAAAGAGGGCCGGATGGCGGCGCGCCACTCCCTCCGCATCGCGTCGCAGACTCGCAAAGTCGGCATTGCGGATATAGTCCGCCGCTTGCTCGATTCGGTCCGCCGCCTGGTTGGCGAAATGAGCCACATTGGGATCCTCCTGTTCCAAGGAGCGCGCCGATTCGCGCACGGCGGAACTGTAACCGCCCACGCGATCCGCCGCCGCGTCTTTCTGGTCGAGCACGACGCGGCCCATGGCATCCTTGGCATGGA
>DATCRM010000114.1:0-19789 GCA_036568985.1 Lacunisphaera sp. | reverse complement strand
GGTGTAGGGCCGGTGCTTGCCGCCGGGCCGTTGGGATGCGATGCAGGTGGCCCGCCGACAAGCGGCAGCCCTACAAAGATCGATGGTCAGGCCATCAGGAAACAGGCGGGGAAGTCTTTTCATTGGCGGGGAGAAACCGCTGGTAGGCGAACGAGGCGAGCATGGCGATGACGGCCACGCCGACCAGAGCGCCGACACGGTAGAGTTGGGCGAGCTGCGCGAGGTCGTGCAGGAAGAGTTTGACGAGGGCGACGCTGAGCAGGGCGATCGCGGCGTAGCGGGCGGCTTTTAGTCCTTTCCAGATACCGGTGCCGAGCAGGCCGAGGGCGAAGAGCGCCCAGGCGATGGTGTAGGTCATGTCGCGGGCGAAGTTCCCGCGGAATTTGAAGGCGAGCGAGACAGCCCCGGGAGTCGTGAAGTAGTCGGCAATCTCAATGTTAAGCAGCAGGAAGGAGAGGACGACCGCGAGGGTGTTCAGCAAGGGCGGGGCGGTGATGCCGAGCACCCGTTCGCGTGGCGGCGCCACCAGTCGCGCGCCGGTGAAGAGCGCGGCGATGACGAGCCCGTATGCGTACAAGTACCAGTTCAGGATCGGGGTGTCGCCGCGCAGGTGATACGAGAATACCGCGCCGTTGAAAGTCAGGCGCACGAAGGCCGTAACCAGCAACACGACGCCAACCGCGCGAAGTCCCGGGTGCGGCACGCGGTGAAACAGCCACAGCAGCGCCACGCCCTCCAGCGCCCAGCCGATGGTGATCCACTGGCGCTCGAATTGGAGCGGGAAGATCAACGTGATGAAGAACAGCGAGGCTCCGCCGAACCAAGCGAGCTGGTTGAGGCGCTTCGGATTGTCCGCGGGCACGGTCTTCAGGATGGCGACGAGGCTCAGCAGCGGCGGCACGGCGAACAGTGCGGGCAGCAGGCCCATGAATTCATTCGGCGAGGCGGTGGCGATCACGCGGTGGATGAGTGGGAAGTGGGCGATGCCCGCCAACGCCGCCACGGCCCACGGCCCGGTGCGGTCGGCAAAGGTCTTCTGGAAGACGAATGGATAGGCCGCGAAGATGGCATAGAAGCCGAAATACCAGAACATCGGCAGCGCGGGCGCGGCGGTCGAGAAATGGCGCGAATGCCAGGCGAACTCGAGGGCGGTTACTCCGGCCAAGGCGCACAAGGGCAGCCAGTCCACCTTGAGCAAACGGGCGAGGCCGAGCGTCAAAATCACCAGGAGCAGGGCAAGGCCGAAGATCATCGAGGGATCGGGCACGGCCAGCCGGGCGCAGGCCATGATCAGCAGCAGAAACGGCAGAAGGGAGGAAAAGGCCGGCAGTTGCGTCCGCACATCGCCGAACACCGATCCAAGCCGGCCGAGGTCGCCGCCCGGCAGGCGGTCACCCAGTTTTCGTGCGAGCCAGAAACTGGCCGCGAAGAAAAATACGGCGAATCCGCCAATGGCCAAAAGCATCGGAAACGGCAGCCCGAGCTCCGCGGGCACGCGGAAGAGGGAGAGTCCGGTCGCGATGAGCGTGAGCACGAGCACGGCCGCGACCGAAGCGAGCGAAGCCCTGGCCAGCGCGAGCCCGATGGCCAGCACGTCCACCAGGAGAATGGCCGGCCAGATCAGGAACGACACGGAATCCAGCTGGTAGATCGGCAGCAGGAGCAGCAACAGCGTGAGCGGTGCGAACAGCTGGCTCGACCAGGAACTGGCGGTTCCGGGACGCGCACGTTCCAGCAACAGCGGGAAGACCGTGTGGAGCGCAGCGAAGCCCAGGTAGAAGGCGAGAGCCCACGGCAGCAGCGCGTCGGTCAGGTGGCCGCCGGTCCAGATGCCGAGTAGGGCGAACGCCACCAGGCCGACGGCGCTGTGGATGCGCGGCAGGAATTCGTCGCGCCACGCGAGGCGGAGCAACAGACCGTCCAGCAGCAGGACGAAGCCGAGATAAAGCGGAGCCCGGGCCGCCAGGGTGGGATAGCTCAGGAAAAACAGTGCGAAACCGAAACCGACAAAAGGCAGGGCGACCGCGGTGAGAGAAAAAGCCCGTGAGCTGATTTCGCGGCGCCGGGCAAATTCGGCAGCGGCAAGATAGAGTGCGCTGAACGCGAGACACACGATCATTGCGACAGGACCTTTGTCCGCTTGGAAAAATTTGTCCGCCCAGCCCACCATCGTGAGGACCGTGCCCGCGGCGCTCATGGGCACGAGATGCCGCCAGCCGGTGCGCAGCACCACTGCGATCAGGCCAAGGTCGAGCAACGCGAGATAGCCGAAGAGCCCGCCCGGGTTATCCACGCCGGTCGAAAGCAGGATGGGCGTGAGAAAACCGCCCAGCATTCCGAGGATGGCGACGACCTGTGCCGGCAGCCGAACGGCGAGCACGAACGCCGTCGCCGTGATCAACACCATCAGCAGGAAGGTCGGGATGGTGCCGAAAAAGGCGAAATGATACACCGAGTTGCAGGCAAAGGTCACGGCATAGAGCGACACGATGCCGGCCGCCACGAGACTCTGTGCCGGAGTGGTGTAGCCTTTGCGGATGAGTTTGATGCCGCCGACGATCAGGCTCGCGCCGGTCAGGAAACCGAGCGCCACGCGCACCTCGGGCGGAATGAGGTCGTGCTCGAATGAGTATTTGACGAAGAAGGCGACGCCGAGAAACAGCGCGAGTCCGCCGAGCCACGCGAACAGCTTCGCGCCCATGAATTGTTCCCAGTTGATCGCCGGTTTGTGGTCGACGGGTTCCGGCTCGGGCTCGGGTGCCGGTGGCGTCGCGGGCGGAAGGACTGGCGGCAGAGGCGGCGGTTCGGCGATGGACTCGACTGTAGCCACGATGGGCGGAACGATCGCGGTGACCTGAGCCGGAGGCGGTGCCGGTTGTGCCGGCACGTGGGGCGGGGGAGTTGCGACTATTGTGGGGGCGACCGTCGCGGTAAATTCCGCCGGCTTTGTCGGGGCGGGAGCAGACGGGCGCAGCTTGTCGCGGAGGTCCTTGAGTTCCGCGTCCAGGTAGCCGAGGCGTTGTTGGAGCGAATCCACCTCCGCGTCGTGCGCGCGGATCTTCATGATGGTCCAGATCGGCAGAATAATGAGCGTCGCGGCCAGGTAGAGCAGCAGGAGGATCAGCAGGGCTTCCATGGGATCGGTGGTTCGGCGCGCAGCATAGCCGGGGCGGAGTTGCGGCCGTTAATCGAATAATCTGATGCGGAGCATTGACCCGGACAATGAAGACGGACGCACCGCGCGATGTGAGGACATGCGATAAGAGGAGGAGGCCCGTTGCCCGGGCAGCAAACAGCGGCCGCGGCTCGCTGGCAAGCGCGGGGTGTGGACGCAAAAAAGCGGGGTCGGCGCCCCGCCTTGTAGTGGAGGCGGGACTATGAGTCCCGCGGGTTGCCAGTTGCGCTGCGCATGTCTCGCGGGACTGATGGCCCCGTCTCCGTTTTCAGGATGCCCGCTTTATTGGGGCACAGCCAAATTCCGCAGGGCGCGCAGAGCGGTTGGATTTCGTGGCTTGGGCAATTCCTTCTGGTTGGCCAGGAATTCGACGAGATCGCGGATTTCCGCCTTGGTCAGCACGAATGCGGCCACTTCGGGCATGCCGGACGGAGCGGATTCCACACTCTTGATGTCGGCCGCGGCGATCTCAACCAATCCGGTGTCGCCCACTTTCATTTGCACACCCGCTTCATTGCGGGCCATCAGGGTGCCGATGACCGTCTCCCCGTTCTTCTTCGTGACGGAAGCAATCTCGAAGCCGGCGGCGATCTTCGCGCTCGGCTTGATGATGGATTCCAGGATGTATTCGCGGGAAGCGCGGGCTCCGATGCCGCCGAGATTGGGCCCCGCATCGCCGGCGCCCATGTCCCCGATGCGGTGGCAGCGGATGCATTGGACGACCGGATTGCTGGTGATGACCCGGAGGGCGTGGCGGGCGGTGCCGCCTTCCAGGGCGACGCGGAACGGAGCAAGCGGATCGGGATTGGCGGCGAGTGCGGCTTCGCGGTCGGCGAGGGCTTTTTTAACCCGGGCGTTGGTGCGGAGGGTGGCGGCATCGAGCAGGTCGAGCTGGGCGGCGGGGTTGACCTGACCGGCCTCGAGTCGGGCCAGTTGAGCGAGGATGAGGTCGTCGGCCGCGGGATCCTTCGCATCGCCGAGCGCATGGAAGGCGGCTTGTTGTTCCTTCGGTGTGCCCCGTTCGATGAGGGCGGCGATATGCGCGACCGCCGATTCGGGATGCAGGCGGCTCACGACCGCCAGGGCGGCCAAGCGCAGTTCGGGCAGATCGCTCGCGTCGGCGAGTGCGGCGCTGACGGCCAGACCCGGGGCGTCGAAACCATCGAGCGTCTTCAGCGCGGCGGCGCGCACGGCGCCTGCCTGGGCCTGATCGGCGACGACGTTCGCCAGAAGCGGGGCGGCGTCCTTAAGCTTGAGCGTGGTAATGGTGTTAAGGGTGGCGAGCTGGATGCTGTCGGGGGTGTGCGCGGCGAGCAGGTTTTCAAGGACCGGGGCGAGGGCGGTGGCCGCGACCTCCGGCGGCCGGGTTTTGTCGGCCAGGGGGCGGAAGACGCCGAGGACGCGATCACGGGCCGGCGGGGCGGGCCAGAGGGCGAGAAGATCCAGCGCCTCCTTGCGCAGCGCGGGCACGGTGTCGCGGGTGGCGAAAGCGGCCAGCGCGGCGGCATTATCCGCAGCGCCGAGGCGGAAGTGGGCGTTGAGCGCGCGCAGCAGCACGGCCTCGTCGTTGCCGGGTTTGGTGGTGAAGGCGGCGAGGGCCGGATACGCCGCGGGGATCGGCGCGTCGTTGATGGCGAGAGCGGCTTCGCGGACGATATAGCTGTCCCGGTCGTTCAGGAAGGCGGTTATCAGCGGGCTCTGCACCCGGCGTAGGGCGAGCACGGCGGCGAGGCGAACGGCGGCGGAATCGTGGCTGGTGAGCGCGGCGAGCTGTTCGGGAGTAGCAGAGCTGACGAGACCCATGACCAGGGCGTGGCGTAGGTAGGCGTCGGTGTTGTCGTTGGCCCGGATCGCCTCGATCAGGGCGGGCACCGCGTCCGCCTGCTTGATTTTTCCGAGGGCTTGAGCGGCAAAAAACCTGGTCCGGGCGGATTGATCCCCGAGCAGCTTGATGAATTGTTCGCCGGACTTTTCGTCGCGGAGATCGCCGAGCGTCTTGATCGCCTGGGCTCGGGTTTCCGATCCGGTGGTAGCCATCACGGCACGCAGCGCCTCGATGGCCGACATGTCCTTGCGGCTGATCTGCCCAAGAGCCCAGACCGCGTGGAGCGGGGCGAAGCCCTCGGGCTGGCTGGCGATCTTGGCGAGGGCGGGAACGCTGGAGGCGCCGCGCTCGGCGAGGGTGTATTGCGCCTCGAGGCGGACGCGCCAGTCGGCGTGGGTCAGGAGGGTGGTCAGCTCGGTGTCGGTTTTTTTGGTGAAGTCGGAGGCGATGAGTTCCTTGACCGCCTTGAGCTCGGCGCTGGTGGCGAGCTTTTCGTTGTAAATGGAGTAGATGCGCCCGCGCCTGGATTTTGGCCAGCCTTCGGCCCAGTCGGAGTAGTAGAGCTTGCCGTCGGGGCCGAAGCGCACATCGGTCGGGAGCGCCCCGGTGAGGAAGGGCGCGGCGCTTTCGATGGCGTAGGAAGCGCCGTCCGGCTTCATCTTGTAGGTGAAGATGCCGGAGTTGGTGATGGCGCCTTTGAAATGGGTGATGAAGAGGTTGCCCTTGTAGTCCGGCGTCAGGCCGGTGCCGGGATAGTAGGCGATGCCGGAGGGGCCGTCCTCGATGTTGCAGATCGGCGGGAGCAGATAAGCGGGCTGGCCGGCGTGACGGGGATGCCAGAGTTTCTCGGCGTTCCACGGACCGGCGTTGCCGCGCGGAGGATGCTGGTACCCGACGCGCCAGCCGCTGTCGCCACCCTCGACAAGGTGAACGAGACGTTCCTCGTCGCCTTGGTCGGAGTCATTGTCGCCGGTGAAAAGATCACCGTATTCATTAAAGGCGAGGGATTGCGGATTGCGCAGGCCCGTGGCGAAGGGCTCGAATCCCGTGCCGTCGGGCCAGCAGCGGAAGACCGCGCCGGTGTCGGGCAGATTGACCGCGCCGCCTTCCTTGGTGGTGACCGCGGAGCCGCGGTCACCGATGGAGAAATAGATGCGGCCGTCGGGTCCGAAAATGAGACCGTGCAGGTCGTGACCGGTGTAGTTGAAGCGGACGCCAAAACCACGGAGCAGGGCCTCGCGGGTCTCGGCCTTGTCCTTGCCGGAGAATTTCCAGAGCGCAGGGATGTTCGTGAACCAGACCTGGCCGCGGCGGATGAGGACGCCGGCTGCGACGCCATCGAGCGGGGAGCGAAAGTTGTCGGCGTAGATGGAGGACTTGTCGGCCGTGCCGTCGCCGTCGGTGTCTTCGACGAGGCGGACGATCTCGGATTCCTTGGAAAGTTCCTTCACGCCTGCGGGACCGAAATTCCGTTCGATCGAGGCGAGCCAGTCGGCCTGGTTGCGGTTGGCGAGATCGTCCTCGAGTGTCCACATGTAGGAGCGGATATCGAGCGTGCTGGTGCCGTAGCGGTGGGTTTCCGCCAGGAACAGGCGGCCGCGTTCGTCGAAGGAGAACGCGACGGGATTGGCCAGCATCGGCTCGGCGGCCCAGAGGTGCGCGATAAAGCCGGGGGGGAGTTTCATGCGGCCCAAGGCCAGCCGGCCTTCATCGGACGCCGGGTCGATCTCGGGCGTCGTCAGGCGCGCTTCATCCTTGAGGTGGCCCTGAACGGAGTCGGCGCCGGTGTCTTCAACGGCGGCAAGACGGGAGGTGGAAAGAACGAGGGCCAGCGCAAGGGTCAGGAATGCCAGAACGCCGGGGAGGGTGCGGGGGTGACGGGTCAACATGGAGGGCGCAAGCTAGGTCTCTTGTTTTGAATAGCAAGAGGAGGCCGAGGGTTTTTGTGCAACTTGCGCTTGCGGCGCGACGGGGGTATTGCCGGGATAATGGGATGAGCCTTACGGTTTGGACCAACCACGTGTTTCGACCCGAAGCCCTGACCGTGTTCGAGGGGCAATTGCGCGACCTCGGACACCGGCTGATCGTGTCGCCCAAGGCCAGCCCGATGGTGCTGGCAGCCGGCGGGTCCGACCCAACGCTCGCCGAAGCCGACGTGGCCTTTGGACAGCCGGACGTCGGGCAGACGATGCAGTGCACGCGCCTGAAATTCATCGAGCTCAGCTCGGCCGGTTACACCCGCTACGATCGGGACGATTTTCGCGAGACGATGCAGGGACGCCGCGTGCCGGTGACGAATGCCTCCCAGGTGTTCGCCGACCCCTGCGCGCAGCATGTGCTGGCGCAAATGCTGGCTCTGGAGCGCAACCTGCCCATGCAACTGCGCAATCAGGACGGTCCGCGCGAGTGGCGTTATCTCGAGGATCGTTTCACGAACGGCACCCTCACGCACCGCCAGGTATTGCTGCTGGGCTACGGCGCGATCGGACGCCGGCTGGCGGAGCTGTTGAAACCCTTCGGCACAAAGGTTGCCGCTCACCGGCGCACGCCGCGCGGCGACGAAGAGGTGCCCATGGTGGATGAGGCCGGATTGGCTGCGGCGCTGGCCACCGCCGATCATGTGGTGAACATTCTGCCCGATTCCAAGGCGACCACGGGATGGATGAACGCCGCGCGGTTCGCGCAGATGAAACCCGGTGCGCGTTTCTACAACATTGGCCGCGGCACGACCGTGGACCAGCCGGCGTTGATCGCCGCGCTGGCCGCCGGTCAGGTGGGCGCGGCCTACCTCGACGTGATGGACCCGGAACCCCTTCCGCCCGCCCATCCGTTGTGGAATGCAAAAAACTGCCTGATCACCTGCCATATCGGCGGCGGGACGCGCGATCAGGACGGAAATCTCGCAGCGCATTTTCTGGCGAACCTCAGGGCTTTCACCGCGGGTGGTGCCTTGGTGGACAGGATCATGTGAAGGGAGAAGGGAACGGCCGGGATCTGTCGCGCCGGAAAGTGAATTCGACGCAACGGAACCCCGGCTCGAAGTTATAGTCTGGCAGGGACCGGAGGCATGCCTCACCCCTTCTGCACCCTCGCCGGACCATCCGCCACAATTTTCCGGGAATACATCCACGCCTCGCTTGCTCCCACCGGACCAACCATTTCTTGCCGCCCGCTGGCATGGTGCCAGCCCGGGTGGTTTTGAAACCCAAAACCAAAAAAACACGCTCCCATGAATAAATCCACCCGACTCATCATCACCGCGGCCGCCCTGGCCGGTCTTTATGCCGGTTCTCTCGCCGTCAAAGCCACCGCCGAGGAATCCGGCAAGACCGCCCCCGCCGGCGAAAAGTCCAAGGAAAGCTGCAAGGGCAAGGACGGCTGCAAAGGCAAGGACACCTGCAAGAGCGCCGACGGTAAGGACACCTGCAAGGCCAAGGACGGCTGCAAGGGCAAGGACACTTGCAAGAGCGCGGACGGCAAGGATACCTGCAAGGCCAAGGACGGTTGCAAGGGCAAGGACGGCTGCAGCGCCGAGCACAAGGAAGAGAAGAAGTAATTTCGCTTCCACGCGCGGTCCGTTGCGACGGAACGCTTTTTTCCGGAGGCCGGGCGCTCGCGGCCCGGTCTCCGTCTTTGTAGGGCGGGATCTCCGAATCCCGCCACGCGTGTGATGCCGCTTCGCAGGCAGGGTTCGGAGACCCCGCCCTACAATCAATCAATCAAGCTCGGCAGACTCGACGACGGTCACAGATCGCCGCTACAGTCCAAGAAGTTCCCTGCTCATGCCCGCCAATCCCTACAACGGCTACACCGACTATGGCATCGGCCTCGGTCTGCGCGTGCCGCACTACGATCATATTCTCTCGGAGAAGCCCACGGTGGACTGGTTCGAGATCATCTCGGAAACGTTCATGGTGGACGGAGGCCGGCCGCTCGAGGTGCTCGACCGGATCCTGGCGCAATATCGCGTGGTGCAGCACGGTGTATCGCTCTACTTCGGCTCGGCCGACAATCCCGACCGCGCGCACCTGAAGAAGCTCAAGGCGCTCACGAAGCGCACCAAGACGCCGTGGCTGTCCGACCATCTCTGCTGGGGCAGCGTGGATGGCACGTACTCGCACGACCTCCTGCCGATGCCCTACACCTTCGCCGCTGCGAAACGCACCGCGGAAAAAATCCGCATGGTGCGCGATTACCTCGAGCTGCCGATTGCGGTCGAGAACGTCAGCTCGTACACCGAATTCCATGTTTCCGAAATGACCGAGTGGGAATTTCTCAGCGAGGTGGTCGAACTCGCCGACTGCGGAATCCTTCTCGACGTGAACAATATCTATGTCTCGTCGAAGAACCACAGTTTCGACCCCTATGACTACGTGAACAACGTCCCGCACCACCGCGTCGCGCAGATGCACATCGCGGGGCACACCAAGTTCGAGAAATACATCCTGGATACGCACGACCACCCCGTGCTCGACCCGGTGTGGAAGCTCTATGCCCACGCGATCAAGCTCTGCGGTGTCACCGCGACGCTCCTCGAATGGGACGACAAGATCCCGTCCTTCCAGGAAGTCCACGACGAGGCGCTCAAGGCCAACCAGTTCATCGCGCAGGCGCGGGAGGCGAAGATCCCGGCGCCGAAGAAGGGTAGCCGGGCGGGCATGGCGGCCCAAGGCAGGACAACATGAAGACCGTCCTCTCCGTCATCCTGAGCCGTGCGAAGGATCCAAGCGGTCGGCGCAGGTCCGTCCATTCCCTTGGATCCTTCGCACGGCTCAGGATGACGCTTCGCATATATGGCCGCTAAACCGAAAGACCCGAAACCCAAGGTCCGTCCCGTCGCCCCTGCGCGCGTTGATTCCACGCGCGATCTTGCCGACCTCCAACGTGCGGTCTGGGGGCTCGTCTCGCAGCCGCTGACCGCGGCGAACCGCACGCGCCCGCGTACGCGCGACGGCCGCTCCACCGCCAAAGCCGCGGGCGAGGTCATGAAGCCGAACGACCGGCTCACATCCTTTGAGCGTCTTGAGATCTACAACCGCATGTATTGGTTCCGCGTGCTAGACAGTCTCTACGAGGACTGTCCGGGGCTGCGC
This sequence comes from Lacunisphaera sp., assembly GCA_036568985.1. Classification (GTDB taxonomy): domain Bacteria; phylum Verrucomicrobiota; class Verrucomicrobiia; order Opitutales; family Opitutaceae; genus Lacunisphaera. The sequence continues at coordinate 9,696 of DATCRM010000114.1, read as the reverse complement.
GCCGTGCTCGGCGACAAGAAGTTCATGCGCCTGGCCGAGGCCTACCTGCAGAAATATCCATCGCGTTCCTTCACGCTTCGCAACCTGCCGTCCCGGTTGGAAAAGTTCATCCGTGAGGAACCGAAGTGGACGAAGCCGCATACGGCGTTGTGTTGTGACCTCGCGCGTTTCGAGTGGGCGCAGGTGGAGGTGTACGACGGGGCCGCGCTGCCGCTCTTCACGACCGAGGACCTGCGCGGCGCCAATCCGGGGAAGCTGCGGCTCGCGTTGCAGCCGTACCTTCAGCTGATGCTGGTGGACTACCCGGTCGACGACTTCCTGATCGCCATCAAAAAGCGCGAGGCATTGCTGCGCGGCGATGCGAGCAACGCCCCGACCGGTGTGCGCACGGCTGCGGATTCCAAAGTCCCGCTGCCCAAGCGCGCGCCGTGCGCTGTGGCCGTGCACCGCTTGAACGGCCGGATTTATTTCAAGCGACTCGAGCCCGCCGCCTGCAAGGTGCTGCTCGCGATTCGTGCCGGCAAGCCGCTGGCGGCGGCGCTCGCCGCGGGCATCCCGGCCCGCACCCAGTCTTCCGGCGAGGAGATCGCCGCGCAGGTCCAGGGCTGGTTCAGCTCGTGGATGCAGCTCGGGTGGTTCTGCCAGCGGCAACGTCCCGTCACCCATTGAGGCTCGCGAACTAGACTGACGCTTGCCTTGTCAGAGGTAGGGCGCACCGGCCCGTCAGCCTATTGTGCGAGGCTCAATAACTGGAACCAGCCGGCGGCGGCCCGGTCGGCGGCTGACATGAAGGCGTTCCATTGCGACGGATGCGGGGGTCTGGTTTTCTTTGAAAACAGCGCCTGCGTGAGCTGCGGCCGGGTTCTGGGGTTTTCGCCCGACGAACTGGACCTGAGTGCATTGAAGCCGAAGGCAGGAGACCTTTGGGAGGCGATGTTCGCGGCAAAGCCGGGTGGAATGTTCAGGAGATGCGCCAACGGCATCGAGCACGGCGTCTGCAACTGGCTGGTTCGGGAGGATGATCGGAATCCGCTGTGCGTTTCCTGTCGGCTCAATGAGATCATTCCCGATCTTAACGTGGCGGGCAATCGCGAGCGCTGGTCGCGCCTGGAGCAAGCGAAGCGACGGCTTATCTACACGCTGTTGAAGCTGCATTTGCCGCTCGCCTCTGGGTCCGAGGCGACGACTCTCCGCTTCCGATTTTTGGGTGAAGCCAGCGGAGGGGACGCCGTGCTGACGGGGCACCGCGACGGTTGCATCACCATGAATATTGCCGAGGCGGATGATCCGGTGCGCGAGCAGAGGCGCGTGAGCCTCCATGAACCGTTCCGAACCTTGTTGGGGCATTTTCGGCATGAGATCGCGCATTATTATTGGGAACGGCTGGTCGCGGGCACGCCCAGGCTGGAGCGGTTTCGCGCCGCATTCGGCGATGAGCGGGCGGACTACCAGGCGGCTTTGCAGACTCACTATCGCAACGGTCCGCCCACCGACTGGACCGCCCGGACGGTGAGCGCCTACGCCAGCGCGCACCCTTGGGAAGATTGGGCGGAGACATGGGCCCACTACCTGCATATCGTCGATACGATCGAAACTGCGGCGAGCTTTGGCCTGAAGCTCAAGCCGCGCGATCACCCGGCGGCGGGAAGCATGTCCGCCGATCCCAAGACGGCGGTGCGTGAGGGAGCCGGCTTCGATTTATTGATGTCCACCTGGTTTTCGCTTACCTACGCCCTCAATGAACTGAATCGAGGGATGGGGCTGCCGGATCTCTATCCGTTTGTGCTTTCCGACCCGGCCATCGGCAAACTCCGTTTGGTTCACGAGATCATTGAAGAGGTGAGGGCGGCTGAGCCCGGGGCTGCCGCGGAAAAGCGGGAATAAAGCGCGTGGACGCCACCTCCCACGCCCATGCAACTCCGACCCCTGCTCACCAAGCTCGATGCCACCGCCAATTTGCTGCAGTCCCCGCTGCTGCTTGCCATCCGCCTCTACTGGGGCTGGCAGTTCGCCCAGACGGGTTGGGGCAAGTTGATGAATCTTGATCGCACAACGGGATATTTCGAGTCGCTCCACATCCCGCTGCCCAAGCTCAACGCCATCATGGCCGGGTCGACGGAGTGTGTCGGCGGAGTTCTGCTCGCGCTCGGTCTCTTTGCCCGACCGGCCGCGGTGCCGCTGATCGGCGTGATGGCCGTGGCCTATTGGACGGCCGATCGTGACGCGCTCAACGCCATCGTGAGCGATCCGGACAAGTTCGTGACGGCCGCGCCCTTTCTGTTCCTCTTCGCCTCACTCATCGTGTTGGTCTTTGGCCCGGGCAAGCTGTCGCTCGACGCGTTGCTGGGCGGAAAGGGTGGCGGGCCAAAGTAGGGCCGGTCTGTGACCGGCCTTTGGGGGTCGACGCCGGGCCGGCCGGAGACCGGTCCTGCCACTTTACGCCGCCGGCCGGCAGAGATCTTCGTAGGCGTAGAGTATGGCGCCAAAGGCCAAGGGCAGCGTGAAAATCACGCCGATGCCCAGGCCGATGATGCCCAGCATGCCCAGGATGCCCGCGCAGATCATGAGGAAGAACACGCTGAACCAGCGCCGGGTGATCGTCCGGCGGCTTACTTCCAGCGCGGTCCACGGGCCCAGCCCTTGGTCGATTACCAAGGCGTAGGCGAAAATCCACGAGACAGTCAGATAAAAAATCGGGATGATGCCGACTGCCATCCACGCGATCGCCACACCACCCAAGGCGGGAAATTCGAAGGATTCCGGCGATGACGACAAAGCGGCCTTGAATAAGGTGAGGCAAAGGGGGCCGAAGAAAATTCCCAAGAGGGCGAAATTGACGAGATTGAGAATCAGGCCTGTGAGCATGAGGGGCACGAGGGCTTTGCTGAAGCCGGCAAAGAGGTCGCCAATGGTGCGCGGTTCACCGCGCATTTTTCCGAGATAATAGTAATAGATGCCGCCGGTGAAGACGCCTGCCAGCAGCAGGCTGCAGAAGAAACCGAGCAGCGGGACCATGTTGGCGGCACACTGGACGACCAGAGCCAGCAGGGTGGCGCCGACCAGCGGCAGAAAATTGCTTTTCCAAAGCTCGAAGCTGCGCGAAAGGCACGAGAACAGGTCGAACGTCGCCGCCTGGGGCGCGAGGCGCGCGGAAATTTCCGCCGGGGTGCCCTGAAGCTGGGCGGGCGACGCGGCCTCGACGCCGGCTCCGTCCGGGGTGGCGATGGCGGGCGGCGTATCAAGTCCGGAGCTGGGGCGGGGGCCAAATTCCGGGAAATCGCCCAAGGTCTTCCATTCGGTTTCATCGGAACGGCGGGCTTTGGTCTGCAGGTTCGCACGGCCGCCTGCGATCCACTCCGCGATTTTACCGGCGGTCACCGGCCCGTATTCTTTTCCGTCGGCTCCGAGAATGGTGAACATAATGAAGGCAGCATGCGGGCGGGGCAGATGGGGTCAATGATGGGGTGCAGGTAGTGGAGGTGGGATTATCAGTCCCGCGGGATGCAGCAATCGAAGCGCATATCTCGCGGGGTGGCCCCGCCTCCACTTTATGAAATCTTATCGAGTTTCGCCGATCAAGCTGACGGGTAGCGCGCACCGGCCCGGTGCGCCAGGAACGTGATAGCGTTCTCGCGGCGGAGCGGGCCGCTCCGCCCTACCTCTGGGAACGCGAGTCTCAGTCTATTTTCCGAGTCTCAATACCCCGCCCCGCAGTGTAGACATTCGGCGCCAAGGATCTTATTCCTCGCCCGACTTTTCGCGCACGCGCTGGCGGAGCGCCTTGGTGATTTTCTTGAAGTCCGTCTTCTGGCGCCGTTGCGCGTCGGGGTTCACGCGGCGCACCTCGTGGGCGGCCGCGCGCTGCATGCGCAGATAGGTTTGCCATCGGTTGACGTCGAGCGAGCCATCGGCCAGGGCGGCCTGCACGGCGCAGCCGGGTTCGACCGTGTGCGAGCAATCGCGGAATTTGCAGCGGGCGGCCACGGCCGAGACATCACCGAATGCGGCATCGATGCCCGCGGCGGCGTCCCACGGCTGGAGTTCGCGCATGCCGGGCGTGTCGATCACGATTACGCCGGACGGCGCGACGATCAGCTCGCGCTGGGTTGTGGTGTGGCGGCCCTTGTTGTCGGCTTCGCGCACGGCTTGCGTGTCCTGCAGGCGTTCGCCGACGAGCCGGTTGATCAGGGTGGACTTGCCGACGCCGGAGGAACCGAGCAGGGCGATGGTCCGGCCGGGCTGCAGCCACGGCGCGAGCGCCTTGAGGCCGCGGCGGGTTTGCGCGCTGACGACATGGATCGGAACGTCCCGGCAGACCGTGGCCAGTTCCGCGAGGATGGCGGCGGTGTCTTCGTTGAGATCGACCTTGTTGAGCAGGACGACCGGCGCGGCGCCGCTGGCCCACGCGGCGGCGAGATAACGTTCGAGCCGGTGGAGGTTGTAATTGCCGTCGAGGGCGCTGACGAGGAAGACCGTGTCCACGTTGGCCGCGACGACCTGCTCGTGGTCCTGTTCACCGGCGGCCTTGCGGGAAAACCGGGTCAGGCGCGGCAGGACGGCGTGGATGCCGGCGCGGGTGTCGTCGCCGGACTGCGGCGTGATGGCGACCCAGTCGCCGATCGCCGGATAATCGGCGGCGGTTCGCGCATCGTGGATGAATTTGCCGGTGCATTCGCCCAAGCGGGCGCCGGCTTCTCCGGTGACCTCGAAAAAGCCCTTCAGTTCGAGGGTGACACGCGCCGGCACGGCTCCGGCTGCGGCGTGCGGCGCGAAGGCGGAGGCGAAATGGTCGTTCCAGCCGAGTTGGGCGAGAGTCACGGGGCGAGGCTGTCAGCCGGGACCGGGCCGGGGCAACGCTGAGTTTGCCGAGAGCGGCCCGCCCGGCGCCACAATGTGTGGTAAGAATAGGGCAAGAGATGCGAAGTTTTTTGGCCGGAAAGGCTTATCTTCTGTGCATGCCCAAGATGTCCCACGCCATTGAGGGTTGCTCCGCCCCGTCAAGCGTGGCGCGGCCCGCAACCCCGCATGGCTCCGGCCAATCCGCGCCGGTAAAGTGGCGTCTCCGCACCAGGCCGCCACAGGTCCAGCCGGGTCTTTGGAAATACGAACGCGTCACGCGGCCGCCTTGGGTCGTGGGTCTGGCGATCCTGATTTCGGCCGGCTTGCACGCCTACGTTTTGCTTGGCTTCAACCACCGTCCGCCGCCGGTACGAACCGCCCTCGTGGATGACGGTCCGCTCATTCAGATGACCATGCCCGATATCGAGGATGACGAGGAGAAGCCGGTGGAGTCGCTCAACGACGAGGATGCGGCGGAGACGGCCGCCATCGCGGTCCCGATGCTCGCCGACATCCCGACCATCGTTCCGGTCAACGCCTTTGTCCAACCTCTCGATTTCACCCCGACCGTGACGGTCGATCCCAACGCGGTTCGGCTGTCGGCCGTCCCGGTCAACATTGCGCGCGGCAGCGGCACGGCCGAGAAGATCGGAAAAATCTTCGATGTCTCACAGCTCGACCGGCAGCCGCAGGCGATCTTCCAACCACCGCCGATCTTTCCGGTCGAGTTGCGGAGGGAATATCCGGAATGCACGGTCGTGTTGGGTTTCATCGTCACGGCCAAGGGTGAGGTGGTGGCCCCCTACGTCATCTCCGCCGAGGTCAGGCGCTTTGAGGCGGCGGCGCTGGCGGGCGTGTTGAAATGGAAATTCAAACCCGGCTACAAGGGCGGGCGGCCGGTGAATACACGAACGCAGATCGCGATCCGCTTTCGGGTGGGCGAGGATGAATAATGGGCGGATGCCGGCTGACCGGGGTCGAAGGATCTGCGTGAATTTCCGGCCGTTCGCGGGGTTGTCGAACGACCGCGCGCCATAACCGCCTTGCGCCGGATCGGGTTCAAGATTAGATGTCTTCGCATCAAAATCAGCGACGGGGGAATCCACGGCGGGGCCACGCCGCGGCAGACTCTGTTGACTGCTCACCGAGCCCCTACGCATGACGGTATGAGCAAAAAGCCGAAACCCAACCCAGCCCGGGCTGTTGCCGCCCGGAAGCCGGTGCGGCACGACAGCGACGGGCAGTTGCGCCGGCTCGCGGCGCAGCTCGATGAGGAGAGACAGCGGCTGATCGAAGCCCAGAGAGTGGCCAAGATCGGCAGTTGGGAAACCGATCTCATCACGTTCGCCAGCACGTGGTCGTTGGAAATGCACCGGATTTTCGGGACCGACCCGGCGTGCTTCGAGCCGACGCATCAGGCGTTTCTGGAATGCGCGCATCCGGACGACCGCGCTGCGATCGAGGCGGCCTTCCGGCGGTCCACCGAGGAGCGGGGCCCCGCCGTCATCGAGCACCGCCTGGTGCTGGCCGACGGCCGGGTCAAGCAGGTGGAGGAACGCTGGCAGGTCATCTTCGACGCCAAGCATCAACCGCTGCGCGCCATCGGCACCTGTCAGGATATTACTGACCGGAAGCAGGCGGAGGAGGAGCGCGACCGGCTGTTCAATCACTCAATCGACCTCCTGTGCGTTGCGGGCTTCGACGGGTGGCTGCGACAAGTCAGCCCGGCCTGGACCCAGTGTCTTGGTTGGACGGCGGAGGAACTCACGAGTCGGCCGATGATGGATTTCGTCCACCCCGACGATCGAGCCGTGACCCAGAGTGTGCGGGAAAAAATCCAGCAGGGCGTAGCGATGCGCGGCTTCGAGAACCGCTATCGGACCAGGGACGGTTCATACCGGTATCTGTCGTGGAATGTCCACCCTCTGCCTGATCTGAAGCAGGTGTTCGCCGTGGCGCGCGATGTCACGGCGAGAAAGGAGATCGAGGAAGCCAGCCGCCGCAGCCAGACCTTGCTCGGCATCGCCACGCGCATGAGCCGGTTGGGCGCATGGCAGGTCGAAGTGCCCAGCATGGTCATGACGTGGTCCGACGAGGTGGGTGCGATTCACGAGACGCCATTGGGTTTCACGCCGACGGTGGAGGGGGTCATTGGTTTCTATGCGCCGGAGTTTCGCGCGGGCATCCAGCAGGTGTTCGAGGCCTGCGTGGAGCGCGGGGAACCGTTCGACGTGGAGAAGCAAATCATCACGGCGAAGGGCCGGCGAGTGTGGGTGCGCGTGCTCGGCGAGGCCGTGCGCGGTGACACCGGGAAAATCATCTGCGTGCAGGGAGCCTTTCAGGATATCTCGGAGCGCAAGCAGGCGCAGGAGGAAACCCAGCGCCTGGCCATACAATTCACCACGACCTTGGAGAGCATTACGGATGCCTTTCTCACCATCGACCGGAATTGGCGCTTCACCTTTCTCAACCGCGAGGCCGAACGGCTGCTGCTGCGCTTGCGCGAGGATCTGATCGGCCGGAACGTGTGGGAGGAATTTCCCGCTGCCGTGGGCTCGACCTTCGAGCGGGAATACCGCCGGGCCCTGGCGGAGAGCCGGACGGTGGTGTTCGAGGAATACTACGAGCCCCTCCAGACCTGGTTTGCCGTGCGCGCCTATCCCTCGGACCAGGGGCTGGCCATTTATTTTCGAGACGTCACCGAAAGCCGCCGGGCCGACGCCAAGCTGCGCGAAAGCGAGGAGCGCTTCCGGCTGTTCGCCCGGGCCACCAACGACGCCGTGTGGGACTGGAATGTGGCGACCAATCAGCTTTGGTGGAACGAAGGCTACGTCACGCTTTTCGGCCTGCCGGCGGAGGGGATGGATCCGTCCTACGAAGCCTGGGTGGCGCGGCTTCATCCCGACGATCGCGAACGGGTGCTCGCCGTCCTCGATCAGATGATCGATGGCGGCGGCGATACCTTCACGACCGAATACCGGTTCCGTTGCGCGAATGGCAGCTACGCCTACGTGCTCGACCGCGCCTATGTGATGCGCGACGCCACCGGCCGTTCCGTGCGCATGGTCGGCGCGATGACGGATCTCACGGAACGCATGCGCACCGAGGAAAAACTGCGCGAGCAGGCGGCGCTGCTCGACCAGGCCAACGACGCGATCCTTGTGCGCGATCTCAACCACCGTGTGCTCTATTGGAACCGGAGCGCCGAGCGGCTCTATGGCTGGACCGTCGCCGAGGCGGTCGGACGTTCCGTGCAGGATCTGATCTACGGCATTTCCAGCGCGTTCGCCGAGGCGATGAAGGTCGTGCTGGCCAAGGGCGAATGGGCGGGACAGGTCGAGCAGTTCACCAAGGACGGCCGGGTCCTTACCGTCGAGGGTCACTGGACACTGGTGTGCGACGCGCAGGGGCGGCCGCGCTCCATCCTCGCCATCAACTCCGATGTGACCGAGCGGAAAAAACTCGAGCGCCAGTTCCTCCGTGCCCAGCGCATGGAAAGCATCGGCACGCTGGCCGGTGGCATCGCCCACGATCTGAACAACCTCCTGTCGCCGATTGTCATGGGCGCCGGTCTGTTGCAACGCTTCGAGCTGCCCGAGCAGGGTCAGGAAGTCGTGCGCAACATCGAGCGGAGCGCCCGGCGCGGCGCGGAGCTCGTGAAGCAGGTGTTGTCCTTCGCCCGCGGCGTGGAGGGCGAGCGCATTCCCCTCCAGCTGGCCCACATCATCCGCGAGATCGCGAGCATCGTGGGCAACACCTTTCCCAAGAACATCGCCTTCGAGGCCCAGGTCGCCCCCGATCTCTGGCTCGTCCCGGGCGATGCGACCCAGCTCAACCAGGTGTTGCTCAACCTCTGCGTGAACGCCCGGGACGCCATGCCCGATGGCGGACGGCTCACCATCGTGGCCGGGAACCGCGAGATCGACGCGCAATACTCGGCGACCGACCACACGGTGCCACCCGGCCGCTATGCGTTAGTCGAGGTGAGCGACTCGGGTAGTGGCATGACGCAGGCGGTGATGGACCGGATCTTCGAACCCTTTTTCACCACGAAGGACCTGGGCAAAGGGACGGGCTTGGGGTTGTCCACGGTGCTCGGCATTGTCCGCAGTCACGGCGGCGCGGTCACGGTGCAGAGCGAGCCGGGGCGCGGCAGCACCTTCCGGGTCTGGTTGCCCGCGCATGCCGACCAGGCCGCCGCAGGGGCGGCGCCCGTCGCAACCGGTCCGGCGCTCCGGGCGGGCCACGGCGAACAGATCCTGGTGGTCGACGACGAGGACGCGGTGCTCATGATCACCCAGCAGACCTTGGAGGCGTTCGGCTACCGGGTGCTCACTGCGACGGATGGAGCGCATGCGGTTGGGCTCTATGCGCTGCAGCAGCAGGACATTGCCGCCGTGGTTACCGACTTGATGATGCCCGTGATGGACGGCCCGATGCTCATCGCCTCGCTCCAGCGGATCAACCCCGGGGTCCGGGTCATTGCTGCGACGGGATTGAAGAGCAGCGAGTACATGACTCGCGCCGTCGGCCTGGGCGTGCGTCATTTTTTGACCAAGCCGTTCACGGCCGAGGCCCTGCTGACGATGGTGCACAAGGTTCTCACCGAGCCGGCACCCTCTGGAGGCAGCCACGCGTCCAGTTGATGGCCCTCGCGAGAGTGCGGTTCAAAGTGCGCTCCAACGCGGCCCACTGCACGTCCTCCTGGACTGCAAGTTCCCAGCTCATGCCAATGCCCGAACCCATCAGACATTCTTTGCTTCCTTCCTGTAAAATCCAAAAATTACCGGATGTTGGTATCAGGTGGCGTTCGCCGCAGCGTCGGCCTGCGGGCGCCAGAAAAGCGCGGTGTGGCCG
>DATCRM010000113.1:0-5894 GCA_036568985.1 Lacunisphaera sp. | reverse complement strand
GCGCAAGGGACTGATCACCGATGTCATCGAGCCGGCGCAGACGCGGGGCACGCTCGCGATGGCGCTGCGCAACACGCTCTCCAAGCGTGAGACTCGTCCGCCGAAGAAACACGGCAACATGCCGCTCTAAGCATGCAAGGCCTCCTCTCCATGCCCATCGCGGCCGCGACCGCGTTTCCCTGGCTCAATCTCGTATGGGTCATGGTCGCGATTGCCGCGCTCCTGTTCGCCGTCGCCGGAATCGGACGCTGGTTAGCCGCGACGCATCCGGATCCGGTCGTCCCCGTACGCCCGGCGGCGGAAGTTTCCTCACCCAATCCTGACGTCACTCCGGAGATCGAGGCGGCGATTGCTGCCGCCGTGCATGTGGTCCTCGGAGCCTCCGCTGCGGTGACATCCGTTTCACTCCAGCCCGCCCAACCGGTCAGCGTGGAAAATCTCATGCTCACGTGGTCGCTCGAAGGCCGTCGTCAGATCTACACCTCGCACAAGGTGCGCTGATAGGCGCGCCTGGCACACCCAACACTTCTCCCTTTATTTGTCATGAAAACCCTCCGTGTCACCGTCGACGGCAAGATTTTCAACGTTACCGTCGAAATGCTCGATGAGCCATCCGTGGCGGCCTCACCGGCGCGCCCCGCAGCAGTCACGGCTCCCGCGCCCGAAGCACCGCGTGTGGTGCCTCCCGCGACCCCCGCGCCGGCTCAGGCGGTTAAACCAGGAGGAACGGCCGGCGAAGTGTTGAGTCCTCTGTCGGGCAAAATCGTCTCCATCGATGTCAAGGTCGGCCAGGACGTCGAAGAAGGGGCGCAAGTCGCCACCATTGAGGCGATGAAGATGAACACTTACGTATTCGCGCCTAAATCCGGCAAGGTGACCGCGATCATCGCCGCGGCGGGCACCGCCATCGACGAGGGGCTGCCTCTCCTTGTCATCGGCTAGTCCGCCCACCGGAGCGCAACCAGCAGAGATAATCCCATGTTCACCACCGCAGTCACCTCCGCGTTCATCATGTATGCGCTGGCCGGCGTGATATCGCTGTTGGTCGCCGGCCTCATTAAACTGCTCTTTGTCGTCGTCCGCCGCTACAGCGGCGGCAAATGAACGTCCGTCCATGAACCTCTCCGACATCGCCAACATTTTCCAAGGCATCACGTCGCTCGCCCACGGGGCTTGGGCGATGATCGCCGCCCGACTGGGCCTGATTGTGCTGGGCGGGGTGCTGGTTTACTACGGACGGAAGGGAGTCCTCGAACCGTTGCTGATGATTCCGATGGGACTGGGCATGGCGATGGTCAATGCCGGCGTGCTCTTTCTCGATCCGGTCACCGCCGCCGTAATCAGCCGAAGCACCGGGGAAGCGGTGCTGGCGGACGGCACGACGCAGGGCACGCTCATGCTGGCCCCTTTTGTGGAGCGCACGGATGATCTCATGTATATTCTGCAGATCGATTTTCTGCAGCCGATCTACACCTTTGCATTCAGCAACGGCCTGATCGCGTGCTTTGTCTTCATGGGAATCGGAGTGTTGCTGGACGTGGGGTTCCTGCTGGCGCGGCCGTTTCAGAGCATGTTCCTGGCGCTGTGCGCGGAGTTCGGCACAGTCGCCACGTTCCCCATCGCGGTGGCTCTGGGGCTGACTTACAACGAGGCCGCCTCCATCGCCATGGTCGGCGGGGCGGACGGCCCGATGGTGCTTTTCACGTCGTTGAAACTGGCCAAGCAGCTTTTCGTGCCGATCACGGTGGTGGCCTACCTTTACCTTGGGCTGACCTATGGCGGTTACCCGTATCTGATCCGCTTTTTGATTCCGGCCAAACTCCGGGCGATCCGCCCGGTGGCCCGGCCGGCGGTGAAGATTTCTCCGGCGGAGAAACTGGCCTTTGCCTTCGTGGCCGGCACCGTGCTGTGTCTGCTGTTTCCATCGGCGTCGCCGCTCCTGCTGTCGCTGTTTGTCGGCGTAGCGGTGCGCGAAGCAGGGTTGCAATACTTCACCAGCATGATCGAAAACACGCTGCTCTACGGCGCCACGTTTTTCCTGGGCCTGCTGCTTGGCGTGCTGTGCGAGGCGAGTACGATTTTCAATCCCAAGGTACTGCTGCTCCTCGTGCTCGGCATCATCGCGCTGCTCCTTTCGGGGGTGGGCGGGATTATCGGCGGCTATATTCTCTACGTAGCCAGCGGGAGAAAATTCAATCCGGTCATCGGGATCGCCGGGGTGAGCTGCGTTCCGTCGACTGCCAAGGTGGCGCAAAAGGAAGTGTCCCAAGTGGCGCCGGATGTGATCATCCTCCCTGAGGCGCTGGGCGTGAACATCAGCGGAGTGATTACGACGGCTATCTTGACGGGCATTTACGTGTCGCTTGTGCCGCTGATCAAGTAGCCATGAAACCCACGGCTCAGTCCACGTTGCATTGGCTGGCCGGTCCGGCCGTTGCGCTGGTGGGCGTCGGATGCGTGCGCTGGCTCGGTCCGGCGTTTGCAGGAAGAGTCCAGGCGATCGTCGTGGTCGCCGGCTATCTGCTGGTTCCGGCCGGGCTCGCCTGGTTCGCCGCTCGGCTGGGACAGCGGGCGGAAAAACGTGCGGCCGGACTCGCCGAGCCGCGATCCTGATCCCGGTTTCTCATGCATATCGATTTTATTTCCCTGCTCGGAACCGCATCCGGTGGTGATATTCCCCTCTGGCTGGTGACGCCCTTTGCAGTGTTGCTCTTGTTGATTGCGGTGATGCCGCTTACGCCCGCGCGGGTGAAACATTTTTGGGATCACTATTATGCCCACACGGCCGTCGGCCTTGGCCTGGCGGTCGTGGTTTTCTACCTGCTCGTTGTCGACGGTGGCCAGTCGATCGTGGGTCACACGCTTTCCGAATATTTTTCGTTCATCTGCCTGATCGGATCGCTCTTCGTGGTGGCGGGTGGCATCCATATCAGGGTGAAGGATGAGGCCACGCCCCTGGCCAACATCACATTTCTCGCCATCGGCGCAGTCATCGCAAACGTCATTGGTACCACGGGGGCGTCGATGGTGCTGATCCGGCCCTGGATCCGGATGAACAAGGTTCGCATCAGCAGTTATCACATCGTGTTTTTTATTTTTGTGGTCTCGAACGTCGGCGGTGCGCTCACGCCCATCGGCGATCCTCCCTTGTTCCTGGGTTATCTCCGGGGCGTGCCGTTTTTCTGGCTGATCCAGCATGTGCTGCTGCAATGGGGATTCACGGTCGCGCTGATCCTGGCGGCATTCTATGTTTTCGACCGCCGCAGCTACCGGCATGCTCCGTCGGAAATCCAAACCCGGATCGACCGGCCGTCCGAGGGCGTTCGGATCGACGGCAAGATCAACCTGCTCTTTCTCGCCCTCATCATCGGAGCGGTATTCCTGCCTGAAATCTATTTTCTGCGCGAGTTCGTCATGCTTGCTGCGGCCGTCTGTTCGTATCGGCTGACCGACGCGAACGTGCACGCGGAAAACGCCTTCACCTTCGGTCCGATCAAGGAGGTCGCCTTTCTCTTCGCGGGAATATTTGCCACGATGATGCCGGCGCTGGGCTATATCGACCAGCATGGCGGGGAATTCGGGGTGAAGAAGCCCATGCATTATTACGTCGCGGCGGGAAGTCTTTCATCGGTCCTCGACAACGCGCCCACCTACGCGACTTTTCTCCGGCTCGCCGAGACCACCGCCCACGGCGAGCATCCCGCTGATTTTCCGCCACACCCCAAGGACGAGGCCGAGATTGTGGACGTGATGCGGGTCACGCCACGGGATGCGGCCTTGGTTGTCGCGGTGAGCCTCGGTGCGGTATTTTTCGGCGCCATGACCTACATCGGCAATGGGCCGAATTTCATGGTGAAATCCATCGCCGACAGCGCGGGGGTCGGAACGCCCACGTTTTTTGGCTACGTTTTCAAATACAGTCTGCCGATCCTGCTGCCCATTTTGATCCTGGGCGGATGGCTGTTTCTTTAACCCGCGCCCGGGTTTGCAGGGCTCCTCTTGTCAGGAAAACATTCCATGAACACGGTAACCACCTCTCCGAGCCTGCCGCCCCGACGCTCGCCCGACTGGTTGGTGGAACATTTCGCCGTGGCGGCCACGACGCAGGAGCTGGCCCGTTCGCGACCGGCGTGGTCCGTGGTCATGGCGGATGAACAGACGGCCGGACAGGGTCAGAGGGAACGCCGTTTTGTGTCGGATCCGGGCGGACTCTACCTGACGGCGGTGGTGCCTTTCGACGGTGACGGCGCCCGCTGGCGGGGATTTGCCCTGGCAGTGGGGCGGGCCTTGCTGCAGGCCTTGCAAGAGGCGGGAATCGGGGACCTGCGCCTGCGGTGGCCCAACGATCTGATGATCGGCTCGCGCAAGGTCGGAGGAATTCTTGTGGAGCAAGGCGGGCCGGACACGCTGTTGGTGGGCTTGGGGCTAAACATCACCAACCGGCCCTGGTTGCAGGATCACTCCTTGCGTTACAGCGCGGGGAGGCTGCTCGATCACTGCGGTCGGGCGCTGACGGGCCCGGCGCAGCTGCTCGGCCCTGTGCTGGACGGGATCCGTCGCGCGCATGAAGAATTTTCCGCCATGCACCTCGCGGGTCTCGTGCCTCAGCTTAATCGCTGCTGGGGGCCGCGGCGTCACGTCTGGCTGGAGGCTGCGCCCGAGGTCGACCTGCCCGAGACGGAAGGCGCTTTTGCGGGGATCGATGAAAGCGGGCGTCTGCTGCTCGCGCGTCCGGACGGGTCGATCGTGAGCGTGCCGGAGCATCACGTCCAGCGGTTGGTTGAAGTGGAGTAGGCGGATTCTGCGGCAGAAAACCCTTAAGGATGTAAGCAGACATCCCCTTGCGGTGGATGGAGCCGGACCGATGCTCGACGCATCCCCGGCCAACCTGGACCGGCCATTCCTCCGGATTGATCTGCCTTGCCCCTGATGAAGACGCTCCGATTGCTCCCTTTATTCGCTGCCGGCGTGCTGACGCTGGCGGCCCAAACTGCGGCGCCCATTGATCCCGGCGACGCCCATGCCGGGCATGCGCTGCTCAAGCTCGATCCGCCGGACGTGGCCGCCGCCCGTCTCCAATGGTGGAACGAAGCCCGCTTCGGGATGTTCATTCATTGGGGACTCTATTCGCAGTGGGGTTGTCATTATCCGGGAGCGGACGGACAGCTGCTTGATGGCAAATCCGAGCATATGATGCGGCATCTGCGGCTGCCTTATGCGCTTTATTCGACCATCCCGCGGGTCTTCAACCCGACGAGCTTCAAGGCGGACGACTGGGTGCGGATCGCGAAGGACGCCGGCATGAAGTACGTGGTGCTGACTTCGAAGCATCACGATGGCTTCGCGATGTTCGACAGCCCGTCCAACGACTACAACGTGATCAAGGCCACGCCTTGGAAACGGGACCCGGTACGGGAGCTGGCGGAGGCCTGCCGGCGGCAGGGCCTGAGATTCGGCGTCTACTATTCCCTGGGTCGCGATTGGGCTGATCCGGACGTACCCACCACGGCCAAGGCCGACGGCAAGCACCGCAGCAACGATTGGGACTGGCCCGATGAGACGAAGAAGGACTTCGCAAAATATTTTGAGCGAAAGGTCAAACCGCAGGTGCGTGAGCTTCTCACCCAGTACGGGCCGATTGATGTGCTCTGGTTCGATACGCCCGAGCAAATCACGGCGGCGCAGAGCAGCGAGTTGATGCAGTTAATCCGCGGGTTGCAGCCCGCATGCATCGTCAACCAGCGGGTCGGCAATCGCCAGGGCGACTACCGGGTGGCTGAACAGGAGATTCCCGCCGGCGGTTGGGCGGATCCATGGGAAACGTGCATGACGCTCAACCGGCACTGGGGCTACTTCGTGGGCGACGAGAATTTCAAGCCGATCGAGGTCGTCGT
>DATCRM010000112.1:0-3521 GCA_036568985.1 Lacunisphaera sp. | reverse complement strand
CGCCCGCCAGCACGATGAACGACCCCAGGAGGCTCAGCGTGGCGCCGACCGAAGCCTGCGTCCCGCCGATCTGCACGAGCGAGTTGAGGACGGTGAGCATCACGATCGCCACGACGTCCTCCAACACCGATACGCCCATCGCCAGCTGGCCGGGCTTTTCGTGCGTCGCGCCCATTTCCTGCAGCACCTTGCTGATGATCGCCGACGACGACACCATCAGCATCGCCGCCAGAAAGGTGGTGTGAAGAGGGTCCCAATTCATCGCCGCCCCCAAGGCCCGCGTCAGGTTGTACATCACGACCGCTCCGGTGAAAGTGGCGAGCACGAGCGACAGCCCCAGTCGTCGCAGCTTGCGCAGGCTCAGTCCCATGCCGATGGAAAACATCAGGAAGATCAGACCCACCTGGGCCAGCGTCTCGATGCTTTCGACGCTCGATACGAGGGAGAATGGCGGCGTGTAAGGACCGATCACCATGCCCGCCACCAGAAAGCCAACCACGACGGACAAGCCGGCCCGATGGCAGACCCACCCCACTAACCCGGCGACCAGCATGACCACCGCCAGATCCTTGATGAAATCGATACCGTGCATGGCGCTCTGGCACTACCACGGCAGAGTCATTTTATCCGTCAAGCCTGCCTTCTTCATCAGGGAAAGAATATCTCCGTCCGCGGTCTCCGCGAACGCACCGCAAGTGGGTGTTGACCCACTGTTTTATTGTTCGCTTCCCTGGGTCGGCATCGCGATGGTCCAGGCAACATGAATGCTAAAACCATTCTTCTGTTCGCCGTATTGGCCCTTAGCTCGCGGGCCATCACGATTGTACACTACTCGGTCAGCGGAAATTTCGTCGAGGTGGCTGCAGGGAATCCATGGCTCCTCACCCAGGATCAATACCCGGACACGGATTTTTTCCTGTCGCTGTCCTTCGTCTTGCCCGAGGGAGGCGGGGCGGCCGACGAAGCCGTTTGGAACCGTTATGCAAAAATGGTCGTCACTGCCAACGGCATCACCCATGAGTGGGAGGGCGCGGCCGAGTTACACACCCAACGCGGAGGGCCCGGTTTTGGCAACGGCAGTGCATCCATTTTGCTGGGTGGATTGGGCTACGCCTTCCAAGCTAACGACACCAACTTTTTCACCAGTGCGAACCCCACCAACTTCCTGAGATTGATCGACGGTAAATCAGACTTGGCTTATGGCGGCACTTTTAGCGACGGAGCCCTTGCCTATGATCTGAGCATTGAAGAAAGCCCCAACCGAGTATCGGACGCCGGCAGTACTCTCGCATTGCTTGCTTTCGCGTTGGCTGGCGTGGCCACCTCCTGGCGACGTCGTTGGGTGGGCTGAATTCTTTTCGTCTGCCGATCTCCGGCACGATTCAAAGTGGCGATAGGGTCGGTGTGCGTACGTGGGGTCGCTCATGGCCGCCATTTCCAGACGCAGGCTCAGAAAGCCCACTCATTCAAGTGGCCATCTTGGCCGCAAGGGCGATTGATTCGGATCGAGCCTCGATGGCAAGTGAATCAAACCGATCTACCACCCTCCCGCTTCGCCTGTTGACAGGGGGCCGGTCCTTTCCAAGGGTCGGCCGCTTTCCCCATGATTTCCTGGATTCAAAAGTACTTTCAGAAGCACTTCCGCCTCGTGTTCTTCGTCGTGTTGCTCGCCGTCGGCCTGCCGATGGTCGTCATCTACAGCCAGTCCTCCGGCCTCGGCCAGGGCTCCACGAAGGTCCGGCAGCAGCCGTTCTTCCATGTGAATCTCGCCAACCAGGAACAGACCCGCCGGGTCTTTTCCGACGGCGAACTCAGCGGCTACCTTCGCGCCGGCTATCCCGCCCTCCAGGGCGGTCAGCTCCAGCAATACGCGCTCCAGCGCGTGGCTGGCATCGCCCTCGCCAACGAGCTGCACCTGCCCAATCCGACGCCTGAGCAGGTCGCCAAACACGTCCAGACTCTCCGCGCCTTCCAGAATCAGGAGGGTCAGTTCGACCAATCCGCCTACACCCGCTTCGCCGACTCCCTCAAGACCGCCGGCAGCCAGCTCACGGTCGCCGACGTGAACCGCGTGCTGCGCGACGATGCCCGCCTGGAGGCTCTCGTGAAGCTGGTCGGTGGTCCGGGCTATGTGCTGCCGTCCGACGTGAAACGCCAGCTCGGCCGCGTGGACGCGACTTGGAGCATTCAAGTCGCGTCGCTCGACTACGCGGGCTTCAGCCCCGCGATCAATCCCAGCGAGGAACAGTTGAAGAAATTTCACACCGACAATTCCTTCCGCTACGAGGTGCCCGTCCGCCCCCGTCTGAGCTACGTGG
Organism: Lacunisphaera sp.; assembly: GCA_036568985.1. Taxonomy (GTDB): domain Bacteria; phylum Verrucomicrobiota; class Verrucomicrobiia; order Opitutales; family Opitutaceae; genus Lacunisphaera. The sequence goes on along the minus strand of DATCRM010000112.1, from coordinate 1,203 downwards.
AATTCAAGGCCGCCAGCTTCGTTCCGCCCGTGGCTCCCACCGAGGAGGAATTGCGCGCCTACTACTCGGCCAACATGGCCAGCTTCCCGGTGCCGGCCGATCCGGCGGAGAAAAAAGACGCCGCCCTGCCGGCCACACCGCCCGACAATTTCCCGAAGGTCCGCGCCCAGGTCGAAGCCGCGGTTCGTGACGCCGCGAGCCGGCGCCTCGCCGCGCAGGCCGCCAACGACTTCACGGTCGCCCTCTTCGACCGCAAGCTGGCCGCCAACTCGCCCGAGCTGTCCAACTTCATCGCCGGCGCCCACCTTTCCCCGGTGTCCGTTGCTCCGTTTGCGCCGGGTAATCCTCCGGCCGACAAACCTTGGCTCGCGCGGTACGCCGAAGCCATTTCCCGCCTGAGCCAGAACCGCTTCTTCTCCGATCCGGTTCCGACCCCCGACGGCGTTGCTGTGTTGTTGTGGAATGAGACGCTGCCGGCCTACACCCCACTCTTTACCGACGTGCGCGACCGCGTGCTCGCCGACTACAAGGAAAACGAGAAGCGCCGCCTCTTCGTCGAGCGCGGCCAGGTCCTCAAGGCGCAGTTGCAGACCGCCGCCGCCTCAGGCGGCTTCGCCGACAAAGCCGCCGCGGAAAAGCTAGAGGTCAAGAGCTACACCGGTTTCACGCTCCGCCAGCCCCCGCAGGACGTGCCCCAGCCCGCCCTCGCGGCCATGCTCAGTCTCGAAGCCGGCCAGGTTTCCGATCTCGTCGGTCTGGGCGACAAGGGCCTCTTTGTCTACGCCCAGGAGAAAAAAATGCCCGACCTCAGCTCAATGAACCCCCGTTTCGCCGAGATTCAGACCCAGCTTATGGCCTACACCGCCAGCAGCGCGGAAAACTCCTACCTGGGCCAGCTGGTCGAGGAGGAATTGAAGAAGGGCGATCCCGACGCCGCCCGCTAAGCCGGCTTTGGCTGCGCCCTTGGTATTTTGGACTCACGCCGCAAAAATTGTAGCGCGGGGTCTCCGAACCCCGCGGTCTCTTTTCGCAAGTTAGGGGGCCGACCTGCCGGTCGTCCGCGGCCCAGCGGGAGCTGGGCCCTCCAAGGCGGGGTTCGGAAACCCCGCGCCACAGTCCGAATGTTGAGGGTGGAGCGCACCGACCTCAGTGCGCCGGTTCGCAAGCCCGGGGCGAGCGTGCTGGAGTGAGCGCGTGCAACCC
>DATCRM010000111.1:0-8612 GCA_036568985.1 Lacunisphaera sp. | reverse complement strand
CCCCCATGTTGTCTGTCTTCCTGCGCATTCAATCGGTTTTGCTCGCTACCGCGACGGTAGCCGCGGCCACCGCTCCGAACATTCCGGCCGTCGTTGCCCGCGCCGACCTCGACTACACCACTCCCGCGACAAGAAGCGAGGAGGGCATGCCGGTCGGGAACGGGCGGATGGGGAGCTTGGTGTGGACGGAGCCCACGGCGCTCAAACTTCAGATCAACCGCGTGGACGTGTTCGCCATGCATGCCTCGTCGGTCAGCTTTCCGCGCGCCGATTCGGATTACGCGGCGGGCTGCGGGTATGTGGACGTCAACCTGGCATCTGCCGGCGGTGACGTATTCGTCGGCGCCGATTTTCACCAGCATCTGTCGCTTTACGACGCACAGATGACCGCCGAGGGGCGGGGGATGACTGCACGCGTGATCGCTTGGCCGGTGCGCGACGTGATGGCTGTAGAAATTGAGGATCGGCGTGACACGCCCGAACCGATAAACATCGATCTGCGAATGCTGCGGTATGCCCGGCAATTTATCCCGGGAAAAACTTACGAGCTCGAGCAGAGTCACGCCGTCGAGGTTCACACCGGGGAGCATGTTGCCCGGTCGCAACTGGAGATCCGCGATGGCCGCATCCTGCTGGTGCAGCAATTCACCGAACGCGAATTTTATGGTGCGTCGGCCGTGGCCATCAGCGTCCTGGGCCGGCCCTCACGGGCGCGTTATCTCAATGAGAGCACGGCCCAACTCTCCGCCTCCGCCGGCCGGGGCAAGTTCACGCTCCTTATCGCCAGTGCCGCGAGTCTCGAGCCGAAGCAGGATACCGGAGCCCTGGCATTGGCGGAACTCGACGCCGCGGCCCCGCGCGGCTTTGCCGGGCTGCAGGCGGACACCGCGGATTGGTGGAACGATTTTTGGACCCGGGGCGGACACGTGGCGCTTCACAGTGCCGACGGCCAGGCGGATTTCGTCGGGGAAAATTATACGTATTCCCTTTATCTCATGGGAGCGAGTTCGCGCGGCAAATATCCGCCGCGGTTTGGGGGTTTGCTTTGGCGCACGACGGGCGATCTGAGCCGTTGGGGTTCGCAGTATTGGTGGGCCAATACCAGTGCCTATTACCGAAATCTGATGCCGGCCGGCCGGCTCGATCTGATGGATCCGATGTTCGCTCTCTATTTCAACATGCGTGAATCCTGTGCCCTCGCGGCGCGCCAGCAGTGGGGATCGCAGGGACACTGGATCCCGGAGATAGTATTTTTCGACGGTCTGGAAAAATTGCCCGACGACATCGCCGCCGAGTTGCAGGATTTGATGCTCGCGCGCAAACCATACGACCAGCGTTCGGCCGCGTTTCAGGCTTTCGCGGAGGTGCGCAACCGTCATCACGCGCGCTGGAATTTCCAAGCCGACGGCGATTGGGTGGACGGACATTACGTCGTACCGACCAAGGGCAGCGGCATTTACGGGCACTGCACGCACATTCTCGGTGCGGGGGCGCGCATCGCCGATTTGTTTTGGCAGCGCTACCAGTTCACGATGGACGAGGCGTGGCTGCGCGATCGTGCCTATCCGATGATCAAGGGGATGGCGGAGTTCTATCGGAATTTTCCCAACCTCAAGCGGGGGAACGATGGCGTTTACCACATCCATCACGTGAACAGTGGTGAGTCCGAGTGGGGTTCGTCGGACACCGCCTACGAGATTGGAGCGATGCACCTGATCTTTCCGCTGGCGGTACGGGCGGCAGAGATCCTCGGCACGGACGCGGAGCTCCGGCCCTTGTGGCAGGAGATCAAGGACCACCTGCCGCCACCACCGAAACAGCCGTACGTGGCGAGCGCCACCGGCCCGGGCGGCGTGTTTGGGGCGTTTGTTTATCGCGGCCCCGGTTCGATTGAGCCGCTGGGGTCGGAGCCGGAACTGAAACGTCGCTTCCTCAGTTTCACCCAACTGGGAAGTTTCATTGATGTGGAGGGTATCGGCGGAGCGCAGATCTTTCGCAACCGTCTCCGCTTGCGCGAGGGTCCGGGAGCCATCGATGCCGAACACATTGCGGGCTTGTCGAACGGCATCCATGCCTCGCTGCTCGACAGCACACCGCCGGACGGCGAACACGGCGAACCCATGCTCCGGATTTTTCCGGCGTGGCCGAAAGATTGGGATGCGGATTTCACGCTGCTGGCCCGCGGGGCGTTTACGGTGTCGGCCGCCCAGACCGGCGGAAAAATCGGCGCGGTTTCTATTTTGTCACACGCGGGTCAGATCTGTCGTCTGCAGAATCCGTGGGGAGCGGCCGGCGTTCAGCTGACGCGCGAAGGCGGAGCAGCCGAGACGCTGACGGGCGGGTTGCTGACCTTCCCGACCAAGGCGGGCGAGCGAGTGACGCTTGCGCCCGTGAACCACTGAGCCCGCGAAAACGATCGACGCTTGCGTTGCCGAGGTAGGGCGGACCGGCCCGGTCCGCCGCGAGGCGATATCACATTCTCGGCGCACCGGGCCGGTGCGCCCTACCTTTCAGACTGACAGGCGAGCCTTAAGAAGAGAGAGCCTCAGGCTTCCTTCCCGGCCAGCCAGCGCTCGGCCTCGATCGCGGCCTGGCAACCCATGCCTGCGGCGGTGATGGCCTGCCGATAGTGGTGATCGGCGCAGTCGCCGGCGACATAGACCCCGGGCGTCTTGGTTTTCACCTGGCTGTGGCCCGCGGGGACAAAATAGCCCTGGTCGTCGGTGTCCACTGCGTTCCTGAACGGCGCCGTATTGGGCTCGTGGCCGATGGCGACGAAGACGCCCTTCACCGGCAGGACGCTCTCGGCGCCGGTTTTGACATTCTTGATCTTCAGGCCGCTGACGGCGCCTTGGGCGACGCCCTCGACGGCGACCGGCACGCTGTCCCACACCGGCTGGATTTTTTCATGCGAAGTGGCGCGGTCGGCCATGATCTTGGAGGCGCGCAGCGAGTCGCGGCGGTGGACCAGGTAAACCTTGCTGGCGAAACGAGTGAGAAACAATGCCTCCTCGGCGGCGCTGTCGCCTCCGCCGATGACCGCGACTTCCATCTTGCGGTAAAAAGCCCCGTCGCAGGTCGCGCAGGTCGTCACGCCTTTGCCGCCGAAAAGTTCCTTCTCCCCGGGCACGCCGGTCATGCGCGGCGAGGCGCCGGTGGCGACGATGATGGTCTTCGCCTTGATCTCGCGGTCGGCGAGTTTGAGCGTGTACGGCCAGGAAGCCGTGTCCAAGCCGGTGACGGTGCCGCTTTCGTAGCGCGTGCCGAACTTTTCGGCCTGCTTGCGGAGATTCTGCATCAGTTGGTAGCCGTCGATGCCCTCAGGGAAGCCCGGAAAGTTTTCGACCTCGGAGGTCGTGGTCAGCTGGCCGCCCGGGAGCACGCCTTCGAGGACGAGGGGCGTGAGGTTGGCGCGGCCGGTGTAGATGGCGGCGGTGAGGCCGGCACAGCCGGTACCGACGATGACAACGTTTTCAACTTTGGCGGACATGGATGGGAAAGTCTTCACAGAGAGGCAACATAGCACAGAGCGCAACCCCCGAGATGCTTCAGCATCGTTACTTTAAGGGTTGGCTGCCCAAATCCGGCTTTGCGCCGGCCGGGAAATGATGAATGTTGCCCCCGACGTGTCCACGACCGCGCCCACTTCCACCAAAATCTACTCCCGGGAACCCGTTTGGGACCCGACCCGCTGGCTGCCCACCACGGCGGATGAGGTCGCGGCGCGTGGCTGGGATTACATCGATGTCATCATCATTTCCGGCGATGCCTACGTCGACCACCCGGCCTTCGGCACGGCGGTCATCGGCCGCCTGATCGAACGCGAGGGCTTGCGCGTGGCCATCATTCCGCAACCCAACTGGCGCGATGACTTGCGCGACTTCAAGAAACTCGGTGCCCCCCGCCTGTTCTTCGGGGTCACGGCCGGTTGCATGGATTCCATGGTCAATCGCTACACGGCCGCCAAGAAACCGCGCAGCGAGGACGCCTACACCCCGGGTGGCGAACACGGTTACCGACCGGATTATGCGACGACGGTTTATGTGCAGTGCCTGAAGAAGCTTTTCCCGGAGGTGCCGGTGATGATCGGCGGCATCGAGGCCAGTCTGCGTCGGGTTACGCATTACGACTACTGGTCCGACACCCTCAAGCCCTCGATCCTGGCCGAGAGCGGCGCTGATTTGCTCGTGTACGGCATGGGTGAATTGCCGCTGAAGGAAGCTATTCGGTTGCTGAAGCGGGGCGTGCCATTTTCGTCCTTACGCACGATTCCGCAGACGGCCGTGTTGTTGCCGCCGGGCGGCAAGGAACCCAAGAACGACAACTGGGAGGACTTCACCCTGCACTCACACGAGGAATGCGGGCGCGACCGCGGGCTCTACGCGAAGAATTTCAAGGACATTGAAACCGAGTCAAACCGGGTGAAGGCTCGCCGGCTGCTTCAGCGAACGGGCGATCGTCTGCTGGTGATTAACCCCCCGTTTCCCACGATGAGCGAGGAGCAGATCGATTCGAGTTTCGACCTGCCCTACACGCGACTGCCGCATCCGAAATACCGCAAGCGCGGGCCGATTCCGGCTTACGAGATGATCAAGCACTCGATCAACATGCACCGCGGATGCTTTGGCGGGTGCAGCTTTTGCACGATCTCGGCGCACCAGGGCAAATTCGTCGCCAGCCGGAGCAAGGAGTCGATTTTGCGCGAGGTCGAGTCGATCAAGCAGATGCCCGACTTCCGCGGGACCATCAGCGATCTCGGCGGGCCGTCGGCCAACATGTACAAGATGAAAGGCAAGGAGCAGTGGATCTGCGACGAGTGCGTCCGCCCAAGCTGCATCTGGCCCGATGTCTGCCGCAATCTTGACACCGACCACACCGCGCTTCTCGACATCTACAAGAGCGTGCGCGAGACCGAGGGCGTGAACCATGCGTTCGTCACCAGCGGCATTCGTTACGATCTGTTTCTGCATGAAAAGGGCGCTTCGCCCGAGGCCAAGGCCAGCCATGAGCGCTACGTGGACGAGCTCGCGCAGCACCATGTTTCCGGACGGCTCAAGGTGGCGCCCGAGCATACGAGCGACCATGTGCTGCGCGTCATGCGCAAACCGAGCTTCAAGCTATTCTACAAGTTCAAGGAGAAGTTCGACCGCGCCGCGCAGAAAGCGGGCAAGGAGAAGACGCAGATCATTCCTTATTTCATCAGCTCGCACCCCGGCTCGCGGCCCGAGGACATGGCCGAGCTCGCGCTCAAGACCAAGGATCTCGGCTTCCGGCTCGAGCAGGTGCAGGACTTCACGCCCACGCCGATGACGGTTGCGACCGAGATCTACGCGACCGGCGTGCATCCCTACAACGCCGAGCAGGTATGTGTCGCACGCACGCCCGAGGAGAAACAGGAGCAGCGCAGTTTCTTTTTCTGGTACAAACCCGAGATGAAGTCGGCGCTGAGGAAATCCATGGCCCGGCTCGGCCTCGGTGAGATGGCGGCGCGTCTTCTGGATGGGAAACAGTCGACGGTGGACGTCACCCCACCGCCGCACATCACCCCTTGCGGGATGCAACCCGCCGGTGCGCGTCTGGCCGCGGCGACCGCCCGGCCGCCTCGTCCGAAGAAACCTTCACATCTCGACGAGCTCCTGCGCGAGTCCGGTGTCAACGTGGCCACCCCCGCGAAAGGCCAGCCGCCGGCCAAGTGAGGCAATTCTGGTTTTGCGCCGCGGAACGAAATGGCCAACGTTCAACCCATGGACAACCCAGCCCAAGCCCTCGAGGAAGCCCGCCGTGCCGGGATTGATCTTGATCTGCTGGACGCGAATTTGGCCCTGTCGGTGAAGGAGCGGTGGCAGCAGCACGATGCAGTTTTGGAACTGGCGTTGAAGCTGGAGCAAGCAGGACAGACCCGTGATGCTAAACTTCGGCCAACTGCTTCAAAGGCTGACTGACGCGGGGCTGGAATTCGTCTTGGTGGGCGGTTTTGCGGCCGTAAGCCACGGCTCTTTCAATGTCACTCGCGATGTCGACATATGCGCCGTGTTGACGGAGGAGAATGTCGCGAAATTGCGGCAGGCACTGAAGGACTGGAATCCCACGCACCGGATGACCCCGCAGAAACTTTCATTCCTGCTGTATCCACCCGCGGGTGAATCCGTGAACAACCTCTGCTTGCAGACGGACAAGGGCATGGTGAATATCCTGACTTCGATCAAAGGGGTGGGGGATTTTCAGCGATTAAATGCCGCGGCCGAGGAAATTCTGGTGGATGGACAGAAGATCAGGGTAATAGCTTTAAACGACCTGATTAAAGCCAAGGAAGCTATGGGTCGGGAACGGGATCTCATGACCGCCAAGGAGCTTCGGGCTATTGCGGCGAAGCGCGAGGCAGCGAAAAAGTGAGTCGTGCTCACTCCGTCCGGAGCGCCTCGGTCGGAGCGATGCGCGCCGCTTTTCTTGCTGGCAGCCAGCAGGCGGCGACACCGATGGTGATCAGCAGTAGTGTCAGGCCGACGAAGACGAGCGGGTCATGGGCGGAAACCCCGATGAGAAAACCAATGCTATCCAGCAGGCGGGTGGCGGCGAAGGCGCCGCCGAGTCCGAGCACGAGTCCGATGAGCAGCTGGACAAGACCGCGGATGAGCACGAGGCGGGCAATGCCGGCCGCCGTGGCGCCGAGCGCCATGCGGATGCCGATTTCACGCGTGCGCCGCGCCGTCGTCTGTGCGACGACCGCATAGATTCCCACCGAGGCCATGAGCAGCGCGGTCAAGGCGAACACCGCGAACATCGTGCCGAACACACTTAGGAACCAGCGGGATTTGTCCAGGGCGGCCGTGAGCGTGCGGACCTCGAACAGGGGCAGGTCGGGGTCGATCTTCTGCACGGCCGTCCGCACCGGCGCCGCCAGCGCGGCCGGGTCCGATGGCGTGCGGAGCAATAGGCCCATCCAGCCCCAGGGTTCCTGCCGGTAAGGCACATGGACGAGCGGGGGCGTGTCCTTCTCATTCGGCTCCTGCACGAGGTCGGCACAGACCCCGATCACGGTCAGCCATTCGTGGATTTTGTCCTTCTCGATCCGGCGGAAGCGCTTTCCTAGAGCGGACTCACCCGGCCAATGCTGCGCGGCGAAGGCGCGCGACACCACCACGGCTTCCTTGCCGGGATCGCCGTCCGTTTCGTTGAAACCACGGCCCTGAAGGATCGGCACGCCCACCGCGGCGAGATAGTTGGGCGTCTGAACTATCATGGAGGCTCGGGGTGGTTGTTTAGGGTCGGGAATGGTCCGGCCTTCGATCTCAATGTCACGTTGGGCAGCGCCAAGACCGGGGAAATGCGAGGTGGCGGCGACCTCCGTTACGCCGGGCAGGGCCCGCAGCTCGGGCAGGAGTTGTTCATAGAACTGGCGGCGAGTCTCAGGTTTTTCGTAGCGGTCCGCCTTGCCCTCGGGGAGCTGGATGCGGGCGGTGAAAATGCTCTGTGGGCGAACGGTTGGATTGAGTGCCTGCGCGGCGAAAAAGCTGCGGATCATCAATCCCGCCCCGGCCAGCAGCACGACCGTCAGGGCGAACTGGAGGACAACGAGCGCGCCGGTGAGCCGCCCGCGATGGCTGCCACCGCCGGGCGTACCGTCTTTCATCGCCGCGTTTAGGTCCACCCGCGAGGCGCGCAAGGCGGGCACGAGCCCGAAGATCACGCCGCTGAGCACAGAGAGCGCGGCGAAATAAGCGAATGCGCGCCAGTCCATGGTGAAGATGACCCAGTAGGGCTTGCCGACATCCCGCGAGGCGAGGTCGAAGGCATGCACGCCGAGAGCCGACAGGCCGAGGCCGAGCAGGCCGCCGATCACACTCAGGAGCACGCTCTCGACGAGGAGCTGGCGGACGATCTGCCAGCGGGTCGCGCCCATGGCGGCGCGGACGGCGATCTCGCGGGTACGGCCGAGGCCGCGGCTGAGCATCATGTTGGCCACATTGGCGCAGGCGATGAGCAACACGAAGCCCACCGCGCCGAGCATCATCAGGAAGACGATTTTGATCTGATCCCCGTTGTACGTCTCGTGGAAGGTGCGCACGAGGGCTCCGCGGTCCTTGTTCGTGTCCGGGAATTCCGCCGCGATCCGGCCGGCGATGACATTCAGATCGGCTTTGGCTTCGGCTAAGGCGGTGCCGGGTTGCAGCAAGGCGAACAGCTGCAGCTCATGGTGGACCCGTTTCTCCAATTCGGGATCGGGCACGAGAGGCATCCAGAAATCCTCGTTGTTGGGAAATTTGCAGCCCGCCGGCATGACGCCGATGATCGTGGCGGGCTTGCCGTTGATGCGGACCGCGCGGCCCACGACGTCGGGTGCGCCGCCGTAGCGGTTTTGCCAGACCCCATGACCGAGAAGCACGACTGCTTCGGCCCCGGGTTTGCCATCGTCGGCGGTGAAACCCCGACCGAGAATGGGTGGCGTTTGGATGAGCGTGAAGAGTCCCGGAGTCACCTTCGCCATCGCGAATCGCTCGGGCGGATTTCCGGGCTCGCTGATGATGCCTTCGTCGCGGTCCACTGCTTCGATCCCCTCGAAGGCGCGGCTCTTCGTCTTGTATTCCAGATAATCCGGCCACGATACACCGGAC
>DATCRM010000110.1:0-10200 GCA_036568985.1 Lacunisphaera sp. | reverse complement strand
CACCAGCACCAACGCCCGCACCCGCAAGGGACCCCGCAAGACCGTGGGCGTCACCAAGGCCAAGGAAGTCTAATCTTAAAACCACACTTACATGTCCGAAGAGAAATCCGCTCCCAAGAAGGAAAAGCCGAAGAAGGCCGCCCCCGCCGCTGAAGGCGCCGCCGCCCCGGCCGCTGAAGCCAAACCTGCCAAGGCTCCGAGGGCAGCCAAGCCCGCCGAAGGCGAGGCTGCTGCGCCCGCCGCCGATACCAAGCCCGTCGAACTCGTCGGTGGCGTACCCAAGGCCGCTACGGCTGAAGATCTCCTCAAGGAGGAGCTCGCGTCCATCAAGGTCCGCAAGGCCAAGGGCTCGAAGAACATCACCTCCGGCATCGCGAACATCGCCGCCACCTTCAACAACACGATCGTCTCGATCACCGACGCCAAGGGCAACGTCATCTCCTGGTCCTCGGCCGGCAAGTGCAACTTCCGCGGTTCGCGCAAGTCCACGGCCTACGCGGCGCAAGTCGTCGCCCAGGACGCCGCCCGCAACGCCATGGCTCACGGCCTCAAGGAAGTTCAGATCCGCGTGAGCGGTCCCGGCCTCGGTCGTGACTCCGCCATCCGCGGTCTCCAAGCCATCGGCCTTGAGATCTCCTCCATCATCGACGTCACTCCGGTGCCCCACAACGGCTGCCGCCCCCGCAAGAAGCGTCGCGTCTGAGCCGTCCTCAGATCAATCATCACCCATTTAAAATCTAGGATCCCACCATGGCTCGTTACACTGGACCTTCCACCCGCGTCAGCCGCCGCTTCGGCCAATACATTGTTGGTTCGCCGAAGGTGCTTGAGCGCCGCAATTTTCCCCCCGGCCAGCACGGCCCCAAGTCCCGCCGTAAGCTGTCCGAATACGCCGTCGGCCTCGCCGAGAAGCAGAAACTCCGTTTCATCTACGGTCTGCTCGAGCGTCAGTTCCGCCGCGTGTTCGCCATCGCCAAGCGCGAGCGCGGCGTCACCGGCGAGCGCTTCCTGCAGCTCCTCGAGACCCGTCTCGACAGCGTTGTCTACCTCCTTGGCTTCGCCAAGAGCCGCGCCGCCGCCCGCCAGCTGGTCAATCACGGCCACGTGCGCGTCAACGGCCACAAGGTCGACATCGCCAGCTACAACGTCGTTCAGGGTGACGAGGTTGAGATCAAGGCGGTCAACTCCTCCCGCCAGCTCGCCACCCGCGCCATCGAAGAGAACCGCGCCCGCGTGGTTCCCGGCTGGCTCGTGCGCAACGACGAGGCCCTCAAGGGCACCGTCACCCGCCTCCCCACGCGCGACGAGATGGAGCCCTCGATCAACGAGCAGCTCATCGTCGAATACTACTCGCGCTTCTAATCCGTTTCAGCCGGTCGCTTAAACCTCATCTCTCCAACTCAACTATTACCAGCCATGCCCAAGCGTCTCGGAAAGTTCGAAATTCCTTCCAAACTCACCAAGGTGGAGGAGGGCTCTACGTCCACCTACGCCAAGTTCATCGCCGAGCCCTTTGAGGCCGGCTATGGCCACACCATCGGCAACTCCCTCCGTCGCGTCCTCCTCAGCTCCATCGAGGGCAGCGCGATCAGCTCGATCAAGATCGAGGGCGTGAACCACGAGTTCCAGTCCGTCGACGGTGTCGTCGAGGATGTCACCGACATCGTCCTCAACCTGAAGAAAATCCTCATCGTCTCCGAGAAGCGCGAGCCGGTGCGCCTGCACCTCAAGGTGAACAAGGAAGGCCCGGTCACCGCCGCCGACATCCAGGCCGACGCCAACATCAAGATCGTCAATCCCGACCAGGTCATCTGCACCCTCGACAAGAAGCAGGCCTTCGAGGCCGAGATCGAGATCAAGACCGGTCGCGGCTACTGCCCCGGCGAGAACAACAAGAAGGAAGAACAGGCCATCGGCGTTATTCCGATCGACTCCTTGTTCTCCCCGGTGCGCCTCGTCCGCTACGCGGTCGAGAACACCCGCGTCGGCCAGATCACCGATTACGACAAGCTCGTCCTTGAGGTCTGGACGGACGGCCGCATCACGCCGGACGACGCCCTTAAGCAGTCGGCTTCCATTCTCAAGCACCACCTCGACGTGTTCGATCGCGTCTCGCAGGAGTCCTACGAGTTCGAGAGCCAAGCCGCCGAGGTCAGCGAGGAACAGAACAAGCTCCGCAAGCTCCTCAACATGTCCGTCAACGAGATCGAACTGTCGGTCCGCGCGGCGAACTGCTTGAACAACGCGAACATCACCACGGTCGGCGAGCTCGCCATGAAGACCGAGCAGGAGATGCTCAAGTACCGCAACTTCGGCAAGAAGTCCCTCAACGAGATCAAGGAAAAGCTCGAAGCCCTCGGCCTGTCCCTCGGCATGAAGTTCGACGAGCGCCTCCTCGACACGAAGAAGGAAGCCTGAGGTCATTTATGATTTTCGATTTAGGATTTTCGATTGCTTCGGCGGTCGGAAGTCCGAATCGAAAATCGAGATTCCAAAATCGAAAATTCCCTGGTTCTCGCGCCGTCCGCTGCCGCCCTAACGCTGCGACCGGATTGCCGATCGGGAACCGCTAAAAAACCAAACCCATGCGTCACAACAAACATCACGCTTCCCTGGGCGTCACCCGCGAACACCGCCGGTCGATGCTCTCCAACCTGGGCGCCAGCCTCATCAAGCACGGTCGCATTGAGACCACGCTGACCAAGGCCAAGGCCCTCCGCCCCTTCATCGAGAAGGTCATCACCAAGGCCAAGAAGGCCGCGGTCGCGACCGAGAAGAAGGACGCCCTCCATCTGCGCCGCATCGCCCTCACGGACATCCGTGACGAAGGTGCGGTCACCCTCCTCTTCAACGAGAAAGTGAAGCAGTTCGAAAAGCGCAACGGCGGCTACACCCGCATCTACAAGCTCGGCCCGCAACGCATTGGCGATGCCGCCGAGATGGCGCTGATCGAGTTCGTCGGGGCCGAGGATACGGGTTATTCCAAGTCCCGCGGCAAGAAGAAGGGCAAGAAGGGCGCCAAGCCGGCCGCCGAGGCCGCCGCTCCTGCTGCAGCTGAAGCCGCTTCCGAAGCCCCCAAGGCCTGATCGTAGGGGTGGACCTTGGTCCGCCCTTCCTTCTCATTTCCCACGCGCCGCACCTCCGGGTCGGCGCGTTTTTCTTTCCCCTTGGCGGCTGTGCGGCTTTCCGCGATTCTTTGGCCTGATTGTTTCACCCTTTTCGATGTCCGCCCCACACACCCCGCCGCTAAGCGTCACCCCTCTACATAGAGGGGACTCAAATCAACATTCCCTCTTGCCTATCCTCCGAAGGCTTGGCGAAGGAGGAAGAGGGGTGCCCGCAGGGCGGGGTATGGAAAAAAAGCCCGTCGCACTGTGAAATATCCCGGCTAACCGCGCTTCCCATGCCCCCGAGCTATACCATCGACGTCATCATCTACGGCCTGCTGGTTCTGGGCGTGTTTGGCTTCCTGTGGGTTTACTATGACCGCCGGGACCGGGCCTTCTACGACGCAACGCGCCGCAAGATCACGTTTCACTGCATCCGCTGCGACCACCTCTACATGGAGAAGCGCGGTACCGACACCGCACCCTGTCCCAGATGCGGGCACATCAACACCCGGTTGAAGTTTTAATTGGAACGCCGGAGCCGGGGAATTAACGTTCCCCATGCTAAAACGTCTCGGTTCCACGCTCCTGTTGCTTTCCCTGTGCGCCGGTCTGCGGGCGGCTGACTCCACCGCGTTCGGGGTGATGCTCGACCGCTATTACGAAGAATATCTCGCCCTGTTTCCCATCGATGCCGCCACCTACGGCGACAGCGATCCCCGTTACGAGGCGGTCTGGCCGAACGACATCGGGGCGGAGCACCGCGCCAAAGTTGCGGCGATGTGCACGAAGTATCTGGCTGAGCTCGCCGGTTATGACCGGACCGCTTTGACGCCCGGCGAACGGTTGAGTTGCGACACGCTCACGTGGAACCTGACCGCGCGGCGTGATTTGGTGGGCCAGTTTTTCCATCTGCTGCCGGTAAACCAATTCTCTTCCGGCCAGCTCCTGTTCGCTCAGATGGCTTCCGGCAAGAGCGTGCATCCGTTCAAGACGGCGCAGGATTATCGCCATTTCATCAGCCGGGCGGAAGGTTTTAGCGTTTGGGTGGACACCGCCATCGCCAACATGCGCGAAGGCATGGCGCAGGGGATCGTGCAGCCGCGGGTCCTCATGGAACGCGTGCTGACGCAGCTCGAGCCACTCATGGTCGACGATTCGCCGGGAAACATCCTTTTCGGGGCGCTGGAAATGCTCCCGAGCGATCTTGAACAGCACGACAAGGAGCGGTTGCAGGCGGATTATCTGGCGGCGATTCGCGGGCTCATGATCCCGGCTTACGTCCGGCTCCACGCCTTCATCAAGACCGACTATCTGCCGCGCTGCCGTGACACAGCGGGCCTCGCGGCTTTGCCCGGCGGTCCCGCGGCCTATGCCAGCGCCGTCCGCTGGCAGACCACCACCGGTCTCATCCCGGAAGAAATTCACCAGATAGGATTGCGGGAGGTCGCCCGCATTCGGGGCGAAATGGATCTCGTGCGCCAGCAGGTTGGGTTCAAGGGCTCGTTGCCGGAGTTTATCGGCTTCGTGGCCACGGATCCGCAGTTCACGCCGTTTAAAACCGATGAGGAGGTGCTTGCCGCCTACCGGGCCATCGAGGGGCGGATCATGGCGCAGGTGCCAAAGTTCTTTGGGCATGTGCCGCGCACAAAATTCGAGGTTCGCGCCACCGAGAAATTTCGCGTCGCCACGGCCTCCCACGAATACGGCCCCGGCACGGCCGACGGCACGCGTCCGGGCATGTTCTACGTTCCGATTGTCACCCCTCAGTCCTATCCAACGCCCCGCATGGAAAATCTTTTCCTGCACGAGGCGATTCCCGGTCATCATTTCCAGCTTTCCCTGGCGCTGGAAAACACGGCCCTGCCGAGGTTCCGCCGCTACGATGCGAACAATGCCTACGTGGAAGGCTGGGGCCTCTATGCGGAAAGGTTGGGCACCGAACTCGGTCTCTATGCCGACCCTTACCAGCATTACGGGATGCTTCTTGGCGATATGCAACGGGCCGTGCGATTGGTCGTGGACACGGGGTTGCATGCGAAGGGTTGGAGCCGGGAGCAGGCGATGGCCTTTGCGGCGGAGAACGAGGGTGGCCAGCCCGCCGCCCATGTGGCCAAGATCGAACGCTACATGGCGGCACCCGGACAGGCGCTGGGTTACAAGATCGGCCAGTTGAAAATTCTCGAAATTCGCGCGGCCGCCGAGAAACAGCTCGGCGCCAGGTTCGACATCCGGGCTTTCCACGACGCGGTGCTCATGGAAGGCGCTCTGCCCCTGGCCGTGCTCGAAGCTCACGTCCGGCGATGGGCGGATCAGCAGTCCACGCCATAAGACGCGGCTGTTCGGCGCATGGCAGGAATTGGGATTGATTCGCTCGCAGCGAGTCTCTCATAACTTCGCATGGCACAGACAATCGCCGTCCTTGATTTCGGTTCCCAACTGACGCAGGTCATCGCGCGTCGTATCCGTGAGTGTCAGGTCTATTCGAAGATCTATCACTTCAGCACGCCGGCATCAAAACTGCGTGAAGAGGGGGTCGTCGGCATCATTCTCTCGGGCGGTCCCCAGAGCGTCTATTCCAAGACGGCCCCGCATCCCGATCCCGAGATCTTCAAACTCGGCGTGCCGGTGCTCGGCATCTGCTACGGCGTGCAGCTCATGGGCTATTTCCTCGGCGGCAAGGTCGCGCTCAGCAAAGCCCGCGAATACGGTCACGGGCACCTGAGCATCAAGAAGCCGGGCAAGCTCTTTGCCGGCCTTCCGCGCAAGCTGCGCATCTGGAACTCCCACGGTGACAAGCTCACCAAGCTTCCCCCGGGCTTTGTCGCCACGGCCGTATCCGACAACTCGCCGTTTTCCGGCATCGAGGACGTGAAGCGCGGGTTCTACGGCATCCAGTTTCACCCCGAGGTCTTTCACACCGAGCGGGGCGTGGACATGATCCGCAATTTTCTCGTGAAGGTATGCGGCGCGAAGCAGGACTGGACGACAAAGGATTTCATTGCCCACGCCGTCGCCGATATCCGGGCCAAGGTCGGCAAGGATCGCGTGTTGCTCGGGCTCTCGGGCGGGGTCGATTCGTCGGTGGCGGCGGCGCTCCTGCACAAGGCCATCGGCAGGCAACTCACCTGCGTCTTCGTGGACAACGGCCTGCTCCGCAAAGGCGAACGCGACTACGTGCGCGAACTCTACGGGAAGCACTTTCACATCGATCTGCGTGTCGTGGACGCCTCGAAGCTCTTCCTCAAGCGCCTCAAGGGCGTCACCGAGCCCGAGACGAAGCGCAAGATCATCGGCCGCACCTTTGTCGAGGTCTTCGAAAAATCCCTCCGCTCCATCGGCGGAGCGCAGTTCCTGGGGCAGGGGACCCTCTATCCGGATGTCATCGAGTCCGTCTCGATTCAGGGCAACCCGGCCTCGCTCATCAAGACCCACCACAACGTCGGCGGTTTGCCCGAGCGCATGAAGCTCAAGCTCATCGAGCCGCTTCGCGAGTTGTTCAAGGACGAGGTCCGCCAGGTCGGTTCCGCGCTCGGTCTGCCGCGCGAGGTGGTCTGGCGGCAGCCGTTCCCCGGCCCGGGATTGGGCGTGCGCGTGATGGGCGACATCACGGCGGAAAAATTGAACATCCTCCGCGAGGCTGACGCCGTGCTGCAGGAGGAAATGATGAAGACCGGCCACTACTGGAAAGTCTGGCAGTCTTTTGCCGTGTTCTTGCCCGTCAAAACGGTCGGCGTTTTCGGCGACGAGCGCACCTACGACTATGTGATTGCCCTGCGCATTGTGGAGAGCATCGACGCCATGACCGCCGACTGGGCCAAGATCCCGCACGACGTCCTGCAGAAAATCTCCAGTCGCATCACCAACGAGGTCCGGGGCGTCAGCCGCGTCGTGTTGGATATCAGTTCCAAGCCGCCGGCGACGATCGAGTGGGAATAAATTGCCGTTGCGAATGGTGGCACCGGGCCCAATTTATCCTGTCACAACACACCGAATGAAAGCCCGTTGTTTTTACGCCTTCGTTGCCTCGGTCGCTCTGTTGGTTTTGCCTGCTGCTGCCGAGACTGCCGATCAATGGGTCGCCAAGGCGCGGGCTTTTCTCGGTAGTGAAAGCGCCCTGAATGCGGTTACGAGCGTTCACTACTCCGGCAACCTGGAGCTCCAGGACAAGCCGAGTATGCCCACGGAGATCATCTTCCAGAAGCCGTACCGGCAGCATATCACGATCAAAAAACCCAAGGTCATTGAGACGACGGCCCTAGACGGGTACGATGCCTGGCGAAAACAGACCAATGTCGAAAATCCCGCCCAATGGCAGGTCGTGTTGCTCGATGCCGGTCAGATCAGGCGGCTGCGGGCCAATACGCTGGAGAATCTCAGTTTCTATTCCAGTCGCGAGATGAAAGGCTGCGTCTTGGAACTCTTGGGCGACGTGGTCGTGGATGGAGTCTTCTGCAAGAAGATCGCCTTCACGCATACCGGAGGGGTGGTGTTCGTCCGCTATTTTGACAAGGCCACGGGGCGGTTGGTGAAGACCGAGACGGAGAACGGCACCGAGATTCGCGAGGAAGGGGAGATCGTCGTGAATGGCGTCCGTTTTCCCAAGCGCGTCGTCAACAAAGCGCCAAACGGTGATGTTACCGCCATCAGCTTCGACAAGATCGTGGTCAATGAGGTGTTCCCGGTTGAGACCTTCGCGGTACCCTCGTTGCAGGCCAAGTGAGCCGGCCGGGCCGGCTTCCGTTTACTTTTTCTATCGGCGGGCTGACGGCCGGCTAATTATTGACGCTCAAGCTACCCCCAATCGAGGCTTTGCTTTGCAACGGGCCTGATTTCTGCTCTGTTCTCGGATTACCCCTCCATGCCCAACAACACGCTTATCAAGTTAGACGACAAAGAGATTTCCTGCCCCGTAATCATCGGCTCGGAGGGGGAAAAGGCCATCGATGCCCGGAATCTCCGCAAGGACACGGGCTACATCTTTTACGACCAAGGCTACGGCAACACCGGCTCCTGCGAGAGCTGCATCACTTACCTCGACGGGGACAACGGCATTCTGCGCCACCGGGGCTATCCGATCGAACAGCTGGCCGAGCAGTCGGACTTCGTTGAAACCGCCTATCTGGTGATTTACGGCGAGCTTCCCAATCAGAAGCAGCGCACGACCTTCGGTTCCCTTCTTCGGCAGAACGCCGCGATCGACACCCAGATGCTGCGCATCTTCGAGGGTTTCCCCCGCGAAGCTCCGCCCATGGGTATGCTCACCTCGATCGTGAGTTCGATGGCCGCCTATTACCCGCGTCTGGCCACGAATAATTTTGAGAAGGACCTGGCCAACTTCGATCTGACGGCCGCGATGGCCATTTCGAAGATTCGCACGATCGTCGCCGGCATCTACCGTTACCGCCACGGCCTGCCTTTCAACTATCCGAAGGACCTGCCGTTCTGCGATAATTTCCTCCACCTGATGTTCTCGGAGCCGTACCGGGAATACGTCGCCATCCCGGAGGTGTCGCGTGCGCTCAACCTCATCCTGTTGCTCCACGCCGATCACGAGCAGAACTGCAGCACATCGACCGTCCGCATGGTCGGATCGAGTGGGGCCAACCTCTTCACTTCCCTGGCTGCCGGTATCTGCGCGCTTTCCGGCCCGCTGCACGGCGGGGCCAACACGGCCGTCATGCAGATGCTCCAAGCAATCCATGACGAGGGCGACGACGGCACGCGCTTCATCGCGGCGGCGAAATCGGGCTCCAAAGCCAACCGCCTGATGGGTTTTGGCCACGCGGTGTACCGTAACTACGATCCCCGAGCCCGCATCATCGGCCATGCGTGCGATGTCGTGCTCAACAAGCTGGGCAAGACCGATCCGCTTCTCGACATCGCCAAGCGTCTCGAGCACTCCGCGCTCAACGACGAATACTTCCTCTCGCGCAAACTGTATCCCAACGTGGATTTCTATTCGGGCATCATCATGCGCGCGCTCGGCATTCCGACGGAACTCTTCACCACCATGTTCGCCATCGGCCGGTCGCCCGGCTGGATCGCGAACTGGAAGGAAGTCGCGTCCAATCCGAAGGGCCGCATCTACCGCCCGCGCCAGATTTACGTCGGCCCGGTCAAGCGCGATTACGTGCTGATCGGCAAGCGGGGTTAACCCGTCCCGGTTCCCGAATCATTGCCCGCCGCTCCCGCCTGGGGCGCGGCGGTTTTCTTTTCCGGCGGCTGGCGCAGGATCTCATCCAGCGTGAGTCCGCTCAGCTTCTCCAGCCCCTTGATCAAGCGCCAGAGCGCCACGATCATGATGACGAGGCTCGGCAGCATGATCACGATGTAGCTCATCCACGTCAGCCGCCCAAGCTGCTCGTTGAACAGCGGCGTATCCGGCATGGCGGTGATGATGAAACGGGCCAGCACGAAGTTCAGCACCGAGCTCAGCGCAAACGAACCGGCCAGCAACCAGCCTGAGCTGCTCAGCAGCCTGACGAAAGCGGGGCGTTCTCCCCGGGCGTCGAGCGCTGCCTCCACTCGCGGCACGTCGATCACCTGGTCGTTGTAGAGCATCGTGCGGACCAGTGGCTTCTTGGTCCATTGCGACACCACCACGGTCAGGCCGATGAGGGCGGGTACGACGGCTTCCTTTACGGCAAACCAGAAAGGCTCGAGCTTGAGCAGGCCCAGGCCGCCCGTGGCGAGCGTGCTGGTGAATCCGAGGGCCGAGAGGAAGTTGAAGTTCCGGCGTTTGATCAGGTCGTAGAGGCCGTAAGCGAGGGGGAAAGCCAGGGCGATAACCAGCGCGTGTTTCGCGCCCAACCGCTCGCTGAACTTCGAGAGGATGATGGCCGGTGCCGCCACATTGCAGGCGAGGTTCAACAGCAGGTTTTCTTTCTGGGGCGGTGTGGCGGCGGGGACGGTCATTTCGCTTTTGCCAAGGAGAAGCATCTGCGCCTTATTGGTCAACCTTCCCCTCATGATCCTCCTCGGCGTTAACATCGACCATGCCGCCACTCTGCGCCAAGCCCGCTATCGGCAGGTGGACGCCGGTTTTGGCGGTCTCGTCGAACCCGATCCCGTGGCCTTGGCCGGTTTGTGC
>DATCRM010000109.1:0-51125 GCA_036568985.1 Lacunisphaera sp. | reverse complement strand
TGGGATACGTCATGCCCGAGCTTTTGCCCGCGACCGCCGACGGGCGGGTCGAGGATCTGCCCTGGGAACGCCGCGCCAACCTCGCCATCGTGCTGGCCCAGACCAAGCACCCGGACTTGGCGCGGCCCGAAGTCACGTTTTGCCTCGCGGAGGCTGACGCCGAGCGCCTGCGCTCGCTCGGCCCGGTAAGTCTTTTTCGCCTGCTCACGATCGCCCGCGCCTACCACATGGACTTCACCGATCCCCAGCTGCAGAAAACCGCACTCCAGTTGCTGCCGGCGGAGTTCCAGTCTCAGCTGGGAGACTAACGCTACCGCTTATATGAACTCGATTGCCACCCGCCTGTTGATTGTCGCCGCGTTGCTGCTCGGCGGCGGAGCCCTCTGGCTGGCCGTGAGGCCGGCCAGCCCCGATCCGATGGCGGCGCCCGTCGAACCGCCGCGCCCGGCCCCGCCGTCGCTGAACTTCGTCCCGACCGCAATCGGCGCCGTCGCCGGTCCCGATGACCGGCCCATGGTCACCAACCTGCAGATCGCCGATCTCGACCAGGATGGATTGCCCGATGTGATCTATTGCGAGTGCCGCGACAATACCGTCCGCTGGATCCGGCAGGCGCCGCGCGGTGTGTTCACGGAACAGGTGATCGCCCGCGACCTCCCCGCCCCCGCTAACGTCTCGGCGGCCGACGTGCAAGGCAGCGGGCGCCTGGACGTGCTCGTCGCCTGCATGGGCCAGATCATGCCGAACAACGACCGCATCGGCTCCGTCGTCGTCCTCGAAAATCTCGACAACCGCACCTTCCGTCCCCGCACCCTGCTCGACCAGACCGCGCGCGTTACTGATGTGCGCGGCGCCAACCTCTCCGGCCACCAGGATGGCCGGCTCGATCTCGTCGTCGGGCAATTCGGTTATGCGCAGGGCGAAACTCGCTGGATGAAGAACCTTGGCGGCTGGCAATTCGAAAGCCACATCGTCAACCGCCAGTCCGGCACGGTGCACACTCCCGTGGCCGACTTCGACGGCGACGGCCGGCCTGATTTCGCCGCGCTTGTCTCGCAGGAGTGGGAAGAGGTGCACCTGTTCCGCAACCCGGGATCCGGCGGCGAATTCAAGGACGAACTGATCTGGGGCTCGACCAACGAGGACTACGGCAGCAGCGGACTCGCGGTCGCCGACGTGAATCGCGACGGCCGTCCCGACCTCATCTACACCAACGGCGACGGCTTCGACTACGCCGTGCGCGGGCACCGGCCGTGGCATGGGCTGCAATGGCTTGAAAACACCGGCGGCGGCAACTTTCGCTTTCATCGCGTGGGCGATTTTCCCGGCGCCTATGCCCCGTGCGCCGCCGACCTCAACGGCGATGGCTTCACCGATCTCGTGGCCGTGAGTTGCTTTGCCGACTGGAACGACCCGCAATCCAGCTCGCTGATGGCGTGGATTAACGATGGCCGGCAGGGTTTCACGCCCGTGCCGCTGGCGCACCGTCCGATCAAATTCGTCACCGCCGCCGCGGGCGATCTCGACGGCGATGGTGTGCCCGAGATCGTGACGGGCGCATTGCATGCCTTCCCGCCGTTTGAACACGTGAGCAACATCACGCTCTGGCGCCGTCAGTGAGCCCGCGTACCGTCCAGTCCCCTCCATCGCGCCGGTCCGCCATCCGACCGCTGCTGTGGATTCTCCTCGCCGCTCTCATCGCCACCGGAGCACTCCTCGGCTGGCGCCAGGCCCGGCTCGCCCGCGTGCGGGCCGCGGTGCCCGCCCTGCCGGCTGCGGTGCCCAACGCCACACTGCGCGACCTGCTCACCGCGGCGCACGTGGGCGCGGCCGGCGGCGATCTCGCCGCCGTGGCCGAATTGGGGCGGCTCTGTCACGCCAACGAATTTCGCGCGGAGGCCGAAGCCTGCTGGCGGTTGTTGATTCGCGAGCAGCCCCGGGAAGCGCGCTGGCACTACTACCTGGCCGATCTGCGGCGCAGTGAGGGAGACCAGGCTGCGGTGGAGGAACAGCTCGAGCTCACGGTGGCTGCCGACCCCACAGCAGCCGCCGCCTGGCTGCGGCTGGCCGAGATGAAATTCAAGAGCGGTCGCATCGACGCCGCCGAAACCGGTTACCGTCGCCGGCTGGAGCTGCTGCCCGGCGATCCCTACGCGGAACTGGGCCTGGCGCGCATTGCCCAGTTGCAGGGGCGCACCGCGGAAACCCTGTCCCGGCTCGAAAGCCTGCTGCAACATCAACCAAAATTTTCCGCCGCACAAAATCTCTACGCCGAACTCCAGGCGGCCGCAGGCCACGAGGATCTGGCCGACCTGCACCGCTGGCTCGGCCGCGAGGCAGGCCGTTTCCGCGAGGCCGACGATCCGTGGATGCAGGAGGTGGATGCCCGCTGTCACGAACCCCGGCGCCTGTGTCATCTCGGTGTCATTGCCTACCAGACCTACCAAGGAGATCGCGGCCGCGCCCGTTTCGAGCACGCGCTGGCGCTCGCCCCTACCGATCCCCTCCCCGCGGAGATGCTCGGCACGTTGCTGCTCGAACTCGGTTCTGCGGCGGCTGCACGCGACATTCTCGCCAACGGCATCGCCCGGGCGGCGAGTACTCCGGCCCCGCTCCACTATTTCAACCTTAGCGAAGCCTGCCGCGCCCTGCAACAATCCGAGCCGGCTCACCGCGCGCTGACAGACGGCCTCCGCGTGCATCCCGACTCACCCGACCTCCTGCATGCCCACGGCAACCTACTCAAGGCCGACGGCCGGATCGGGGAAGCGGCCGCGGCCTATCGGCGGGCCCTCGAGGTGAATCCAGCCTTCGGCGAAGCCGACTTTGCCCTCGCCATTCTCTTGCTGGAATCGAACCGGCCCGACGAGGCCCTGCGAACACTGGATCACGCGCTGGGCATGCGGCCCACGTTTCCGAAAGCACTGCTCCTGCGGGCGCGCTTGGAAATGGAAGCCGGCCGGATTGAAAACGCCGGCCGCTACCTGTTGCCGTTGCTCAAGGCCAATCCCGGCGTTCCCGAGATCCGCCAGATCACCGCCAATTGGCATCTGGAGGCCGGTCGGACCATCGAAAAGAAAAATCCCGCCGCCGCCGAGCAACATTACCGAGCCGGCCTGGCCCTGGTGCCAGACGACCCCGACTTGAACGCCGACCTCGGGGTGCAGTTGCTGATCATGCACCGGGCCGAGGAAGCCGTGCCCATGCTGGAAATCTATCGTCGCGCCCAGCCTGCCAATCCGCAGGCCGCGCTGTTTCTCGGCCAGGCCTACGCGCACAACGGCCGGATCGCGGAAGCCCGCACAGTGCTTGCCGCCGGCCTGCGCGATGCCGAACAAAGCGGGCAGACAAAAACCGCACAGAGCCTGCGCGAGATTCTCACGATGCTGCCAAAGTAGGGGCCGCCGCGCGAAATCTGCTCGCCCGGCCAAGCGAATGTCTTGTGCTGGAGGCATGGCCCCCGGCTTCCCCACGCCCGCCACTTATCCTCGCGTCTGCCATGCCGCCCGTTGGCTGATCATGACGGGGCTTGCTCTCGTGGCCGGCAGCCAGGGACTGTGCCTGCCGGAGGCCGCGGCCGGCCTCGCGGAGGCGCCATTGGCCGCGCGCTCGCGACCGGCGGGGCGGACGATGTTCACGGCACTCGCGGCCGAGCAAACAGGCATCCGCTGCCAGAACCATTACGGCGACCCGCAAATGTGGGCCGGGCGCTACACGGAACTCGTCAACGGTTCGCTGGGCACGGGAGTGGCCGTCGCGGATTACGACCAGGACGGACGTCCCGACATTTTCGTCGTGAGCAAAACGGGGCCGAGCCGGTTGTTCCGCAATCTCGGCGGCTGGAAGTTTGCGGATGTCACCCTGACCGCGGGTCTGGCCGGGCCCGCCGAGCTGACCAAAACCGATCGCGCGGACTGGACCCAAGGCGCCGCCTGGGCAGACGTAAACAATGACGGCTGGCTGGACTTGTATGTATGCCGCTTCAACGCCCCGAATCTCCTGTTCGTCAACCAAGGCAACGGCACTTTCCGCGAGGAAGCCCAGGCCCGTGGCCTCGCCTTGGTGGATGCCTGCGGCATGGGGGCTTTCTTTGACTACGATCGCGACGGTTGGCTCGACGTCTACGTGCAGACGAGCCTGCTCGACACCGTCAAGGCTCCGAACGGCCAGCGCGATTACCTGCTGCACAATCGCGGCGACGGCACCTTTGAAAATGTCACGGAGCGCGCCGGCATCGCCGGCGAGAATCTCGCGCATTCCACCGGTATCTGGGACTACGATAGCGACGGCTGGCCGGACCTCTACGTCGCCAACGACTTCACCGCGCCCGACAAACTCTATCACAACAACCGCAACGGCACGTTCACCAATGTCATTGATTCCATCGTGCCACACCTGCCGTACTCCTCGATGGGTTCGGATACGGGGGACGTGGACGGCGACGGCCGGACCGACTTTCTCGTCGCCGACATGGCCGCCACGACCCACGAGCAGGACCACCGCGGCATGGCGTACTCTCGAATGCTTCAGCACGGTGCCACCGAACCCGCCACGACGGAGGCTCCTCAATATTCCCACAATGCGCTTTTTCTTAACACTGGAACCGGCCGCTGCCGGGAAGCCGCCTACCTGACCGGCCTTGCGGCCACGGATTGGACCTGGTCAGTGCGTTTCGAAGATCTCGACAACGACGGACGTGTCGACCTGCACATCACCAACGGGATGGTGCGCGAGTATCAAAACGTCGATCTGCTCGACCGCATGGTCCTGGCGCAGAATCCCGCCGAGCGGCTGGCCATCATGCGCGCCAGCCCCCGGCTCGAGGAAACCAACCTGGCCTACCGGAACGCGGGAGACCTTCGTTTCGAGGATGTCGGCGCGCAATGGGGCCTGAACCAGAAGGGCGTGAGCTTCGGGACCGCTTTCGGCGATTTCGACGGTGACGGCGATCTGGACATCGTCTTTGCCAACCACGAGGACAACCCGACCGTCCTGCGCAACGACAGTCCCGACGGCCACCGCCTGATCGTCTCGCTGCACGGCACGGTTTCCAACCGCTTCGGAGTGGGCGCGAAGGTGACCATTGAAACCGGACAGGGCCGCCAGGTGCGCACGCTCGAACTGACCCGCGGCTACCTCTCGACGAGCGAGCCCGTGCTGCATTTTGGGTTGGGTCCCGACACCGTGATCAAAAAGCTCACGGTCGAATGGCCCAGCAGCTACGTCCAAACCTTCACGGACATTGCCGCGGATCAAAAACTGACCCTCACGGAACCCGCGGACCCGGCCCGCCCATTGCCGGCCCGGTCCGCCCCATCCACGCAATTTGTAGAAGTCGGCGCCGCCACCGGACTGGATCTGAAGTCGGAGGAGAGTTTCGACTTGGAGAGCCAGCCTCTGGTCGCGATGCGTTTCGACCGGCTCGGCCCGGCCCTGGCCTTGGGCGACCTGAACCACGACGGCGAAGCCGACTTGGTGTTCGGCGGCACGGGCAAACAACCGACCCAAATCCTGTTTCGCAGCGAAGATCGTTTCGTATCCGTCGGCAGCCTGCCCGCGTCCCCGGTGGATGACGGACCGCTTTTGCTATTCGACTACGATGGCGACGGCCTGACCGACCTGCTTCAGACCAAGGCCGGTGCCAACCGTGCAGCCAACTCGCCCTCCTTCCAACCGGTGCTGTATCGCAACAGTGGCGCGGGATTCACTCCGCAGCCGGATGCTCTGCCCGCGCTGCCGCTCAGCATGGGAGCCGCCGCGGCCACCGATTTCGATCACGACGGTCGCCTAGACATTTTCCTCGGCGCCCGCGTGCTTCCCGGTCGCTACCCGCTGCCGCCACGGAGCGCTCTGCTCAGGAACGCCGGTGGTCGCTTCGAGGATGTAACCGACGCACTCGCCCCGGCGTTGCGCGAAGTGGGCTTGGTCAGATCCGCGCTGTGGAGCGATGTGGATGGCGATGGCTGGTCCGACCTGTTGCTCGCGCTGGAATGGGGCGGCGTGCGTTACTTCCACAACGACCAAGGCCGCGGCTTCAGCGACCATTCGGTCGCCAGTGGCTTCAGCTCCGCGGGCGATGGCTGGTGGACGGCATTGACAAGCGCGGACTTCAACGGCGATGGCCGTCCCGACTACGCAGTCGGCAACCTTGGCCTCAACACGCTGTATCAACCGCCGATCCTGATTTATGCGGGCAATTTCAAGGGCGGCACGTCGGTCCAGGTGATCGAAGCCTATTATGAAGGCGACAAACTTTATCCCCGCCGGACCCGCAAGGAACTCGGCGCGCAAATCCCCACCCTGCTGCAGCGCTTCTCCCGCAACGATACCTACGCCCGCGCCACGCTGCCGGAGTTGCTGGCGCAGGACAAACTGGACGCCGCGCGACGATTCGCGGCAACCGAGTTGCGCAGCGGGATGTTTCTGAGCGAGCCTAACGGAACCTATCGTTTCACGCCTCTGCCGCGGATAGCCCAGATCGCGCCGATTCAAGGCCTCGTGGCCGGCGATTTCGACGGAGATGGCCACGCCGACCTCTACGCCGTGCAAAATTCCTACGCGCCAAACCCTGGCGTCGGTCGCTTCGACGGCGGTTTGGGACAACTTCTCCTGGGCGACGGCCACGGTAATTTCCTGCCGGCGGAAACCGAGCGCAGCGGTCTGGTGGTGCCCGGGGACGCGAAGGCCCTGGTGGTTCTCGATCTCGATCGTAACGGTTGGCCCGACTTCGTCGTGAGTCGCAACAATTCCACCACCCTGGCATGGCGTAACCAGGGCCTGCCGGAACGGCACTCCTTTCAGGTACGGCTGCAAGGCAAGCCGGGCAACCCGACTGCCATTGGTTCTGCTTTGCGCCTGGAGCTGACCGACGGCACCGTGCAATTGGCAGAAATCACGGCTGGCGGCGGTTATTATAGTCAGAATTCCGCGGCAGCTTTCTTCGGCTGGCGCGATGGCAATCCTCCCCGCCGGCTTCTGGTTCGCTGGCCCGATGGCTCTTCCTTGGAGCATCGCTTCACGGAAGCGCCTCAGCAGGTGTTGACGCTGAAAGCGCCATGAAAAACAGTCGGACCCGGCCGACTGCTCGCACGGTTCATATGAACCGGATTCGACTAAGATTTATAGACAATAAAGAACGTCTTCGCGCCCGCCTTGCGGCACCGCTCTTTGATGTCCTCGATAATTTCCTTCTTAAAACCAAGCGGCAAAAATAGCTTCACTTGGATTCGGGCGGTGCCATCGGCTTCACGCGCCACAACCGCGGTCATTTCGGAAATGGGGTATTGGATCCGGCCGATTCGAAAATGCTCTCGCGACATGACATTCACCCCAATCGTCTGATAAAGTTCGGCTCGCGCGGAACTGCAGACGGCCGAAAGCCCAAGGATCAGCAGCATCAGACGGATCAAGCTCGAGCCAGGGCGCGTCCATCGAACGGATCTTAGTACGGTTGCGGGGGTGATTTGATTCATACTCAACTGATTTAAATTCCTACGGGAAGCATGGGACCGATTCGCACGGTCGAGTGCCGTGGCCCCGGCACGCTGGCAAAGCATCGCTTATTCCGTGCCGAGACAAGCCATCTTCCAGGCACACGCATGTCTTCGGCGCGCGTGCGTCGCGAGCATCTACCGCCCAAAGCCAATATCCGTGTATTGAGATCGCAAAAAAAAAGCGCCTCTCCCAAAGGAGAGGCGCTAACGATTAAACCTGAACCAAGGCTAGAATCGGAAGGTGTTACTAAGCGACCAATACTGACGGGGCGCGATACGATAACCCGCAGGCGTCCCATCGGGCTGGGCCGTGATTGGGATCAGGTCGTTGCCCTTTCCAACGCTGCGCACATTGAGCTGTATCCGCCAGTCGACATTCTTGAGTATCCTCCGTCCATAGCCGACCCAGAGGTCCACATCGGTTTCGGCCGGGCCCTTGTAAGGATTGGCAATGTCAAAGACATAGACAGGATAAGTCACCGAGGTGTCGGGGTTCGGGATGGCCGGATAGCCAATGACAACCGAGCTCTGGTAGCGGAGCGCCGCGCCCACGCTCACGCCCTTCAGACGACCTTCAGTGAAGTCGTAGTTGGAGATCGCGTTGAGGCGCCACTCACGAAGCTCAGGCACGTTGCTGCCTTCCTGAAGGTGGCGCGCCAGGTAGTTGGAACCCACATTCAAGTTCCACTGATAGAGCGCGGTCTCGTTGCCGGCTCCACCCCACCAGATACGAAGATCGCCACCCGGGCGGAAGGTGTTACCCTTCGAATCAACCGCGGTCTTGTTGAGGAACGATTCGTAGGCTTGGACAAAGTCGGCGAGATTCTTGCCGCCGATGTTGCTGCGCGTGGCCGAGGTTTTGCTGGCATTCAGCGTGAGGCGCCAGTTGCGCGTGGGCTGGGCATTGAACTCGATTTCATAACCCTTGGAGAAGCTATCCTCCTGGATCGTGAAACCGGTCGGGGTCGTGTTGCCGACCTGACCCGTCCGCGTAGCCGGGTTGATGTTCCAAGCCGCATAGAGCTTCTTGGCGATTGGGTTCTGCTGCCACTCACGCCAAGCTTTGATAGCGAGCTCTTCGCGATCCGGAGCATCGGTCCAATTGGCGCGGGAGTAGGTCGGATCGGTGCTGATGCCGGCCGAATCGCCAAAGCCAGTCCAGTTGTATTCAAACACGTTCACCCAATCGGCGGCCCAGGCCTGCGAGGCACCGATGAACCACGAGCCGTTGAGGGAATTGCTGGAGGCATTCTTGATCTCCGTCTCGTACTTGTTCACCTTAAGCGAATATTTTCCGTCCTTCGTTTCCAAGAGGACGCCGAGATCCTTCGTCGTGCCCGACGGGAGCGGAATGGCCTCGCCAAAGACGTCCTTGCGGCCCGCGAAGGGCTGGAAGTTCTCGGCTTTGTTATAGAAGAGGGAGACACGAACCGGCAATTTTTCCACCAGGTTTTTGAGCTTCGGCAGTTCATCCAAGTGCGCGACAACCGAGTAACTGCGCGATGTGCCGCTGATCTCATTCCAAGTCTTCCCTTCAAGCGTGTAGTAGCTCGGGTCCCAATTGAGGAACCCCGGGGCCGGACGGTCGCTGGCCTGCTGCGAGAACTCGGAGTTGCCCGCCGTATCCTTGCGGTAACCGTAGGTTCCGACGAGACCGCCGTCGAACAGATGCGCCTGCCAGACAAAGGCCTTGGCCTCAACCTTGTCCCGGCGAAGACGCGCATTGGTCGTGAGGGTGTTACGGGCCTGTTGCGACGACTCGGAATCGGTGATCGTGAAGGGTTGGTTCACCCATCCAATGTAGTTGGCCGAATTCTCCGACTGCGTCGAATTGCGACGGGTATCAGGGAGGCCGTCGCTCCGGAACTCAGGATAGTATTGGTTAATCCAAGGAGCAGCTGGATCCACATTGGGAGCGTTCCAACGGGAATCGAAGAACCGGATCGTACCACTGGTGGCGTTATTGACCTGCTGAAGGCGGGGCAGATAGGCGCCGGAAGCGCTGGTGCGATCCTTCAACGAACCACCCAGATAGATGATGCGATTGACCGCAAAGCCGTTGTCGGTGAAACGGATGCCATTGCCGCCGTCAAATGCGGTCCAATAACCCATGTCGAGCACGGCATAACGCTGCCAGCTGCGATCCTCGCGATTGAGTTCGTCCTCAGACCAGAGGCCGGTGAATGTGTGGCGACCCAGGAAGTTGGTAAACGCGCTACCCGCGTTTTTCTTGCTGAAGTCGTGCGTAAAAAACGCCGTGGCCCGCTTCGATTCGCGATCGGATTTGTAGCTGCGATTGCCACCTTGGCCGCTGTCCGTAACAAACGCGCGACCGACATTGGGATTCGGCGTGCCATTCTGGAACTGAACCCCGTCTTTACCGGCGGCGGTGCCGTCGGAATAGACGCTCATCATATCGATGTAAATGGCTTGGCGCTCACCATCCAAAAGAGCCAGTTGACCGTTGCGATAGTTCTGCTGGTTGTAGACGAGTTCGAACCCGAACTTGTCATTCATAAACGTCTGGGCGAGCGAAGCCGATACCGCGTCGAAGTCGACCCATTCCGATTTGTTCGGACCATCAAGCAGGTTGTTATAGAAATCGAAGACCGTGGGGTCCGAGAGGTTGTAATTCTTATAAACCTCCGCAAATGGCAGATGGGCCGATTTCGCGAACGATGACTGCGTCGCGATGCCGACGGGACGGTGAAAGGCAAATTCGCCGACGTCATTATCATCCACTCCGCTGGAGTTGATGGCGCGGGTCTCGCGAATTTCCCAAAGCCAGTAGCTGGGCGTAGCGCCGTCGGTTGCAAAAAAAGCGTTGGGACCGCCAAACTGCTGTCCGTAATTGCCGAGCCACGGCTGGTAATACGGACTGAGTTTACCGTTATCGGAGCCACCGTTGACCTTCGGACGGGCCTGACCGTGGTTGGGCAGACCGGAATTATCGTCCATCACGATATGAGGATTGAAGGTCTGCTTGTTCAGATTGTTGAACGTACGAGGAGCGCCCTTTACGTAGGGAGTACTCTGCCCGACAATATAGGTTGCCGGATCGTCGGTCGGAAACTTGCCCTGGAAAGTACCCGTATAGAACCAAGGGGTGAGTAGATCCAACGGGGGGAGCGTACGGGGGCGATTGCTCTCGATGTCACCGTCCTCAAAGCTGGCCTTGAAGATCGTCCGAGCCGACCCTTTGCGCAGGAACTTGGGCTCCCAGCGAACGGCGCCCATGATGCGATCGTCGTCCTCGAAGGCCGGATCCTGTTGGAACTTTTCTTTCTCATGGAGAGCCATCACACGAACCGCCAGCTCGTCCTTCAACAAAACCCGATTGAAGTCGGCCGACAGTCGGGCGGTGCCCCATTGATCGAGGAGAAAGGAGACTTCGTTGGCGTTGCGATAGGAAGCCTGCTTCAGGCCGACGTTGATGATACCCGCCGGACTGCCCATACCGAACAGGATCGAGTTCGGGCCGCGTTGGAGATCCACGCGATCGACGTTGTAACCATCCCACGGAATATCGGAAAGGAAGTAGTCGCGGGTGTTATCGGCTTCGGCCAGACCACGGACGCGGGTGTTCTGGTTCGGAGCAACGAAACGGTTCGATTCGTCGAGGAAGGCACTGTCACCAGTACCAGCGAAGTTGCCACGCACGTTGCCGACCTCCGTGCCGACGGTGTACTGCAGAAGGGTTTCGTTGTTGGTCGCAGCAATATCCTTCAGGAACTGGCTGTTGACGACCGTGACGGCGTTGCCGAGGTCGCGCACTTCCGTGTTCAGACGGTTACCTGCGAGCGTGGTAGCGGAAACATAACCCGAGTCTGCTTCCGCGGAAACTTCGAACGGCGACAACACGAGAACTTCTTCGTCAGCCGGTTTGGGCGGGGTGGCAGGTTTGTCCGTTGTCTGTGCATATCCCCAGGAGGAGGACAGCACGAAGGTGCCGAGCATGGATAGCCCGCACCGTAGTGTGCGATTCTTGGTGTTCATACGAGGTAACGAGGTTAGGTTCAGGGTAGGGGTTGACCACGGTTGGTCTCGAACCGGACGGAAACCTCAACGGATTCATGGTCCGAATCAAAGAGGCGCGAAGTCTAACTGTAGCACATTTAGAGCGTCGCTCTGCCTCCAAGTGCCGGGAAAAATTTTATGCCCTTCATTTCCCGGCTCGCAAAGTATCCGGGCGATCCAAAGCATTCCCCTACCATGTCCCTCTACATCGGCATCGACAGCGGCACCCAGAGCACCAAAGCGGTCGTCCTCGACCTCAATGAAAAGAAAATCATCGCCGAGGCGCGCGCCCCGCACTCGCTGATCGCGGGCCTGCCCGCCGGCCACATGGAGCAGCATCCGCAGGAATGGACCGCGGCCCTTGACTCCGTGATCATGCAGGTCGCCGCAAAAATCGACGGCGCGCGCGTCCGCGGCATCGGCGTCTCCGGCCAGCAACACGGCTTCGTGCCACTCGACGCCAACGGCGAGGTCATCCGTCCCGCCAAACTCTGGTGCGACACCAGCACCATCAAGGAGTGCGAGATCCTCACCAAGAAACTTGGCGGCGCCAAGGGCGCCATCCGCACCGCCGGACTTGCTTTTTTGCCGGGCTTCACCGCGCCAAAGATCCTCTGGCTCAAGCGCAATGAACCCGCGAACTACAAGCGTCTGCGCCATGTGCTGCTCCCGCACGACTACCTGAATTTCCATCTGACCGGAAATTACTTCATGGAACACGGCGACGCGTCCGGCACCGCCCTGATGGACGTGCGCAAGCGGACTTGGTCGCAGCCCGTGATCAAGGCGCTCGACAAAAATCTCGCCGACTGGCTGCCGCCGCTGTCGGCCTCGTATCAAGCGGCCGGTACGTTGCGGCCGGCCCTCGCCCAGAAATATGGTTTCTCCTCCGACGTGATCGTCAGCGCCGGCGGCGGTGACAACATGATGGGCGCGATCGGCACCGGCAACGTCGCACCGGGCGTTGTGTCCGCGAGCCTCGGTACCAGCGGCACGATCTACGCCTACAGCGCGAAGCCCGTGGTGGATCCCAACGGCGAAATCGCCGCCTTCTGCTCCTCGACCGGCGGCTGGCTGCCGCTCCTCTGCACGATGAACGTGACCCTGGTCACGGAGCAATTCCGCACTCTCTTCAACTGGGATCATGCCCAGCTCGAGCAGGCCGTTGCCAGCGCCCCCGCGGGCTCCGGTGGACTTTCCCTGCTCCCCTACTTCACGGGCGAGCGCACGCCCAACCTGCCGAAGAGCACCGGGGTGGCCACCGGTCTCAGTCTCCAAACATTGACCCCCGGTCATCTGGCGCGCGCGGCGATGGAAGGCGTGACCATGAACATGAACTATGGCCTGCGCCGTCTTACCGCCCTCGGCCTCAAACCGAAGGAAATCCGCGTGACGGGCGGCGGCTCACGCTCCGCCTACTGGCGGCAAATGATGGCTGACATCTTCGGCGTTCCGGTCGTCGCGATGGTCGAGGACGAAGGCGCCGCCCTCGGCGGCGCCTTACAGGCGGCTTGGTGCGAAGCGCTCGCGCAGGGCAAGAAGGCGAAGCTCACCGACTTCACCACCGGCATCGTCGCGCTCAACGAAGCGACCCGCTGCAGCCCCGACGCCAAGCGGAAAACCCTCTACCGTAAATTGCAGGATCAGCACGAATCCCTCAGCCAGAGCATGCGCCCGTTGTTTTCCTAAGCCGCAACGATGCAGTCGGCGCGGGTGGTCGGGCACGTCCCTGTGCCGGTTTCGGAGGGTATCGAGCCACGCGCACGGGGACGTGCGCGTCCACCTTTCGGTATCCCAACTTTCAGCGCTAATTTGCGCGCCGACTGCATCGTTCCGGCTAAGGCACATCGCCCGGGGTGGAAGGCAGTATCTCGGCGGACCGTAATCGGCGGATGATTAATCCCGATCTGCCGCGACCCTCTTTCCTGGCTCGTCATCACGGGCGGAGCGAAGATTCACGCGGCGACGCATCTCAGTCCTTTTTTGATGGTCGCAAAGCTGGTTATGGCTCGGTCTTGGGTCTCAGAATGACGTGACGGAGGGACAGTGACGCGCTCGCATACCCCAATCCCTCAAAAAACATGCCTCGAAAACAGGGTTGATTCGGCTCCGGGGACTCTCAACCTTCGCCCCTCATTCCGGACGCTTAGCTCAGTTGGTTAGAGCACGTGCTTCACACGCACGGGGTCACAGGTTCGAGTCCTGTAGCGTCCACCATGAAATCTGGCGGTTCGGGCGTGGGATGTCGATGGAACCAGTCTGTGACCGATTGGCCGCCACATGCTTCTCCATTGCGTCGCCGGAGCAAAGTCTGGGTAGCGGGTTGATTGGTCGTGGTAAAGCTCGCAGCCGCGCGGAAGCGTAACAGGCGCAGATCAGGTTTCGGCGGTCTCGGCGCGGCCCTCGCGGCGCTCGTCCTTGTGCCGGGCCTTCTTCTCGCGGCGGGCGCGGACCCAGGGTGGTTCGGGAGCTTCGCCGGCCATGATGCAGCCTTGCGGCTGAATTTCGCCGACGAGCGTGGCGAGGCCGAACCGCGCGATCTGCGCCTTTACCTTGGTGGCGTCCTTGTAGCCGAGCGGCGATTCTGAGAGGTCGGCGCCCCCGTTGAACCAACGGATATCGAGCCCTGGTGCCACCTCGCCCAGGATCTGTTGCACGCGGGCGGGGTCGATGTTGCCGTCGGCATCCTTGTAGGGACGCAGCATAGCCGTGCGCGAGAGGTTGCGGCCGGCGCCATGCGGGCAGAACGAGAGGTAGCCGTCGTGATCGGAACCGAGCACCAGCAGGATTTCTCGGGCCATGTTGAGCGGGATCAGGCCGAGCAACGGACGACCCTCGTGGTCGCGCCAGGCAGGCGTGGCACCCTTGCCGTGGAAGTAGCGGTCGCCGCGCTTCCAGACAAAGTTGTGCTCGTTGCCGATCTGCACGAGAGCGCGCTGGCCCAGACGGCGCAGGAGTGCCTCGTGGATCAGGGCGTGGTTCTCGCGGGTCCAGCGACCGATGTATTGCAGGGCGTCCCAGTAGGCCAGACCCTCGGGCGAGTCGCCCGGGAGCCAGCAAGCGGCATCGGGGATGTCCTTGGCGTTCTCATCGCACCACTTGCGGGCGGCAACTTGACCGCGCTTGTAGAGGTCCGCGCCGAGGCCACGCGAGCCGTGATGGGTCACGAGGACGTTGAACTTGCCGTCGCGGCGGGTGATCCAATCGGACAGCTCGGTGTAGCCCGCAGCCTCGAGAGCGGCGCGCTGCGGCTCGGTAAACTGGATGCGGCCGACATAGGCGAAGTGGTTACCGTCGCCTTGGGTGCCGAGGAAGTCGCGGGCGCGGCTCTGCAGACCAGTCAGGAACGGGTTGTCCCAAACCGGTTCTTCAATGACCGGAGAGGACCACTGGTGACCGCGCGGGCGTCCGCCGGCGCCGAAGTGGGTCACCTTCTGGAGGTGGTCCATCATTTCGCCGACCGGGTGGTTGGCCGGGAAGAAGGAGGCGAACATCGAGCAGCAGATGTCAGCCGAGTGGGCCCCGGGGATGATGGCGTTAGCCACCTCGATGGCGCCGCCCACCGGGATGGTGGCGGTGCCACCGCCTGATGGACAGGCATCAGGCATGATCACGCCACGCTGCACGACCGGAACGTGCAGCAATTCCGTCATGCGCGCACGCGCGGCGACGACGTTGGCGGCCTCCTCGGGCGTCTCGGCCTCGATGGCTTCGGCCAGGGGAGCTGGCTCATAGCGCGGCAGGATAACAGCCAGTTGCTTCGGGAACTCCGCTTCTAGCCGGGTCAGCACGTCCGAACGCGACAGTCCCGACGACTCCAAGTCGCGGGCACGGCGCAGGGCCGGGCCAAGGCGGCGGCCTTCATGCCAGCCGGCAGCGATCAGATCGCGGGCTTTGATTTCCATGCTCATGAACAAATACAGGGTGGTCGGGACACCGGCCTGAGACGACGACAGACGGAAGCAGGCGGCAAAGGTTTTATCCTTCAGTGATGATTCTTGCTTTTTGAGACGTTGAACGATGACGGTTAACAATCAGGTCGGTATCGTTGGTTAAGCAGCCTGGTTTAGGGGCTTCTTAAAGGGCACCCGGAGGTGCCTGATGCCTGTTGTCGGCCCACCGTCGCTCAAGCCGGGCCCGAAAGGGTTGGTTAGGCGGTAAGGGGGATGCGGGTGGTTGCGTTGAACTCGTCGATCTCGTCCTGGAGACGATCAATCTCGGCCTGGTAGGCCACCGTCAGGCGGTCCACTTCATCGCGAGTGATGATAGCCACGAATACCGTGCGGACGGCTTCGTCGCGGCTCAGGAAACCGACGCGCTCCACCTCCTCACCCTCCTTGGTGTTGAGTGACTTGATGAAGACGATCAGGCCACGGAGCTCGGCCTGGAGGTTGAGCTTACCGTAGATGCCGTGGTTGGAGTCAGTAACGGCCGCATTGGCCGCGGCGATGGCGCCCTTGAACTGGGCCAGCTCGCGAGAGCGAGTCACCGACTGATCGAAAGCCACACGCACATCCGCGCGGGCCGGCTGGGATTCCTTACGGGAGTTTTCGCGCTGCACGATCTCGCGCAGGCGCGCGATTTCACCAGCGAGTCGGTTCTTGTGCTTCAGGGCTTGGGAAAGGTTGATGGTCTTCATGGGATGTTTG
Source organism: Lacunisphaera sp. (assembly GCA_036568985.1). Lineage (GTDB taxonomy): Bacteria > Verrucomicrobiota > Verrucomicrobiia > Opitutales > Opitutaceae > Lacunisphaera. Next base: position 34,966 of record DATCRM010000109.1, on the reverse strand, counting down.
CTTTGGTTTAGTTCAAAATATCAGGTTTTGGGGACGCGTTGTAGCATGCTCTATGCAGCTTATATGACTGCTTAGTCATGTCCTATTTCGCACTGTTCAACGTAGGCAGCCGTGGCCCGCTGGACTCGCGCTGGATCTTCACCATGACGCCAGTGGACATGTTGCCCGTGCAAGCGTTGCAGCCGCTCCCAGCCAAGCCGATGACGGAGGTGAGTCTCGATTTCAGTGATACGCCTGCGCACCTCGGGCAGCTCCACGCGCTGGTGCGTGATCATGTAGGGTAGCACCATATCATCGAGCCACCAAGTGCGGAGCAGCTTGAAACCGCAGACGGAGTGACGGAAATAGCGTTCGGTCCAAGGATAGATGTCCTCGACCGGCCACCGCCCATAGGCGAAGAGTCGCTGGTGGCTAATCGGCCAGGCCAAACGCGGCCAATCATGTGGGGCGATGATGCGCGGCCGCAGAATGATGGCATCGCCGTTGCGGCGGATGAATTCACGGGTGCGTGAGATGATCCGGTCATTGACCACCTTCAACACGGCCTGGAACACGAGCACCTCGGGGTGATGCAGGGCATCCTCCCGCAAAGTGAAGGTCTTGACCCAGCCGCGTTGGTAGGGGCGTTCCAGTGGAACAACAGGTGCATGCCATTGGGCTTTGCGCAGACGGTTGAGCTCTCGCTCCAGACGGAGGAGGTGCTTGTCGCGGTGGGCATATTTGTCGTCAAAGCGCATGATGCAGTGGGGGATTAAAGCGGCCCGCCCCAAGGGGGACGGGCCGCGCGATAAGTGTTCACCGTGGCGCAAGTAACGACTGCCACAGAGACAGGACGACCAGGTCGGCGCGGAGCTTGTTCTCGCCTGCTTCACGAATTTGGCGGGCTCGTTCGCGCGAGACCTGGAGATCCGCGGCGATGTCATCCAAAGTGGCATCCTCCAGATAGTAGCGACGGATCGCCCAAGCCTGTTTTGGCGGAAGGCGCTCGAGTGCGGCCCGCAGGTTGGCCTGCAGGTCTGACTGCTCGACGAATTCAACGGGCGATGGGCTCTCGGCGTCGGGAAGGGTGCTCCACTCGAAATCCTGGGAGTCAGCCTCGGCGGCACTGGCGGCCAACGCCGAATGAACGACCGCGATTGGCAGCCCAACAGTCACAGCGAGCTCCGCCTCGGTCGGAGCCCGGCCGAGTTTGTTTGCCAAGACCGATTGGGCGCGGGAAATGGCGGTTACCACGTCGCGGCGGTTGCGCGGGAGCGCATCCTGCCGGCGCAGCTCATCCAGCATGGCGCCGCGCACCCGAACGTAGCAGTAAGCACGCACCTGATCGGTCGGTCCGGTGACCTGGCCGACCAGCGTGATGAGAGTCAGCTTGCCAACCGATGCCAGATCGTCGCGCGCGACATGCGCAGGCAGCCGGCGGGAAACCGTAGCCAGCGCGGTCTCCACGATATCGAGGAGGTCGGCGAGCGGAATGGGACTGGAGTTGACGCAGGTCATGGGAGTTCGGCAGCGCGCAGAAAGAGTCCGGACTGGAGGTGAACCGAGTCTGGCGACTCCCCCACCTGCGTGCTGCGATCAGTGCATGAGGAAGTGGCGCCAGTCGGGGTGCTTGGGTTCGCGAATCGTCGCAGTGACCGGCATGGTGGCCGGAGCGGTGGGACGACGCAGAAGGCGGAGGCCGGCTTCGTGCGGCAGTCGGTTGGCCTTGCGGGAGTTGACCTCTCGCTTGGCCCACACGAGGTTCTCGAACGAATCGCGACCACCTCGATCACGAGGAATGATGTGATCCAGGTTGCCGCCGTCCCTGCCGACGTATTCGCCGGTGTATTGGCAGACGCCGGCATCCCGGGCGTAGATGGCCGCACGGCTGACACGCGGAACGCGCATCGGCATACGGTCGAACTGCGTCGAGATGATGACGGTCGGCACGCGGATCCGCAGCTTCGGCGTGGAAACGACGAAATCGAATTCACGCACGGGCAGCTTGATCCACTCGTCCCAGACAACAGGGTTCAGGTAGAGCGGACGGTCGAAGTCCCAGGAGTCCTCGAGCTTCGGGTAAGCGATATCGAGGCCCATGGCAGGCGGAAGGCCGGCCGAACCGCCGTTGAGCGCGATGAGCGCTTGCTTGACGGTGCGATGGCCAATGACCTGCCACGCCCGGTTGAGCGACAGGACGATGGGCTTCTCGATGAGATCGGTGTTCATGGGAGGAAGGAGTTGTAAATGAGAGGGCTCACGCCGGGCCGGGTCTCAGCCAACGTCGGTGTGTGTTCTTTTTTGCGGCGGAGCGCGCCAGCGCGGAGATGGCGTAGCCCCGAAAGGGGTGAGAAGCGGGTGCCCACTCGGTGGGCGGCGCTCCGAACAAAACTGGATCTCTGCGCCGGGCTTGCGCCGGCCTGTGCGGTTTACGGGACCGCTGCATCGCTGCCTATGCTTGCAGAGCATGAAATGGCTGCCGGGGCACGACTCGCACGTGCATCTACGGTTTCAGAGACCGCTGTCCTGCTGTTAGACGACCCGGCAATGGCGGAGGGTTGAGGTCCCGCCCCTCAGCGACAGAATCGCCGCTCGCGTTAGCACCGCGGCCTCCGGCTTCCGGAGTTAACCCTCCAAAATGGTTGGCCCGGACGGTAACGCTCCGTCGTCACTCGCTTATCGGGCGAGCGCTCTGCTTTTGAGCTACGAGCCAATGTTGGCGGAGAGCGGAGGGCTTGCGCCTCAACCGGTGAACCGGTCCGTCTGCTTTCGAGGCAGCGCCCGCACCTTGGCGGGTTCACTCTCCATAAAAATGGCGGAGAGCAGTGGTCCTGCCCCACAAGCCTTGCGGCTCGAATCGGCTTCCAACCGATCACCGCGCTTCGCGGCTTTACTCTCCAAAATGTGGCGGAGGCGAGAGGTCACGCTCCTCAGCGGCCCTTGGCCGCCCAATCCGCTTCAAACGGGTGCTGGCACCTCGGCCAGTTTCGCCTCCGTGGTCCCCGCGGCAGGATTTGCACCTGCGTCAGTCCGCTTAGAAGGCGGAGGCCTGAGCTGCTCGGCCACGCGGAGAAGCTGGACCTCGCGGCGGGACTCTCACCCGCAATGCCGCGTCCGAAGCGCGGGGTGATATATCTTTCACTACGCGAGGAAAATGGTCCCTTCACGAGGACTTGCACCTCGATTTCGAGCTTCGCACGCTCGCGTCCTAGCTTTTGGACGATGAAGGGAAAGAGGAGCCCCGCCGCAGCGGGGCTCCGACAGAAACAAACCGGCGTCAGCCTTCCAGAGGAACGGCCTCGACCTCACGCACCAGCGCCTCCGGGTCGCGATCGAGCTTCTGCATGATCTCGAACACGCGGTCGCTCCAACCCGCCAGGCAGAACACACGCTCCTGTGGGAACTGGAGCGTGCCGTTGCCCTTCAGGTCGAAGCTGAAGACGCGAGGAGCTACATGGTAGCGCTGCTGATACGCCGCGAACGGCTGCACCGGCGCGCCACCCCCGATCCAACCCTGCATGTCGGACAGGATGATGATGCGATCATAAGCGCGGTTCGCGCGCTCGAAGATCGCATTGAAGTTCGTGCCGCCAGCTGCGAACGGGATGCTGTTGGCCGCCGTGAGCGTCGTATCGCGACGGTTGATGGTCACGTAGCGCGCATCGTCACTGAAGACCATCAGGTCGGCACCACCGGCCTTCACCAACACCGCCGCGAACAGCGAACCGATCGTCTGCGGGCGACCCGCCATCGAGCCCGACGAATCGAGCGCGATCAGCGTGCTGCCCTCAAACTTCGGAACATTGGCGAGCGAGTGGTCGATGGCTTGGTTAAGCGCATCCATCACCCGATCGGCACTCCGCAGGTTACCCTGCTTGAGCACTTCAACGGCCGTGAGGAACTGGAACGGAAACACGAGCGAGCGGCGCACGGCAGACTCGTCCGCGAGTTGCGTGCAAAGCTCCGACACCACTTCCGGAGCGTGCGTAAGGATGTTACGCACGTTGCGCAGAAGGGCGAGGTAGCCGAGCTTGCCCTCACGGACCAGCTCAGCCCAAGCCTGGGACTTCGACGCGGCGGCCTGTTCGGCCGTGCCCGCGACACCGGCCTGCGAGAGCTTCGTTTCCCACGTTTGGGCAGGAGCGAGCTCACCTCGGATCAGCTTGGACAGCGCAGGCGTGGCCCGGGGACGGACCAGGTTGACCGCATCCACCAGCTTGAAGGTGGAATGGTCACGGCGATACTTCGCCAGCTGGTGCTCGTCGAAACGAGCGAGCGCGACGCCCAGTCCCTTCTTGAGTGCGTTGGGCACCGGACGACCGTAGACGGCAAGGTAGTAGCCGAGGATCTCGACCACATCGTCCGGGCGACGGACAACCTGGGCGTAGAAACGCTTGGTCCACGGGGCACCCTTGACGGACTTGGCGAGTTCGCCGGCCACCAGGTGGCTCACCGAACGCATGCCATGGGTCTGCCGCGCATAGATCGCCGCCTGGGCGACAAAGCGCGGGTCACGGACCTTGGCGATGAGCTCGCGTATGCGAGTCGTGGTCTGTTGCTCGGTGCGATAGAACTCATCCTCGAGAAACGTGGTGAGCATGATCGAAACGAGTTCGAGATTGGCCATCTGGGTGAAGGCGCGGCCGCCGGCGTAGTTCACCGTGTTTGGCACGGTGGCCTTGCGGGAAAGGAATGGGAGGATACTGAACTTGGCCATGATGGCCTCCTTTTTTATGAAGGATGCCGCGCTGGATACCGCGCGGCGGGATAGCCCGGAAACGCCGGGGACACGAATACGGGAGAATACCGTCTGCAGATACGGCCTTGCGGCCGCTGAATGCTCTACCACTGAGCTACACGCCAAAGCGTGGATGGAATCGAACCACCGTCAGTTCAGTCCGAAGTAACTGCGGACTCACTACCCGTAAATTGGACGAGGGAGGAAAACGAACACGGTGTCTGGATTTGAACCAGGGCACTTGCGTGCATTACCGGAAGTAACCGCGTTCTCACTACCCTCGAAGGGAATCAGAGGAGGAAGCCGCGCACGGGATGATGATTCCGCCACTGGACCGTTGCCGGCTCAGGCAGGGGTTGAACCTGCAACTCCCGTCTTTCGACGGGCGCGTTTTCCGAAGGAACCGCACGCTCACTGCCTCTGAAAAGGTTTCTGGGAGAAAATCAGACAAGGAGACAACCAGACCGGCGCACGAACATGCCCCGGTCCGGCTCCCCTAGAGCCCTTCCCTAGCACGGCTTTCACCGCGCCAAGGCGCTCGTTTTCGCATCCCATACTGCCGAAGGGAACGGGGACTGATGGTGGCGGAAGTAGCCTTATCTTCACTGCCCAGAAAATGGAGCCGGGAGAAAACCGACCAAGGTATGTTAACGTGCTCTACCATTGAGCTACCTTCCCATTGGGGGGAAGGGTCGGACTCGAACCGACAACCACGCGCTTATGAGGCGAAGTAACCCTGATCTCACTACCCGGAAATTGAAATGGAGCCCGCCGCCGGAGTCGCACCGGCCTGTCCGGTTTACAAGGCCGGCACGTCGCTCGCTACGTCTGACAGGCATGGTTGCCGCGCCGGGTAACGCTCCCGGGCCTGGCGCTCATCTAGCGCGATTCCGTGTATAAGGCGGACGGTTCACTTTGAACTACGCGGCAGCAAATGGTCGCTCCGACGGGATTTGCACCCGCGTTGCCCGCTTGAGAGACGGGTCTCCTGCTGGCTAGAGGACGAAGCGCTAAAATGGTCGACGGGACAGGATTCGCACCTGCACGGGCTTTCGCCCACGAGTTTCTGAGACTCGCGTGTATTCGTTCCACCACCCGTCGATAAATTGGTGCGGCCGGGGCGACTTGCACGCCCACGCGCCGTGAGGCGCAGCGGTTTTTGAAACCACCCGGTCTTCTGTTCCACGCACGGCCGCATAGTTGGTCGCGGCGGCCGGGGTTGCACCGGCACGGACCCGGAGGGTCCGGCGGGGTTTAAGCCCGCCATGTCTGCTGTTCCAACCACGCCGCGAGAAAAGTGGTGCGGGCGGAGGGAGTTGCACGCTCATGGGCTTGCGCCCGACGGCTCCTCGGGCCGGCGCGTCTGCTAGTTCCGCCACGTCCGCACAAAATGGATCCGGCACGGAGAGTTGCGCTCCGCTCTTCCCAATACCACTGGGATACGTCGCTACCTACGCTTTGCCGGAATAAAGCTGGTCGAGGCGGAAGGACTTGCACCTCCGCAGCCCGTGAGGGCGGCGCGTTTACAGCGCGCTGCATTTGCTGCTCTGCCACGCCTCGAAATGGGGGCTCAGGCGGGATTCGCACCCGCGACCTTCTCCTTATGAGGGAGCTGCGCTGACTGCTGCGCCACCGAGCCAAAATGGTGGGCCGCCCCGGTAATGCTCCGGGTTCTGCCGGGTAAGAACCGGCGGCATCACTGTTAATGCTTGCGACCCATGAAAGTGGTGGAGCCTGCGGGCGCAGCGCGGCAACGACGCGCGGAGCGGCGCACCAGCAGGTGCGGGCGTGGGCCCGAGCTTCGCCTTGCGAAGCGAGTCAATCGCATCAGCCGTCGCTCCGCGAAGCGGAGCTATGGCTGACGAGCCGCCTGAATTTCTCCCTGCCAGGGAGACGACCACGCTAGGCAGTCCCAGGCCCCGTCTGGCTGCGGCAGGAGGACTCGCACCTCCATCCACGGGTCCAAAGCCCGTTGTCCTGCTGTTAGACGACACCGCAAAAGTGGTCCGGACGGAGGGACTCGCACCCCCGATCACTCGCGCCCGAGGCGAGCGTGTTTGCTGCTACACTACGTCCGGATGGTCGTCGGCCTCGGTGACGCTCCGAGCAATGCCTGCATGTCGAGCAGGTGACTTCACTGGCTGTCTCGCCGACGAAAAATGGCTGCCGGGGCAGGATTCGCACCTGCATCTCACCGCTTAACAGGCGGGCGCTCTGCTGTTGAGCTACCTGGCAATGGTCGAGGTGGAGGGACTCGCACCCCCGTATGGCTGGGTGTAGGCCAGCTGCCATAGCTGCTAGGCGACACCTCGATGAATGGCGCTCGTGATCGGACTCGCACCGACTGACTTCCCTTCGACAGAGGGCTGATTCGACTACTTCATCTCCACGAGCAAAAGTGGTCAGGTGGATGGGATTTGCACCCATTTCCCCGGCGTCACAGACCGGTGCCCCGCTAACTGGGCCACACACCTGGCGAAGCGTGCCAGCAGGCACGCGAAGGTGGACACGCCGTAGGCGTGGGGCGAAGCCCCGAGCGACAGCGAGTCAAAATGGTCGGAGCGACAGGAGTTGCACCTGCGATTTCTCGGTCCCAAGCCGAGCGCGTTGGCTGCTACGCTACGCTCCGATGAAAACTGGGAGCAGGATTCCGAGTTGCACGGAATGAGCCGGCTTATGAGACCGACGGCGGAACTGTCCGCTTCCTGCTATGAAATGGTGGAGGCTCGCGGTATTGCGCCGCGCTCTCGTGGTCTTCAGCCACGCGCCATCACTTGATCGGCCTAACCTCCGCAAAATTGGCAGGCCCTGAGGGACTCGCACCCTCCCGGTCGGATTTGGAGACCAACCCGTCCGCTTGGACATCTAAGGCCTATGGTGCCCGGGGCCGGTATCGCACCGGCTCCGTCTGCTTGGAAGGCAGTCGTGCATCTATCAACACCTCCCGGGCAAATTGGTGGAGCTGGACGGTTACGCTCCGTCTCGTCCGCGTTGCGGGCGCGGCATGCTGCTATTATCATCACAGCCCCGTAGAAAAGTGGACGCGCGTGCCGGATTTGCACCGACGTGGGACAGTTTTGCGGACTGCCGGATGACTCCTCTCCCAACGCGCGACAGCCACCGCCAGCAGTTCCAGGTCGCTCGGCGCAGGAAGATTTCTCCTGCGGCCGCCCTCGATGACTGACTGGTGGCAAAATGGTGGAGCCGGCGGGAGTTGCACCCGCACTCTACGGATTAAAAGTCCGCTGTGCTGACTGTTGACACCACAGCTCCGAAGAATGGCCTGCCAGCCGTAGCCATTCGGACCGCGCTTGCGGGTGAAACACCATCCTCCGCCAAGCCCACGGACGGCAGCCTTCGCTGACGCTCCGCTTGGCGAAGGCTGGTGCGCGCGCCGGGAATCGCACCCGGGACTGCGGACTGGCAGACCGCCGCGTTGCTTCTACGCCACGCGCGCAAATTAGCCCCTGCCGGCTCTGGCTGCCGGCAAGCTCCAGAAAAAATCCGATGGGGCAGAAACGAACTCCGGTTTCGGATCAACAACCGGCGCTTCCTATAGGAAATGGCCGCCTCGACGGGATTCGCACCCGCATCACCGGCTTGAAAGACCGGCATCCTTGCATCTTAGACGACAAGGCGGAAAAAGTGAACGCGCGGCGGGCATCGCCGTTTAACGCCCACGTTGGGCGCACCGCGCGTTTTGAACAGGACCACGTTGAAGCGGTCCTGTGTTTCGCAAAAAAGAACACACACCGTCGCCCCTCTCGTGCCGACTATGTCGTCACGGTTTGGACGCCCGCGGGATTTGGTGCGGACGTTGGCTGATTGACTGGGCTCAGCGTTGAAGCCGCTTACGGTGTATGGAAATTGAGATTGTCTCGATCCACGGAAGCGGCCGTTCAGGCATGAAAAAACCCACTTCCGGGCGGAAGTGGGCGGCAAGAGGCTACGGCTATTCGGTAGCGTCAGGTGGTTCCACTTCCTGGACTTTGCGGTTCGGGTTGAAAATTACCCGAATCAATAAGTGACCGTCCGGTCACTCGGGCACACATGGTCGCATACGACCAATGCCTCTCCGTGCTACGGAGGGCCGGTGCTAGTATGGATAATGTGGGTTTCATGGCAGGTGGGAGACGTTAAGGTGTTCTACAGGTTACAACGGAAGATCGGCTGGGGAAATCAAGGGGTGGTTATAGTTTTCCTTGGGTTTCTTTCGGTCGGTCTATGGTTGATTCGACGGATCATACCAGAGGAGCGCAGACTTGCCATAGCTGATCGCACACAATATGTGACTTTTTAGTCATGTATGATAATCTGTTCTCCGAGCGCGGGCTCTCGTTTGATCGTCTGCGCGTATTGGTCGAAGTCCACGACGCCGGTGGCATTGCCAAGGCCGCACCGGGCGACCCGGTCCGTCAGAGTCAATACAGCCGCCAGCTCCGGGAGCTTTCCGAGTTCTTCGGCACCGAGGTTGCCCGTCGACAGGGCCGCCAGCTCAAGCTGACAGCCCAGGGGGTCGAGTTGGCAGAGTTGGTCAGGACTCAGCTTCACTCATTGCAGGACTTCAGGGCGACGTGTCGGTCGGAGACCGTCGACTACACCATCGCGGCTGGTGACAGCCTGATTCATTGGCTGGTGATTCCGCGACTGGGCGCGGTCCTGCGGAAAGCACCCTCCGCTCGCTTCGCGACCTGCAATCTGCGCACCAATGAAATCGTCCAGCAATTGAAGGATGGGCGGGGGGATTTTGGGGTGATCCGTAAGGACGCCCTGGTGGCTCCGCTGAAGTCGGCCCCGCTCGGGGTGCTGAGCTTCACCGCCGTCGTGCCCAAGGCTCTGGTTGCGACGCGCAGCCATCCCACCTTGCGCGATTTGTTCAGCCTATTGCCGTTTGCCGCCCACACGAGCGACGGACAATTCACGCAGAAGCTGCGCGACGTAGCGAAAGGACTTAAGACCGATCTGCGCCCCACGCTCATCTGCCAGTCCTTTCCCCAAGCGCTGACGGCGGTTCAATCGGGAGGCTTTGGCGCGGTGCTACCGGCGCTGGCCCTCAAGGACCTTGAACCCGGCTCCTATGTCGAGTTTCCAGCTGACAGCCTCGCCGGCCTGAGCCGGAGCCTTGTCCTCGCTTGGAATTCACGACTCCCGAGCATCCGCCCAAGCGCCAAGAAGGTGATCGAGCACCTCCAGACCGAATTGCGATTCTAGCGAAGCAGGCCATGGCGAGAATTTCGGCCAACTCATCGTACCCAAACGTGGCTTAGGACAACTTGTGGTTCCCTCCGCTGGTTTGGCCGAAAGCAGGCCCGCTCGGGGAGCGGGCGCAACTTGTGGTTCCAGTCAGCGCAGCTTGTGGTCACATCGACAGGAGCATGCCCTCCGGGGGCCTTGGCGAGGGCCTTTGACCTGCGAATGGACCGAAGTGGCTACGCACGGCAGGCCCAGCTCCAATCTCAAAACCGCCGGGCGAAGCGAATGCGAAGGCCGTCGCGCCGAAGCCTATCGGGCTTAGGCGGGCTCCGATTCGGGTCTTCACTTCGACTCCAGTTCCTGCCGCAGGGCGGCCAGCAACTCGGCTTCCGCGTAAGGTTTGTTCAGGATCGTCCGAATGCCCAACTCCGCGAGGTTTTCGTGCGGGGCTGGTTCTTCCGATAATCCGGAAGAGGCGATGATCGGTGTCGTCAGCGTGAGATCGCGAACGGCCCGCGCCAATTCACGTCCGCCCATGCTCGGCATCATGAGGTCGGTGAGGACGATTGCAAAACGGGTCGGATCGGTGCGCAACAATTCCAAAGCCGTAGCGCCATCATTCGCCAACTCGACGACAAATCCGTGCCGCTGCAAGGCTTCCTGGGTGACCGACCGGATGGCCTCCTCGTCATCCACCACCAGGACGCGCCGCCCCGCTCCCGCGAAAGCCGCAGCCATCGGCGGTGGTGGATTCGTTTGCTCGGTGCCACGGTCGCACGCGGGCAGCAAAACGGTAAAGGTCGTGCCGAACCCAGGCTTCGTGGCAACCTCGATCGCGCCTCCGTGGCTGCGCACGATGCCGTACACCGTGGAAAGACCCAGCCCGGTTCCCTTGCCCCGCGGTTTGGTGGTATAGAAGGGCTCGAACATATGCTCCAGCACCTCGTCCGGAATGCCGGTGCCGGTATCGGTCACGGTGAGAGCCACACATGGCCCCGGCACCAGCGGTGGATTCCGGGCCGCTTTCTCCGCGGTGATGACGAGTCCCTTGAGCCCGACCGTCAACCGGCCGCCGTCCGGCATCGCATCGCGGGCATTGACTGCCAGGTTGAGAATGACCTGGTTCAACTGGGTCGCGTCGCCCATGACCGGCAACAGCCCAGCTCCCAGTTCGGTTACGATGCGAATATTCCGCGGCAGCGTTTCGCCTAGGATCTGGACGGCTTCCTTGACCAGATAGTGAGGCTGGAGTTCGACGCGTTCACCCGTGGTACCGCGGGCAAAAGTCAGGACCTGGCGGACAATGCCGCCGCCGCGCCGCGCCGCCGATTCCACCAAGTCAAGCATTCGCCGGTCGTCCGAGGCGGGATATTTCAGCTTCAACAGCTCGAGCGACAGCATGATCGGCGCAAAAATATTATTCAGGTCGTGCGCGATGCCGCTCGCCAGCATTCCGATGCTTTCCAGGCGCTGCGCCCGCGCCAGCTGATGTTCGAGCTGTTTCTGCCCGGTGATGTCTTTTTTTATCGCCACAAAGTGCGTGATCACTCCGGTGGTGTTGCGCACGGGCACAATCGTCATGTGCTCGTTGTAAGGGGTGCCGTCCTTGCGCTGATTCATCATTTCCCCGAACCAGATTTCCCCGCGCGTGATCGTGGCCCACATTTCCTGGTAGAATTCCGAGGTGTGCCGGCCGGATTTCAGAAAACGCAGGTTGCGGCCAACGCTCTCCTGAGCCGTGTACCCGGTGAGCGTGGTGAAGCCGGGGTTGGTCCATTCCACACAACCCTTGGAGTCCACCACGACCCAGCCCAACGGCGCCGCCTGCACCGCCGCATCCATCAGATGCAGGTTGTCGAGCGTACGGCGCGCCTCGGTCATGTCATTCAGCAGCAACAGGAGGTGCCGGCTGTCTTGAAAGGTAAACGGCATGAACCGGGCCTCAATCCACAGGGAACGCCCGAAACTGGTCACCAGCGGCCCTTGGTGCACGACCTCGGTGCCCGAGGCCAGCGCCTTTTCGGCGGCGGCGAGCAGACCGTAGCGGCGCCACGATTCAAGTTCACGGAAGTTCTGCCGGAGCAACCCGGGCAGATCGGCGCCAATTGTACGGGCCGCCGCCTCGTTAGCCATGACGGCCTGGCCGGCTGGTCCGTAGGCAATGACCCCGATGGGCGAAGAATTGAGCAGCGCCTTCGCGAATCCCAGCGCGTCAGCCACCCGGGCTTCCGCTGACCTGCGCTCGGTGATATCCGTGTGCGTGCCGATCATCCGCCTTGGCTGGCCGTCGGGCGCACGATCGACCACCTTTCCGCGCGCCAGAATCCACTTGTAGGCCCCATTCTTCGTCCGCAGTCGGTGTTCGCATAAATAGAACGTCGTCTCCGCCCTCAGGTGCTGATTGATTTTGGCCCATGCTGTGGCCAAGTCGTCCGGATGAACCCGCGTCTCCCACTCGGTCACACCGTCGCCGATCTCGCCTTCCGCGTAACCCAGCATGCTCTTCCATTGTCGGGAAAAGAACACCCGGTCGGCTCCGAGGTCCCAGTCCCAAAGACCGTCGCCCGCGCCCTCCAAGGCGAACTGCCAGCGCAGCTGGCTTTCGCGCAAGGCCGCTTCGGCGGTCCGGCTGCGGCCGACGAGCCGCTTCGACCATGTATAGAGCAGTCCGCCGGTAACTCCGATGAAGAGAAGCCCCTTCCCTGAATCAATGGCCCACTTGCCGATCTCTTCGTGGAGTTGCCAAGCGACAAACCCGTCGCTGCCCACAATCCAGATCAGGCCGAAAATCACATAGGCCAGCGTCAGCTTGAGCGGAGAATTGATGCGGAAAAAGGCCATGGCATTGGCGTAATCGACCGTGAATCGGTCCATCTTGCCATTCCGGCCCGCCTCCGACTGCGCATCTATTGGCCAAGATGAATCGTTGGCGGATATGCAGGATGCCCGTTTTTCAGCAATGGGCCGCCGAGCGAAACTCCGGCCGGACGGGAATCGCCTGTCTGCCCGTTCCGGGCCGGCAGCGGCCGATCGCCACGCTCCAATGCTGCGGCAACTCAGCCTAAACCGCGCTGGTCCGTGCGCCTGGCTGCGGACGGAAAAAGCGTCCGGCAGATCTCGCAGACCGTTCCGTCGCAGCCGCGGGCCGTGCAGTGCTCACGTCCGTAGAAAATGATGCGCAGGTGCAGCTGATTCCAGTGCGACTCCGGAAAAAGTTTTTTCAAATCCCGCTCGGTCTGCTCGACGCTGCGACCGCTGCTGAGTTTCCAACGCCGTGCCAACCGATGGATGTGCGTGTCCACCGGGAATGCCGGCACGCCCCACGCCTGGCTCATGACGACCGACGCCGTCTTATGCCCCACCCCGGGCAGCGCTTCGAGCTCCTCGAACGTTCGCGGCACATTCCCTCCGTGCCGTTCGACGATCAATCGGGAGAGTTCGCTGATGGCCCGGGATTTTTGCGGCGAGAGACCGCAGGGCCGGATAATCGTCTGGATCTTCGCCACTGGCACCCGGGCCATCGCCGCCGGCGTATCAGCCAGCGCCCACAGGTGTGGTGTCACCAGGTTCACCCGTTTGTCCGTGCATTGCGCCGACAACACCACCGCGACCAGCAGCGTGTAGGGATCGCGATGGTCGAGCGGGATCGGAGTTTCCGGATAAAGTTCGGCCAGCCGGCGGTCCACCCAGGCGGCGCGTTCGGCGCGGGTCATCGCGATGGTACAGGTGAGGTCACTTTTTCAGCCCCGCCAGCAGGGCGTCCAACACCTCGGTGTCCGGCGCGCCGGTGCCTACCTGCGCACCGTGCCATTCCAGCAGGCCGAAGTCCCCTTTGTATTCCCAATTCGCCCACGCCATGCCGTTTTTCTCCATCACCCCCACGATGTCACGGTAGTAGGCCAGGCGGCCGGGCCGCGGTCCGGTCGGCAAGCAGCCGAACTCGCCACAATAAAGCTGCAGTCCCAACTCGTGCGCGCGGCGGACGGCGGGCTCGAATTCCTGGGCCAGGCGTTCCGGTCCCCAGTTGTCGCGGACACCCATGATGTAATCCGTCATGTCCCCGTGATTCAGCTTTTGCAGCGTTGCGAAATCCTCCGCCGTGACCACCGGACCCGGATAGTGCACCGCGCCGGTGTAAGTCTTCGTGGGCGCCCAATCGGCGGTGTAATGGGTGAACAGAAAAGGCGAATACGTGTGCACGCTGAGAATGATGTTGGGGTCGCCGGCCGGCACCTTCAGGAACGGCATCGCGTAGGGCCCCTGCCAACGATTCGAACCGATGATGAGCACGCGTTCCGGCTCCAGCTGCCGGATGACCCGATGCGCCCCTGCAACCAGCCGGTTCCAATCCTCATGATTGTCCGCCGACGGTTCGTTCATGATCTCGTAGGCGACCGCGTCCACGGGCTGGTCGTGCAAACGCGCGGACAGTTGGCGCCAGAGACCGAAAAAGGTCTCCTGCGCACGCGGATCGGTGAACAGCGTGTTGTGCCCGCCCTCGTTGGCCGCGTTGAAGTGGTGTGAGCGCACCGTGTGGAGATCGACGATGACGCGCAGGCGGTTCGCGCGCGCCCAGCCGATCGCGCGGAGCATCAGGGCGAACGCGTCCTCGTTGGGCGTACCGTCGTCGCGCCACATTTCCTTTTCGTCGATGGGCAACCGGACGTGATCGAAGCCGGCCCGGGCGATGAAGCGAAAATCGTTCTCCGTGATCCACTGCTGGCGCGGCTGCCAGCCGAAGTCCTGCGAGAGCCAGTGACTGAGATTGGTGCCGCGGTGGATAACGAAGCCCGATGGATTTACCGGGGCCGTACTGGGGGCGGCTGTCGCGGGGGCCAGCCCCAAGATTAGAACGAGCAGACCAAGGCCGAGGAATCGCTGACAGGGGGGTAGCTTCATAACCGGACGTATAGCTCCCCCGCTGACCGCTGGGCAATGTCGGAAGGAGTCAAACGTGAGACGGGCGCGAATATTACGGACACGCACGACTCCGCAAAACCCGGCTTAAATGTCCAGGCTGCATCCGAAAACTCAGTTGCGCGATCTCTAGGCCCCGCCGTAGCCTCGCCCATGGTTCCGTCTCGTGACTCCCTCGCGCCCCTCGATACCTTTGAACGCCGCCACACCGGCTCCTCCGACGCCGATGTCGCCGAAATGCTCAAGGCGGTTGGTCAACCTTCCGTCACTGCTCTGGCCGACGCCGCCGTCCCGGCCAACATCCGGCTCACCCGCGCGCTGAATCTGCCCGCCGCCGCCGGCGAATCCGCCGCCTTGGCCGAATTGCGCGCCCTCGCCAGCCAGAACCAGGTCTTCCGCAGTTTCATCGGTTTGGGTTACTACGATTGCGCCACGCCCGGCGTCATTCAGCGCACCATCCTCGAAAACCCCGGCTGGTACACCGCCTATACGCCCTATCAGGCCGAGATCTCCCAAGGTCGGCTCGAAGCCCTCCTGAATTTCCAGACATTGGTCACCGACCTGACCGGGATGCAGATCGCCAACGCCTCGATGCTCGACGAGGGCACCGCTGCCGCCGAGGCCATGATGCTCGCCCATCGCGTGAAGCTCGGCGACAGCCATGACGCCTCCGTTTTCTTCGTCTCCGACAAGTGCCACCCGCAGACGATTGATATCGTTCGCACCCGCGCCAAGCCCCTCGGTGTTTCCGTGGTGACCGGCGACCACCGCAGCTGGCAATTCGAGGGCAAGGTCTTCGGCGTCCTCGTGCAATACCCGGATACCACCGGCAGCATTCACGACTTCGCCGCCTTCTTCGAAAAAGCCCACGCCGCCGGCGCACTTTGCATCGTCGCGACCGACTTGCTCGCGCTCACGCTCCTGCGCGCGCCCGGCGAATTCGGCGCCGACGTCGCCGTCGGCTCGGCCCAGCGCTTCGGCGTGCCGATGGGCTTCGGTGGCCCGCATGCGGGTTTTCTGGCGACCAAGGACGAGTTCAAACGCCAGATGCCCGGCCGCCTCGTGGGTGTTTCGAAGGACGTTCACGGCAATCCCGCCATGCGGCTCGCCCTCGGCACGCGCGAGCAACACATCCGCCGCGACAAGGCCACGTCCAACATCTGCACCGCCCAGGTGCTGCTCGCCGTCATGGCCTCGATGTATGCGGTCTATCACGGCCCCGAGGGCCTGAAGCGCATCGCCCAACGCACGCGCCGGCTCACCCAGCTGCTCGCTGCCGGCCTCAAGGCCTGCGGCGCCACGATCAACGCCGAACCCGTCTTCGACACGCTGACCATCGGCAACGTTGCCGCCGGGCGCGTCCACGCCGCCGCCGCCGCGAAGCGCATGAACCTCCGTGTGGTCGACGATTACACCGTCGGCCTCTCCCTGGACGAGGTCACCACCGTCGAGGAGGTCGCAACCCTCCTCGCCTGCTTCAGCGAATCCGCCGAGCTGCCTCCGGTCGCCAGCCTCCCGCCTCCGGTTTCCGATCTCGAGCGCAGCTCGACCTTCCTCACCGCCTCCGTCTTCAACCGTTACCACACCGAGCACGAAATGCTCCGTTACATCAAGCGGCTCGAGGCCAGGGATCTTTCGCTCTGCCACTCGATGATCTCGCTCGGCTCGTGCACGATGAAGCTGAACGCCACGAGCGAGATGTTCCCCGTCACCTGGCCCGAGTTCGGCAAACTCCACCCCTTCGCCCCCGCCCAGCAGACCAAGGGCTACGCGCGGCTCTTCGCCGATCTGGAAAAGTGGCTGGGCGAAATCACCGGCTTCGCCGCGGTGTCGCTCCAACCCAACGCCGGCTCGCAGGGCGAATACGCCGGTCTCCTCGTCATCCGCGCTTATCACGAGTCCCGCGGCGAAGGTCACCGCAACATCTGCCTCATTCCGACCAGCGCCCACGGCACCAATCCCGCCAGCGCGGCGATGTGCAACTTCAAGGTCGTCCCCGTCGCCTGCGACGCCAGCGGCAACATCGACGTCGCCGACCTCAAGGCCAAGGCCACCGAGCATGCCGCTAATCTCGCCGCGCTCATGGTCACCTACCCGTCCACCCATGGCGTGTTCGAAACCTCCATTCGCGAAATCTGCGACGTGATCCACGCCCACGGCGGCCAGGTCTATATGGACGGCGCCAACATGAACGCCCAGGTCGGTCTCACCTCGCCCGGCCACATCGGCGCCGACGTGTGTCATCTCAACCTGCACAAAACCTTCTGCATCCCGCATGGTGGCGGCGGCCCCGGCATGGGCCCGATCGGTGTGGCGAAGCAGCTCGTGCCGTTCCTCCCGGATCACGTCTTCCAATCGAAAATCGACAATCCAAAATCAAAAATCAACGGCGCCGTATCCGCGGCGCCCTTCGGCTCCGCGTCCATCCTCGTCATCTCGTGGATGTACATCCGCATGATGGGCCCCGATGGCATGACGCGCGCGACCCAGTTCGCCCTGCTCAACGCCAACTACATCGCCAAGCGCCTCGAAAACTTCTTCCCCGTTCTCTACAAGGGCGGCAGCGGCCTGGTGGCCCACGAGTGCATCCTCGAATTTCGTCCGTGGAAGAAACACGGCCTGGAGGTCGAGGACGTCGCGAAGCGCCTCATGGATTACGGCTATCACGCCCCGACGATGTCGTTCCCGGTTCCCGGCACGCTGATGATCGAGCCGACGGAGAGTGAAACCAAGGCCGAGCTCGACCGATTCTGTGACACGCTCATCTCCATCCACGGCGAGATGGCCGCCGTCGCCAGCGGCGAGAGCGACAAGATCAACAATCCGCTCAAGCATGCGCCGCACACGGCCGCCGCGGTCTGCGCCACCGAATGGCCGCACCCGTACAGCCGCGAAACCGCCGCCTTCCCCGACAGGCACACCCGCGCCAGCAAGTTCTGGCCCGCCGTCGGCCGCGTGGACAACGTCTACGGCGACCGCAACCTCGTGTGCTCATGCGTCGGCATGGAAGCGTATGCCGAGACGTCGAAAGCGTAATGGAGGGCCCGGGTCCCTCCGGGCCGCTTGGTGATCGATTCTTTCCTGGAGGGCCCAGCTCCCGCTGGGCCGTGCCTTGCTCCACCAAACCGGTTTGACCGTGAATGCTTTTGCCTACCGGCTGCGCTTGGAAATCCCCTTCGCCTAATCGGCTCCGGTTTTGGTTCCGGGGAGCGGCTAATCGCCGCTTGGTTAACATGCCTGATTTCCCAGTCGGCGATTAGCCGACCCCCGAAGCCTCTTGGCGCAACCGATTAGGTGGAGCCGCACCCAGTGGCAGAGCCGTTAGGCGATGCATTCGTGGCTAAAAATCTCAGATTACTCCTGCCCCTCGCTCTCCGGCGCCTTGATTTCCGCGAGCAGCCGGTCGAGTTCGGCCTGTGTCGGGTTGCGGATCGACAGCACCGTGAGAATCGCCGGGCCGGCCGGCAGATTGACTTGGGCCGGTTTGCCGACGGTGAGACCAAGCAGGACCGCGGCTAGCGGAGAATTGTGCGGCAGGCACTCGATGCCGCTCTCCGGATCGGTCGCGGTCTCGCCATAGGTCGCGACGAGGAAGGTGAAGCGATGCTTCCGCTTCGCACCGGGGTCCTCCTTTTCAATCCGGACCACGTGTCCAAGTTGGACGAAGTCGGTTGGCTTCGTGAGCCATGTGGCCGGATCGACCTCGATGAAGGTGTTACGCCGGGAAAAGCGATCGAGCTCGTCCATCTTGCGGTCGACCGCGCGGATCGCGTCCTTGGCCGCCTTGAAACCGAAATTCTCCCGCAGGTCGCCCTGGCTGTGCGCCTCGACCTTGTCCTCGACGAGTGCCGCGCGCTTCACCTTGAGCGCCGCATACTCCTCGGCCAAAACGCGCCCGAACCCCCGCCGAACGTAGATGACCATCGGCGGCGGCGGAGCGATGCGGAAGATGTTCTTGCGACGCGGAGGAGCCATGTATTGCCGAGTGAGCCAGCCGTGGAACGCAATGCAAGCCGCGCTTGCCAGCTTCCCCGACCCCGGGACATATGCGTAATTATCAGCTTCAAGCCCGCCAAGCCGAGTCGTTCTGCGACGCATGGACAACTGCGAAGACCAGGATCGTACGATTCAACTCATCCACCTCATAAATAATCCGGTAAGGGAACCGATGCGGATAACGCCAACGCAGATTCTTGCTGGGGTGCTTCCGGGCTGCCAGATGCGGATTTTCCGCCAGTTCGCGCCACACCTGCACGATTTCGTCTATGAATGCCCGGCCCAAATCGATTTGCTTGCCTTCATACCAGATCGCCGCATCTGCGACATCATCCCTCACTCGAAAACTGAAAACGACCCGCCACATTACGGGCCCAATTTGGCCCGTAATTGTGATTCCATTTCTTCCAAACCGAGGCCGGCAGACGGATTTCGCAGATACTCCGCGCGCCGTTCCTCGACCAGTCGCTCCACCGCCGGTGACAGGGCGGTTTCATCCAGCTCAAGTGCCCTTCGCATGAGCAACTGACGCTGCTCGACCGTCAGCGACGGCAACTCGGCGAGGACCTCTTGAAAACTCATACCCGTACCCTACCCCAAAGCCCTGCCCCCGCAAGCCCGGTTTAGTCCGGGAACTTGTAATATAATACGTTACAAGTTTCCACCGGCGTACGCAGACGCATCTAACCAATCGTAACCGACACCAGCGTCATCGTATCGTTACCGAAGATAGTCGTCGTATTTTTCCATGAAGATCGCGCTCTTGCGATCGGCCAGCTTGGCGCGACTGGCAGCGTCAGGGAGGACCGGATGCCTGACCACGTTTTGGTGGATCGCCTCAACCAGCGGGTAATCAGAGACGGTTACTTTCGCGACGAGCGGAGGCAGGAGTTTTTCATAGCCCGTGCCGCGCAGTTCCTCCGTCGCGGGGAACCAGCGTTGGTTCGGGACAAGCGGCAAGTAGGGTGATGCCGGAAAATTCGAGTGAAGGACCAAGCCCACCAACACCCCCGTTACAGGGGCATCCAGTAAACACCACCGTTGATGGGGTGTTAGCTCCGGCAGTCTCCGGCTAAGCTCCGTCGTGGCAAACGACATGGCGAAGCGCCTGCTGGCGCGGGTAAAAGCACTTCGGGAGGCTCTCGAGCTGAGCCAGGAGGCGTTCGCCGAGCGTGCCGGACTCAAGTACAAGCATTACCAAGCCATCGAAGCCGGTCGCAAAATAGATATCAGAATTTCCACGCTGGAAAAACTCGCCAAGGCCTGTGGGCTGGAGCCTACCGAACTGCTCGACTTCAGCACCGATCCGGTCGGTCTGGCTGAGGATCGGATGAAGGACGGAGCTCAAGGCGGCAAGGGTACACGCAGGTCGCCCCGACGTCAGGCCGGCGAGAAATAGCGAGGATCAAGCCAAGGGCGATTGAGAGCAAACGGCCTACCTCGACCCTGAGCAGATCCACGCCTACACCGGCTGACGCCGCGTCCCTCTGTACTGCTGTCCTGCATTCCGGCCAGTTGACTCTCCTGCCCGAACCCGCATCCTTTCCTCCCGTGAGCAAGAAGCCACCCAAGGTCGGGGAAGCCTCCACCCCTTACGCCGCCAAGAAGCCGGCGAAGGCGGTCATTTCGCCGATATCCAACCCAGCACCCACGGACGATGCGGCTTTCAAACGCATCGCCGATAAAATTTTCACCGAGCGGAAGGAACTCCTGCGCAAGCTGGCTCAATAGGCGACGGCTACCACCGCCCCTCCTGGTATGACTGAGCCGGCCTTCCTTTCCCGCGAGAGGGTGCTCCAATTGCACCTCATCTCTCTCCAACAGCACGGCGGCATGGATGGTCTCCGCGAATCCGGCCTGTTGGACTCGGCACTGATGCAGCCCGAAGCCGCCTTTTATTACCGTCAGGGAGACATGGCCGCCGTAGCCGCCGCTTACGCTTTCCACCTCGCCCAGAACCAGCCTTTCATCGACGGCAACAAGCGCACCGCAATCACCAGCGCACTGGCCTTTCTCGAGCTGAACGGCATTTCCGCCACCGCAATCACCGACGCCGAACTCTACGACCATGATCGGCATCGCCGAGAAGCGGCTCGACAAGGCCGGGTTGGCGGAAATCTTCCGGAAACACCTGCCGACATGACCCGGGGAAATTCAATTAAACGCGGAGAGCGCAAAGAACGCGGAGGAGAATAACGCGCAACGATAGCGTTACCGGGTGATGATTTTTCTCCGCGTCCTCCGTGACCTCTGCGTTTAAAATGCATTTTCCAGCATGAAATACGTCAACATCCACACCGTCCCCGAGGAAGAACAACGCTCGCCCGGCGGCAAATTTCACTCCTGGTGCCGCAATCTTTCGCTGGCGCTCGGCGGTATCCGCAACGGCGGACTTTGGGCGGGCGGGCATCCTTTCGATCTCCAGATCCGACGCGTTCCGCCGGGCGCGGCCGTGTGTCCGTTTCACGCCCACCTGGCCCAGTGGGAACTATTCGTCGTGCTCAAGGGCGTCGCGACCATCCGCGCCGGCGCCGAGACGCACACCGCAGCCACCGGCGAAGTCTTCGTGCATCCTCCGGGCGAAGCCCACCAGCTGAGCAATCCCGGATCAGGCGACCTCGAGGTCCTGATCATCACCGACAATCCCCCGCTCGACGCCTGTCATTATCCCGATTCCAACAAGTGGATGCTGCGTCCTCCCGGGAAAGTTTTCCGCCTGACGGAGGTCGATTATTTCGAAGGCGAGGAACCGCCTTTGCCGGGTGCGCCCGCCTATCAGATCAAGCCCGCGCCATCGGTGCCATCGCTCTCCCCTTTCGCCAGCCGCAAGCTCCATCCTGATACCCTGCCGTGGGAAACGTGGCAGTCGCCAAAGGGCAAGTTCCGCGGCGCCAGCAAGGAACTCTCGATCGCGCTCGGTGCGAAACGCAATGCCCCAACCGGGCTCGGCGGTCATCCCTTCGACCTCGAATTCGGCAAGCTTGCACCCGGTGAGTGCGGCTGCCCGTTCCATTCCCACGCCGCCCAATGGGAGCTGTATATTTTTCTAAACGGCAGCGGAACGGTGCGCACCCACGCCGGATTGACCGAGGTGGCTGCGGGTGACGTCGTGCTCCATCCGCCCGGCGAAGCCCACCTGTTCACGAATACCGGCAACACTGACCTGCTCTACTATCTCGTTGCCGACAATCCTGCGCTCGACGTGTGGCATTACCCGGATTCCAAGAAATGGGGTCATAGTTCCCCACGGAAATTCTTCCGGGCTACGGACGTCGATTATCACGACGGCGAAGAATAATCGGAACGCATCCCGCGGTCGGCCGAACAGCCAAAAGAAAAAGGCGGAACCCTGCGGTTCCGCCCGAGGAATCTGTGATCCGTCCGATCAGGTCAGGATCTTGCGGCGGGCGATGGCGAGCAGACCGACGATCGCGCCGAAAAAGGCAACGGTCGCTCCGCCTTCAGGGACGTTGTTGCTCACTTTCCGTCCGTTGGCTTCAAACTCGGAAATGGCATAATAGCCATCGCCAGGAGCCGCGGTCAGGCGGAACGAACTGGTGACGAAGGGCGCGCCGACGATAAAACTGCTGGTCTGCAGACCCCAACCGCCGGGAGGACTGACGCTCCAGGCGAGATGCCAGGCGAGATCGAGGCCCAGATATTCGACGTTGTACCAGTCATTGTCGTCCGCCTGAAGCTTGAGATCGGTGATCAGGTAGCTCCCGGCGAGATCGACCACGATGTTGTTGCCTGGATTCTGACCGCCGTTCCACCACACCGAATCGTGGTTCCATTGGTGCGAGGTCGGTTGATAGACGCCGTCGACGAGGTCGCTGGGCGCCGCATTGGTCCCGAGGGACCACGCATCATTGCCCGTGAAGAACGTGCCGTTGAGGTTAACGGTTGCTCCAACGGTGGCAGTATCAGCGTGGACGGCGGCAATGAAAACCAAAGCGCCGACGAGGGTAACGATCTTCTTTTTCATAGGAGTAAGAGTCGGAAGGCAGAAGTGATATTGGCCCTCCGAGCAGCTCCCAAAAAGCATTCGATATTCCAATTTGCGCGGACGCAAAACACGGCCCGCAATTCATTGATTCAAAATTGATACCGCTGAATAAAAATTTTGTAGCAGCGATTTGACACTCCGTGCGGTGGAAGATTTCGCGTCACCTTTTCTGCTGCGAATCTTTCAAGCATCGCCTGACCAATGATTACGCCGATTCTGACGCCGTGTCGCATTTTCTTACGGCGCACCGAATCGGCCGGGAGAAAAATACCTACTATACCCCATGGCTATTTTTTCGCTGGGGCCAAAAATTTTTCTTTCGCGACGAGGTAAAGGAATCCGCAGAGCAGCACATACGGAATGCACGACAAGAGATCGGCATGCGGCCCGGCAAAGAATGGGTTGTTCGCTGACGACCACTTGGCCAGCGCGTCGTCGATCCGATTGACGCCAGGCACACCCGCCAGGAACGCGATCACGATGCCGGCAATGGCGCCGCCCGCAATGTAGCCGGAAGCTAGCAACACGCCGGGACTCTTGTCGCTCTCGGCGTTGAACGTGGTCTGATCCATCCTCGCATACGCCGGCTGACGACGCAGCCAGCGGTCGACCGCCCAGCGGATCATGCCGCCGATCCAGATCGGCAGGGACGATGAGATCGGAAGATAAACCCCGACCGCGAAAGTCAGCGCCGGCACGAACGACATCTGCAGCGCCACGGTGATCATCGCGCCGAAGATCACCAAGGCCCAGGGCAGTTTTCGATCAAGAATACCCTTGATGATATAGGACATCAGCGTGGCTTTCGGCGCGTCGAACTTCCGCACCTGCGAGCCGTCAGGACGCGTATCGTAGGCGCCGTTGATGCCGGGATCGACCAGCCAGACGGCGTCGCCCTGCTCGTTCACGAGATATTTGCCGGCCGGGCCGCCGACGGTGTCGGTCTTGTGCCAGGCAAAATATTGGCCGGCGTCGTCCTGCGCCTGAGGTCCGACCAGCCGCTGCTTCACTGTGTCCAGCTGACTGACGTCGGTGTGCAGGCCTGCGGGTGCCACCTTCGCCGCCGGCACGTAGACGATCGCAGAATCGTTCAGCTTCATCAGGATCGGTCCGAGCAGCACCGCCGAACCGAAGGCCCCGATGAGAATGGCATATTGTTGCAGCTTGGGCGTGGCGCCGACGAGGAAGCCAGTCTTGAGGTCCTGCGATGTGGTGCCGCCATTCGACGAGGCGATGCACACGATCCCGCCGATGGAAAGGGCCGTCACGTAATAGGTCGATCCCGTCCAGCCGATGAGCAGGAAGACCAAACAAGTGAACAGCAGCGTTGCCACAGTCATGCCCGAAATGGGATTCGACGTGGATCCGACCTCGCCGGTCAACCGCGAGGACACGGTCACGAACAGAAATCCGAAGGCGACGATCAGGAGCGCCCCGAGGAGGTTCATGTGCAATGACCGCGCAAACAGGATGCCCGCCAGCAAAACGATGATGCCGATGCCGACAAACTTGAGCGAAAGATCGTGATCGGTGCGCAGCACTTCGCCCGCGTCACCGCCCTCGCGAGCCAAACCAATATCGCGAAGTCCGCCCTTCATGCCATGCCAGATAGTCGGCAGCGCCTGGACCAGGCTGATGATGCCGCCGGCCGCCACGCAGCCTGCTCCAATATAAAGCACGTAGGCGCCGCGAATCGCGCCGGGCCCCATTTCGGAAATTGGAATCGTACCGGGCGCCAGCGGTCCGGCCACACCTTCGCCGAAGAACTTGATCAGCGGAATCAGCACGAGGTAGGACAACACGCCGCCCGCCGCCATCAGCCCGCCGAGATACGGGCCGATGATATAACCGACGCCGACCAGCTCGGGGGAAATCTCACAGCTCACCGAGCCGCTCTTCAGCGGCGCGCCAAAAACTTTTTCCGGTACGTCCTTCCAGCCTTTGAAAGCGACGTTGAGCGACTTGTAGAGCAGACCGAGGCCGAAACCGGTGAAGATGACCTTCGCGCCTGGTGACTTTCCCAGTCCGGCTACCTCCGCCGCCGCCATTTCCGCCTTGGCGGAAGGCGAAGCAGCCGCGCGCGAAGCGTCATCGGCTCCCGCCTTCAGCACCGCCGCACAGGCCGTGCCCTCGGGGTACTTGAGCACCCCATGCTCCTTCACAATGAGAGCCCGGCGCAACGGGATCATCATCAGAATTCCGAGCAAGCCGCCCATGATCGCCACCAGCATCACGCGCGTCAGCTCGAGGTCGAAACCGAGGATCAGGATCGCCGGCATGGTCACGCCCAGACCGAACGCGATCGATTCACCGGCCGAGCCGGCGGTCTGCGTGATGTTGTTCTCGAGAATCGTTGAATCCCGTCCGCCCGTGGTTTTCGACCAGGCGCGGAACAACGCGAGCGAGATCACGGCCACCGGAATCGACGCGCTCACGGTCAGACCGACCTTCAGGACGAGGTAGAGCGACGACGCGCCGAAGACCATGCCCAGGATGGCTCCGGTAACGACAGCGCGAACGGTAAACTCAGGAATCTTGGCCGAAGCCGGAATGAACGGCTCGAATTTCGGGGAAGGTTCGGAAGACATCAGGTGGTGTTTCGCTGAAGCTAGGAAGCCTTATGACACAAGCGCAACTCTGATAAACCAACGGACCTCATCGTCGTGGAGGGCCGAGCTCCCGCGAGGCCGTTCATCGGGGATAGGTCTCGCAGGAGGTCGACCCTCCATTCGAATGACAAACGTCGTCTCGGCTCCCTCGCTGCGTTCAGGATGACGGGCCGAGTCGCCGCGAGGCCGGCAACCGGACGGGATCGTTGTATTTCGTGGAGGGCCCGCGTCTCTGCGGGCCGGCTCGCAGGGACGCGAGCCCTCCAAAGGCTATGGCCCAGACAAAGTCCCTCACCGCTTCTTCGCCTTGGCTTTCAGCTTGGCGTTACGGGCGGCGAGGCGCTGCTTGATCAGCCAGTAAAGCATTTCCATGCGCGGCACCGCGGCGCCGACGGACTTGGCGCGGCGCACCGGCTCGCCCCAGATTTCCTCGATCTCCATGTCCCGTCCCTCTTCGAAATCGATCAGGCTGGATGGCTTGTACGCGCCCATCTTCTCGGTGCGTTCAAACTGCAGGTCGACGAAGGATCGCGAAATCTCATGGCCGAACTTCGCGGCGGCCTCAACGACCTCCTCCATCAAACGACGCGCCAGCAAACGCAGTCCCTCGTCGGCAATGAGTACATCCGTGGTAATGCCACCCGCCACGATCGCCAGCCCGTTGAACGGCACGTTCCAGACGAGCTTGTGCCAGCGCTGCTGTTCCAGGTTGTCCTGCGCGCTGCACTTCACGCCGGCGCGACGCCACAACGACGCCACCGCCTGCGTTCGCTCGCCGGCCGGCTTGCCGAACTTGCCGATGGTCATCAGCCCGGGGAAGGAACAGTCCACCACCCCCGGCCCCGTGCGCATGCAGCCGATGTAGCAAATGGCGCCAATGACTCGCGCGGGCCCGACAATGTCCGCGATCGGTTCCTCCACGCCCAAGCCATTCTGCAACGTGAGCACCGCGGTATCCGGTTTCAGCAGCGGCGGCAAAATCGTCTTCAAGGCCTCGTTGGCCGTGGCCTTGGTCGCAATGACGATCAGATCGCACGGTCCAATCTCCGCCGCCGAGCCGTAAACCTGCACCTTCCGTACGGTGATGCGCTCGGTCGGTGTTTTCACTTTCATCCCGCGCGCCGTCAGCGCTGCGCGGCCGCTGCGGGCCAGAAAATGGACGTCCTCGCCGGCTTTCACCAGGCGCGCGCCGTAATAGCAGCCCAAGGCGCCGGCGCCGATGATCGCAATGCGTGGTTTATCGGGAAAAGGGGTGCTCACAACGCCCCAGTCGTCCCAAAGATAGACGTAAAATACAACCCCTCAGTCACCGCCCCGACAGGCGCTATCTCCAGCTTTCTTCACACTCCTGATTCACCCGATCGTAATATGAGCCTTCAGTCGGGAATGCCTTGTTTTCCGGGCGTCCCGCCTGGAACGAATTAGAAACCTCCTCAGCCGATCACTCCCACGACAGAGCCAGGGACATTTTCACAAATGAATTTTCACGGCGGGCAGTTCTCTTGCTACCAATGTATTATAAAGAAACTAATAGGCGGTTTCCCTCTGACGGCGGCGACCTCATGCCGCGATCGACTTGCTCCTTAGGGGCGCCCGAGAGCAGGCACCGTGCGCGCGCGGACTGTTCACAAATCCGGAAAAGGCGCTCGCTCCGAGTGAATCCCGGCGTCGGCTGACAAGTTATTCACAGCCTCTTTTCAGGGTTCAAAGCGGCATGTTGTCCGTGAGGCGGACTTCATCCACCCAGAAGGACACCGCCATGAGGCACTGGCCGGTCACGATCTCGCGCACCTGCTCCATCGTGCGCCGATCAACGACTGCAATATAGATCACGCGGAGGCGTCGCTTCTGCCCCATGATGTGAGTCGCCTCAGCCACGACGCGGTCCGTGCTCCGCACGCCGGAGTCGACCATTTCCCTGGCTGTGCGCAGGGCTTTCACCACTGCAAGGGCCTCCTCGCGCTGTGACGGGGTCAGGTAATTGTTGCGGGCGCTTACCGCCATGCCGTCCGCATCGCGCACGACCGGTCCCGTGATGATTTCAAAAGGGAACAACAGGTCAGCTGCGGCCTTTTTGACCACCGCCACCTGCTGGACGTCCTTCTCGCCCAGCACCACCAGACTCGGCTGGATGATGTTGAACAGCTTCAACCAGCACGTGAGCGTGCCGCGAAATAGCGCCGGCCGCGCCACCCCGCACAACGGCTTGCTGACCGCCTCCTCCTGCACCAACGACGAGAAGCCCTTGGGAAACATCTCTTCGGCGGTCGGCGTGAACAGGATGTCCACGCCCTCTTTTTCCGCCAGCAACGCGTCCGCGGCCGGATTGCGCGGGTACTTCACGTAATCCTCGCTCGGCCCGAACTGCAGCGGGTTGACGAACGCCGACACCACCACCGCCGCCCCGCCTTCCTTCGCCAGCCGGATCAGGCTCGCGTGCCCCGCGTGCAAGCTGCCGAGCGTCGGGATGAATGCGATTTTCCTGCCACCCGATCGCAGCGCCGCCGCGGCTTCGCGCATCGCTGTGATGGTTTCGATTTTCTGCATGGGGTAAACGGACTTGAATAACCAGACCCCGTTCCCTTTATCAAGCCCTCCTACCAAACAGACTCGGACCAAAAGACCAAGGACCAGAGACAAGAGACCTCAAGCCAACTAACTTACTTACATCATTAATCTTCGCCCGCGCGAGCTTGGCAGCCGCAAGCTTCAATCCCTGCCCCTACCGCTCCAGTTTCCTGTCTTTAGTCCCTGGTCCTCGGTCCTTGCTCCCTCATCCCTTCCTTTCCCATGATTCGCATCAACGAGAATTACAACAAGCTCAAGGCCTCCTACCTCTTTGCCGACATCGCCAAGCGCGTGAGCGCTTACGTCGCCGCCAATCCCGGCAAGCCGGTCATCCGCCTCGGCATCGGCGACGTCACCGAACCCCTTCCCCCGGTCTGCGTCGAGGCCCTCCATGCTGCCACCGACGAGATGGCCGCCCGCGCCACCTTCAAGGGCTACGGTCCTGAGCAGGGCTACGGCTTCCTGCGCGAAGCCATTGCCCAGCACGACTACGCCGCCCGCGGCTGCAACATCGCCGCCGATGAAATCTTTATCTCCGACGGATCCAAGTGCGATTGCGGCAACATCCAGGAAATTTTCTCCAACGACGTCCGCCTCGCCATCCCCGATCCGGTTTATCCCGTTTACGTGGACACCAACGTCATGGCCGGCCGCACTGGCGCGAACGTCGACGGCCGCTATCAAGGCATCACCTATCTCGACTGCACGCCAGCCAACGGTTATGTTCCCGCGGTCCCCGGCGTTGCGACGGATCTCATCTATCTCTGCTTCCCCAACAACCCGACGGGCGCCGTCGCCACCAAGGCCCAGCTCGCGGCCTGGGTCGCCTATGCGAAGGCCAACAAGGCCGTCATCCTCTTCGACTCCGCTTACGAAGCTTACATCCGCGATCCGCAGATCCCGCGCTCGATCTACGAGATCGAGGGCGCGCGCGATGTCGCCATCGAATTCCGTAGCTTTTCCAAGACCGCCGGCTTCACCGGCACGCGCTGCGCTTACACGGTCGTACCCAAGTCGCTCGTGGCGTATGACGCCGCCGGCGCTGCCCACCCCCTGCACGCCCTCTGGAATCGCCGCCACACCACGAAGTTCAACGGCGTGGCCTATCCGATTCAGAAAGCCGCCGCCGCCATCTTCACCGAAGCCGGCAAGAAGCAGACGGGCGACCTCATCAATTTCTACCTCGCCAACGCCAAGCTCATCCGCGACGCCATGACGAAGCTGGGGTTCACGTGCATCGGCGGCGACAACGCCCCCTACATTTGGGTGAACACCGGCCGCGACTCGTGGGAATTCTTCGACCTCCTCCTGAACAAGGCGCAGGTCGTCTGTACCCCCGGCGCCGGCTTTGGCAAATGCGGCGAAGGCCACGTCCGCATCAGCGCCTTCAACTCCCGCGAAAACGTGGAGACCGCGCTTACCCGCATCGCCGCCGCGTTGAAGTAAGGCATTCCTCCACTTCGCGTCGCTTGAGCGAAGCGGCCATCGTCAGACGGCTGTTCGCCCTCCCACGCGTCACCTGTTTATACCTTATTGAGGCTCGCGAAATAGACTGACGCTTGCCTTGTCAGAGGTAGGGCGCACCGGCCCCGGTGCGCCGCGAGGGCGGTATCACGTTCCCGACGGACTGGGCCGGTGCGCCCTACCCGTCAGCCTATTATGCGAGGCTCAGTAAAAAACGAGAAGCCCGGCCGGGGACGAAACCGGCCGGGCTATCAAGAGACGCAAATGCGCGTTTTTAGGTTCTGCCTTTTCGGTGATGTTAATCGGCGAATGAGACTGAACTTTTGTCCAACCAATCCTCGGATATTACTCTCTGGATTTTTCTGGGCGACTTGTGCATCTGCGCACCACCACTCTAGCCAGTTGGAAATAATCCGCTATCGGGGATCTTCCGGTCCGATGCGTCGAGTGAACTCCCGCCCTCTCCAAACCGTTTTTCACCCGAAGGCGGCGGAGAAAGCAAAGGAGGTGCGATCCTCGTACCGATCGGCGAAATCCTTTTGCGCCTTTTGGTGTTTTTGTGGCCAACCCTCCTTTGGCGAATCGGGATCTTCGCTAACTTTGCGTCCTTCGTGTAAGACTCCCCGCTGAAATCCCTCAGCCTCATTTCCGGCTTCAGTTCCCATAAGCTTTGTGGGAGACACAAGAGCAGTCACCTCGCTCCCGTTTTTCTCCATGAATGCTCTGCTCTCCCTCTGGCTGCCGATCCTGCTCAGCGCAGTGGTCGTATTCGTGATCAGTTCCCTCGTTCATATGGTCTTCAAGTGGCACGCGAGCGATTACAACAGCGTGCCCAACGAGGACGCCATCCGCGCCGCGATCAACGCCGGCCAGCCCACTCCCGGCCGTTACGTCATTCCACATTGCAAGGACATGAAGGAAATGAGCAGCCCCGAGATGATCAAAAAATACCAGGAAGGCCCCGTGATGCACTTCACGATCCTGCGCAGCGGCACGCCCAATATGGGGAAATATCTCGGACAATGGTTTCTGTGGACGGTGATCGTCGCACTCGTCGCCGCGTATCTGGCGTGGCGCGCCTGCGGGCTGGATCCGGCCACCGCCGCGCGCGCGGCGAAATGGGCTGGCGCAGTCACCTTCATCGCCCACGGCTTCGGCACCGTGCAGGAATCGATCTGGACTGGCCGCCCATGGGGCTCGAGCGCGAAGTACTTCCTGGACGCCGCTCTCTACGCCCTCGGCACCGGCGCCGTCTTTTACTTCTTCTGGAAATAAATATCCTCGGAGCAAATCCCGAGCATGCTGAGAATGGAGGCGGGGCCATCAGCCCCGCGAGAGGCATACGCGGCTCAACGGATAGCCCCGGTCCCGAACCCTTCGCTCCCAGCGCTTCCTTCGTGTAGACCCTTTCAGCCATCCATTTAGCCGATTATCCGAAAGGCCTTATCGACCGGGATTTTTCGGTGGCGAACGCTTAAAAACCCGCGAACCGGAAGCACTCACTCGCTGTCAGTCAGGAGGATGAACCTCCTTTCACCATGAAAAAGAACCCCCACAGTCGGTACTCCCGCACAGCCGCTCGCAGGTGGTCGGCACGGGTCACCGATACCAGCGACGCGATGACCCTCGAAACCGGCATCTTCCGCTCCAACGATCCACGACGCATCGCCCGGTCGGTCAAACGCTCTTCGGAACACAGCCACCGTCGCAAGGCCAACCCCTACCGCTCAGCTATCTCGATGCTCACATTCTACGAGAATCGCGCAGGCCGTAACCTTAGCCCGGCGAAAAAACTCACCCTTGAGGAAGCCAAAGCCGAACTGAAGAAACTCTTCGGCAAGAGCGGCTACACGCTCCGGCGGAAAAAGAAGAAAGAATAAGCGGCGACGGGCGACCGCGGTCATCGGCGTTGGTCGCAAGTCGCGGAGGACAACACCGCCTTGATGCGCCGCGAGACCTGACCGCCCGAGAGCCTTCGCTTCCTTTGCGTCCTTCGTGTAAACATCCTCTGCACCGATCACCGAATTCCTTTTTGCGACTTTTGCGCTTTTTGTGGCCAACCTTGATCGGAAGGGAATCAGCGAACGGCCAATGAGGGTAACCGCTCTTACCTTTGTATAAGACCCGGGGCATCCCTGTGGCCGGGGACAGGAATCGCCCCCATGGCAGCGGCCTGCGGCGTGGCTACATTGGCCGCATGAAAATCCGAGACATCATGACTAGCGGGGCCCGCTGCGTCGGTCCCGACGCGCCTCTCACCGCAGCCGCCAGCATCATGCGCGAACTCGACGTGGGTGCGCTGCCGGTGTGCGAAAACGAACGCTTGGCCGGCATCATCACCGATCGCGACATCGCGATTCGCGGCATAGCGGAATCACGCGATCCCTCGATCACGTCGGTCCGAACGGTGATGTCCCCCGAGATCGTCTATGCTTTCGAAGACCAGAACGTCGAAGAGGCCGCCCATATCATGGAACTGAACCAAATCAGGCGCCTGCCAGTGCTAAACCGGGAGAAGCGCCTCGTGGGCATCGTTTCCCTCGGCGACGTCGCCAAGCAGGCCGGCGCCGGTTTGTCGGGCGAGGCGTTGCGCGAAATTTCCCAACCCGCCGGAGCGCACGCGTGACGCACGCATGGGCGAAGCCGTGCGGAGGATCCAATAGCACAACCGCCGGCGGACATCATGCTGGATCCTTCACTTCGTTCAGGATGACGAATCGGGTTTGAAAACACGCTCTAATAACCCTTAACCGCGGCACCCGCCGCCCTCTCCCATGTTCCGCACTGCCAAACAACTCAAAGCCTGCTCGCTCCTGGCGACCGACGGTGAAATCGGCCGCGTGAAGGATCTCTGGTTCGATACGCTCCTCTGGAACCTCCGCTATTTCGTCGTCGATCCCGGCAAATGGACGAAGCACCGCCAAGTGCTCATCTCGCCGGAGAGCACGCTCGCGCCCGACTGGCACCAGGAGGTCCTGCGGGTTGATCTTACGCGCGAACAAATTCGCACGAGCCCGGGGCTGGAGACCGACCAACCCGTCTCGCGTCAATACGAGGCGGCCATCCGCAAGCACTACGGCTGGCCCGTCTATTGGGGCGTAGCCTACTCCAGCGGCCCCGGCATTCCACCGATCGACCCGGTGCTCGCTACGCCGCCACCTATTCCGCACCGTGTCGATAAGACGGAACTTGAGGGCGATCCGCATCTCTTCAGCGCCAATGCCGTTGCCGGTCATCACGTCATGGCTGCGGATGGCGAGATCGGTCACGTCGAGGATTTCCTCTTCGACGAGCATGTGTGGGCGGTGCGCTACCTGGTCGTTTCCACCCGCAACTGGTGGCCGGGGAAAAAGGTGATTCTGTCGCCGTGGTGGACGTCGGACATCAACTGGCCCGAACGCCGGATTCATATGAATCTCACCCGCGATGCCATCAAGGCGAGCCCGCCTTACGATCCGGAAAAAACCCTCACCATGGAGGACGCACTCCACCTCCACGACTATTACGGCCGCCCGCGCTGGGCAGATACCGAGGCATTGGTCGACGCCGTCGTAAGGTCCGACCATTCGCATGTGCCCTGAATAGAACCGGCGCCACATCCACATCAGCGCTTTCGACCTGTGAGCGGTGCCATCGCCTCTTCATCTTCTTTGCTGTAACGAGCATGAGGTGGAGCGGACTGGCCTTGGCCGCCTTCGGTACCGCCAGAGGCAGAGGAGGGTCCATCTCCAGATGGACCGGCTTCGAAGCTGGAGCGCACTGAGTTCAGCGCACATCATTTTTCAAACCGGTTCCTCCTGCGAGAATGGATTCTCACTGCACCGTTACGGCTCAGTGAAGAATCCAGCAGGTCGGTTTCAGGCTTCAGGCACCCGCTATCGGCCGCGCATTTAGTCTGCGGACTTAACGCTGCTGCACGGTCACCTGCAGCCCTGCGAAGACCGCATCCCCCGGCAGGCACCGACCGAAAAAAACTCGCAAGTGGACGGGAAACTGCTGCGGATACTCCGGGCCAGTCATGGTAAATATCTCAACCGCAGGAGAAATGGACCGTGAAAACACTACGAGTGCTACGATGGACGCTGATCGCGCTGGTCGCAGTCAGCTTTTCCGCCCGCGGGCTGGCCCAGGCGGGGTTCGATGACGACCGGGTGATGCTGCAGGGATTCTATTGGGAATCCTATCGTTTCGGTCATCCCGAGAAATTCCCGGATCTCGGCCAACTCGGCTGGTATAGTCTGGTGCGGGCTCGCGCCGCCGACATCCGGAATGGTCGTTTCGACCTCCTCTGGCTGCCACCGCCGTTTTTTGCCGGCACCTACAGCGCCGGCTACAACCCGAAGGAGTACTTCAATTTCGCCAACAGTTATGGCGATACCGCGCAGCACCGGGCCTTGCTCGAGACGCTCCTTGCCAGCGGCATCGAGCCGGTGGCGGATCTGGTCTTCAACCATCGTGACGGCACGGCGAAATGGGCCGACTTCAAGAATCCCGACTGGGGACCGGCTACGATCTGTGCCAACGACGAGGTGTTCTTTTCCCACGATCCGAACGCACTGTTCGACCTCCCCCTGGCTCAGCGCGGCTCGCCCGAGGAAAGTCCGCCCTACCTGGCCGGCGGCGGCCGGGACTACGCGTATCCCGATTTCCGCGACATTGACCACAGCAACCCGACCGTCCGCCGCGACCTGATCAAGGCCATGCTGTCGCTGCGTTCCCTCGGCTACCGCGGCTGGCGCTACGACATGGTGCATGGCTTCAACGCGCACTGGGTGGCGGTCTATAACCGCGCGTCGCAGCCGACCTTTTCCGTCGGCGAATACGATTGGGGCGCCCACGCCATCCAGCGCGGCTGGATCTGGAACACCGCGACCAATCCCGCCCCCGGAGGCGCCGACCACCTCCGGACCGCCAGTTCGGTTTTCGACTTCACCACCTACGGCACCCTGAAGAGCAACAAGGGCAATCCCCGGGCGCTCTTCGGCTACGGCCAGGGTATCGGCATGGTAGGCGACACCACGGACGGCCTGCCGTGGAAACAACGCGCGGTCACGTTCCTGGAGAACCACGACACCGGTTATCGCACCAACGAGGACGGCACGCCACAGCAACATCACGAGTTCGACAGTTTCGCCAACGGCTGGGAGGTGGAGCAAGGCTACGCCTACATCCTGACGCATCCCGGCGTACCCTGCGTTTACTGGAAGCACTATTTCGATTGGGGCGACGATCTGCGCAGCAAAATCAAGGCGCTCATCAATGCCCGCAAGATCGCCGGGGTGAAATCGGGCAGCCCGATCCATCCCCAGAACAACGCCCAAGCCGCCGGGGTCTATGCTGCAATAATCGAAGGTGTTCACGGCCGGCTTTACGTGCGCATCGGCGGCAACGACGAAGCTTGGGCCCCCGGCCATTCCGGCTACGTCGATTATCGGGACTATGCGCATGGGGCCGGGTGGAAGGTGTGGGTTGGACTGCCGGGCAACCCCGAGGTCC
>DATCRM010000108.1:0-3859 GCA_036568985.1 Lacunisphaera sp. | reverse complement strand
GGTGTGGTTGCCGTTGTCGAGGATGTAGAGGTTCCCGGCAGCATCCACGGCGACGTCCTCGGGAAGGCAAAGCCGCGCATTCAGGCCATCCTCTCTCCCGGTGCTGGTGGTGCCGGCGAGCGTGGAGAACGCGTAGGGAGTGGTATAGTTGAGGCCAAATTGCGCCGAAGCGAGAACCGGAGCGAAGGCCAGCAGGACGAGACGGAGGGCACGGGGCATGGTGGGACAGGTGGGATGACGGGAAGTCGTACCCGCTGCGAAACCGTGGCCCCGGCGACAGCGGCCCGCGACAATGTCCGGCGCCGGTTCCCGATGACAACGACAAACTCGCCCAAAGGCATTCAGCCCTTCGGGCGGGTCCTCCAGGCCTCGACAATCTGGCGGATGGTTTCCTCCAGTGACTGCGTGATGTCCCACGTCGGATAGTGCGTGCGCATTTTCCGCAGGTCGGAGTAATAGCAGATGTGGTCGCCGGCGCGATTCTGGTCGACGTAGGTGAAGACCTGTGCCTTGCCGGAGAATTTCTCCACGATCTTGAAGGCTTCGAGGATGGACGTGCTGTTGGCCTTGCCGCCGCCGAGGTTGTAGACCTCGCCGGCGCGCGGCGCGCCGACGAAGGCCGCCATGAAGCGCGCGACGTCCAGCGAGTGAATGTTGTCGCGCACCTGCTTGCCCTTGTAGCCGAAGACCCGGTACTCCTTCCCCTCGAGATTGCACTTCACGAGGTAGGAGAGGAAGCCATGGAGCTCAACGCCGGTGTGGTTGGGGCCCGTGAGACAGCCGCCGCGTAGCGCGCAGGTCGGCAGGTTGAAGTAGCGGCCGTACTCCTGCACCATGACGTCAGCCGCAACCTTGGAGGCACCGAAGAGCGAGTGCTTGGACTGGTCGATGGTGAACGTTTCAGGAATGCCGTGCGCGTAGGCCGGGTCGGCGTAATCCCAGCGCGTGGCAAGTTCGGTCAGCTTAATCGTGTTCGGTGCATCGCCATAGACCTTGTTCGTGCTCATGTGCACGAAGGGCGATTCGGGGCAGGCTTGGCGAGCGGCCTCGAGAAAATTGAGTGTGCCGACGGCGTTGGTATCGAAGTCGTCGAAGGGAATGGCAGCGGCGCGGTCGTGTGAGGGCTGGGCGGCGGTGTGGACGATGACCGAGGGCTTCACGGACTTGACGAGAGCCAGGACGCCGGCGCGGTCCCGGATGTCGAGCTCGTGATGGACGAAGCCCTTCAGCTCCTTGATGAGCCGGTTTTGATTCCACCGGGTGTCACCCTGCGGGCCGAAGAAGACGGCGCGCTGGTTGTTGTCCACACCATGGATCGTGTAGCCGAGCGAAGCGAAATAAACGCAAACTTCCGAGCCGATCAGGCCCGAGGAACCGGTGACGAGGAGAGTCTTGGCCATCTTGAAAGAGAAGGGATTAACAAAAAGATTCGGATCGTGCGGTGGCGAGTCGAATCCGGAAGGGCGCCTACTCCAGCGTGAGCCGGCGGAGGTAGGTCCAGTCCCAAGCCGCGTTGCCCGCCGGGCCGGGGTCGATCGAGACCACCAGGCGGTCGCCCGGCCTTGATTGTGGCAGCTCCAGCGTCTCCAGCTGAGGGCCCCGATCTTCCGGTTGGGTTTTCGGCTGCAGGAACCGTTTGAAGATCGTGTGATCCGGTTGTCCCGCTTGCATTAGCACCGCACGGAACACCGCCCCATCGGTGCCGCCGCCATTGGAATAGGCGCCGGGCAAAAATCCATAAGCGAATTGCAGCCGCCTTTCGCCACCGCCAAGCCGATAGCTGAGTGAAGCCGGGGCATGAAGAAACAATTGCGAATCGCGTCCATTCCTCGTGAGGGAGGCACCGTCGGCTTGGACGGAGTCGGGTACGCGGCTGAAACCGGGAAATTGTTCCGGCAGATAGCTTGGGCTGCGCCGGTATTGCAGGCCGGCCAAATACGTCCAGTCCCAAGCACTGTTTCCATCCGGGCCCGCTTCTGTGCGAAGGACGAGGTGGGTGCCGGCGCTGAAGGCGGGCAGCACAATCTCCTCAGTCTGGGTGCCTCGGTCGAGGTGCTGGCGGACCGGGTCGAGCCGGCGGCGGAGCAGCGGACGGACGTTACCATCTTTCACGAGTTCCAAGATGACCTCGGCTCCGTCACTGACACCTTGCAGGACGGCCACCGGGTCAAAACCGAACGACAGCGAGACCGAGCGAACATCGTCTGGCAGTGCCCATTCCAACCGCGCTGGTGGCAACAGCATCATAACGTTTTCCTGAGCGACTACCTTGTGCGGGTATGGTCCGGCCGGCGTGAGCGCAGGTGGCACGTCGAGGAAGCCTTGATTCTTCAGCCGCCCCTGACTGATCCACTCATCCAGGCGGGCGGGAGTGAGTCCTGTCAGGCTGGCGAGGTCTTTACGGGCGTAGATCCGAGCTTCACCAAGATCGCGGACAAAGACGTAGTTCAGCCGAATATATTCGTCGAGTTCGGGGAAAATCTCGTGACCTTGCGCCGCCCGGTCGTCGAAGGTGAAGGCCCCGGGGCCGACGGCATCGACAAAGACCGCCGGTTGGTGTCGTCGCATATCCGCCAGATAGACGGAGCGGTGATAGTCGCGCTGCGAACCGGGCACGATGGACCACACGCTGTGGGCATCACGTGTAGCTTGGGGCAAGCCGGTTTCCACATAGAGCCGGTTCGCCCATCCCCAGATCGCCAGCGAGTCTTGCGGCCCGGTCAACGCCTTCACGACGACGGAGGCGCTGGTGCGGGGATGACGCCATTCATAGGCGAAATTGCCCATCGTATCCGGTGTACGCTGCAGACTGCGCAAGGTTAGGGGTAGAATTCCTCCAAGCCCCGCCAGCCCCAGCGCACACCACCAACGGAGCCGGGAGGAGGAAAGCTGGACCCACCAACCACCAATGGCCGATCCCAGCAATACGGTCAGCGGGATCGGGAGCAGCAGGATATAGTGAAGGAATCCTCGTCGAGGCGTGAGGATAGCGACGGTGGCGGCAAAAGTCAGCCAGCCCCCTACTACCAGAAGGGTTGGCGGTTTCCTCCGTTGGATAACATTGATTAGGACCGAGACGAGCAATAGGGCGACCACGGGGGTCAGCACCGGGAACAACATGCTTTCTCCTTTGGCGGCCCGGTCGAATTCGCGGAGCGACTCAGCCATCGAAGGGGCATTGTCCACGTAATGCAGGTTGGTCAGGAAGTAGCGGTGCACCGCTGCCTCGGTCTGGCCGGCGCTCGACACCATGATCATGATCCCTGCGAGGGGCAGCATGGCCATCAGCACAGCCACAATCGAACGGCGCAGCCATGAGCCCCAACCTGCGTTTGATCGGGATTGCCATAGTGCCCACCCCAGCAGCACCAAAAACAGCGGGGCAGTTTGCAATTTGCCCAGCGGCAGGCAACCGGCCAGGAAGCTGGCACCGGCCAAGCGGATCATGTCCCCCGGCTTGCGTCCTGCCAGGAGCGCGACCGCCCCTGCCGTCAGCAGCAGGGACGGATGCTCGGAGGAATAGTGGATCAGATCGTTGTTGGTTACCGTCGAAAAGAAAATCAGGAAGGGCAACACTCCCAACCAGGCTGCGGTCTCGTCGAAGAGCCGAATCAAGGTGCGGTGACAAAGCCATAGCGCGCCCCAAATGAGGAACAGACCGGTAAGGCGGGCGGAGAAATAATCCAGCGGCAGGCCGAGCCAGTGCAACGGCAGGAGGGCATAAAAATTAAGGGGTCCCGAAGTGGTGCCATCGACCGACCGCCAGAACACCGGATCATGGGTAAGGGTTATTGCCCCGGCGATGAGCTGGCTCTCGTCGGGGTTGAAATCATTCGCGGCGAGCAGAAACGGCCAGCGC
>DATCRM010000107.1:0-11171 GCA_036568985.1 Lacunisphaera sp. | reverse complement strand
GGGCGACAAGGGCCTGTTTGTCTACGCTCGGGAGAAGAAAATGCCCGACCTCAGCCCGATGAATCCCCGTTTCGCCGAGATTCAGACCCAGCTCATGGCCTACACCGCCAGCAGCGCGGAAAACTCTTACTTGGGCCAGCTCGTCGAGGAGGAATTGAAGAAGGGCGATCCCGACGCCGCCCGCTAACCCGCTTATTTCACGGGCTGCTGGGCGTTCATACCACACCCCGCCCTGCGGGCACCCCGCTCCAGAGGGGATCTCTGCAGTCGTGGTTTGGGTCCCCTCTATGAAGAGGGGTGGCGCGCAGCGACGGGGTGTGTAGGTGGGGCATTGATGAGTGCGAAATATTCGGGCTAAGCCGGCTTTGGCTGCGCCCCTGATATTTTGGACTCACGCCGGAAAAATTGTAGGGCGGGGTCACCGAACCCCGCTGCCACTTTTCGCTAGCTAGAGGGTCGACCCGCCCGGTCGGCCGCGGCCCAACGGGAGCTGGGCCCTCCAAGGCGGGATCCGGAAACCCCGCGCTACAGTCTGAATGTTGAGGGTGGAGCGCACTGACCCCAGTGCGCTGGTTCGCAAGCCCGGGACGAGCGTGCTGGAGTGAGCACGCGCAACCCCCAGTCATCCCATCGCCGATCCCAAGGCCCGCTCATCCCGCCAAAACGCCGCCCGGCCATCACCTCACTGCCACCGCGCCCTGCGGTGGCTTTTTTGTGCCGCTGAAACCTTTTCATGTTTGGACCGTCACAATTAGCTTAAACTTTTCACCAATTTCGCGTGTTCTGCACCCTGTCCCAGCCTGAATTTCCCATGCGCCATCCTGCCCGCTTTGCCGCCACACTCATCGCCAGTCTCCTCGCTCTCTGCTCTCTGCCCGCCCAGGACGTCGCGCCCGCGACCTCGGAGCTGACGTTGGAACAATGCATCAACCGCGCGCTGCGGAAGAATTTCTCCCTCGAGATCGGTCGCTACGCCCCGGAAATCGCCCAGGATGCGATCATCGTTGCCAAGGGGGCTTACGAACCCCTGGTCTCTGTCACCGGCGCGACCGGTCGCGACAGCAGCCCGGGCGTCGAGAGCAAATCATCCAACGTGCGGGTCGGAGTCTCACAACGGCTCTATACCGGCACCACGGTGAGCGCCAGCAGCCGCCTCGATCGCAACTCCTCGGATCCGGCCATCCGCGCCCTCAATCCCGCCTATGACGCTGATCTCACCCTCTCCGTCCGCCAGTCCCTGCTGGCCGGAGCAGGCGTCGCCGTAAACCGCGCCGGCATCCATCGCGCCGAAATCGGCCTGCAACGCGCCAAGCTCGACTACCGCAGCCAGGTACTCGACGTCATCCAGAGGACCGAGAACGCCTATTTCAACCTCGCCTACGCCCGCGAACAACTCGGGGTCCGCAACTTCTCCCTCGGACTCGCCCAGAAACTCTACGACGAGGCCAAGACCCGCCACGGCGTCGGTGTCGCCACCGAGCTCGATGAGTTGCAGGCGCAAGTCGGCGTCGCCAATGCCCGCCGCGGCGTCATCCTCTCCGAGCAGATCGTCAAGGACAGCCAGGACGACCTGCTCGCCCTCATTGGCCAGTTCGAACTCGACGCCCCGCTCGGCACCGTACGGTTCAGCGAGATCAGCGAGGCCACCCCGGTCTTCGCCTCTTCCTACGAGATGGCCAAGCAAAACCAGCCCGACTACCTTTCCTCCCAAGCGGCCATTGATCAGCTCAGGCTCGATCTGAAGCTGGCCAAGGACGCCGCCCGGCCCGACCTCACGGTGGGCGCGGCGCTTGGCCTCAGCGGCACCAACGGCAGCGGCAGCGACGCCTTCAACGATGCCTTGGACCGCCAGAGCCACTCCTGGCAGGTTGATTTCGCTTTCAACTATCCGTGGGGCCTCAAGGCGGACAAAGCCCGCGAGCGGCAGAGCCTTGCAGCTCTCAATCGCGAGCAAACCCGCCTGCGTCAGACCGAACAGTCCATCGAGCTCGATGTTCGCAGCGCCGTGCGTTCCGTGGAGACCAACCTTGAGAGCGTGAAGATCGCCAGCCTCGCCTCCGCTCTGAGCCAAAAGCAATACGAACTGGAGAATGCCAAATTTCAGGCCGGTCTCTCCACCAGCCGCCGGGTGCTCGAGGCGCAGGATGACCTTGAAACCGCCCGCGTCAGCGAATTGCAGGCGAAGGTCAGTCTGCACACGGCCATCGCCGCCCTCCACCGCATCGAAGGCAGCTCGCTGAAACGTTACGCGGTCGAGGTTCCGTAAGGGGGCCGCAGTACTTTCCGGAATGTAGGGCGGGATCGCTGATCCCGCCTTTTCTTTAAAGGTGGAGGGCCGACCTCCCGGTCGGTCGCGGCCCAGCAGCCCTCGACGGGCTCGGGGTCCTGGCTTGTCGAATGGAGAGCTGGGCCCTCCATGGCGGCATCGGCGCCCCACTCTTGCAGTTGCCCGGGCGCTCCCCGATTCACGCGTTGCCATGCACCGGTCGGTTGCCTCTCATGCCTACTCGCATGAGCAAAAAGCTCTCCTCTCCGCCCCAGTCCGCCGTCGCTCCAGCCTGGTTCACCATCGCAATCGTCGGCCTGTTCGGCCTCCTGCTTGGGGCAACCGTCATGTATTTCGCGATGCGTCCGCGGCAGCCGGCGTCCACCATCACGGGAAATCCGCCGGTTGCCACCAACCCCGATCCGACCACGCACCTGCCCGCGCCTGAACTGACCGCCGGCCAGACACCCGCCCAGGCGGATCGCACGCTCGGCAACTTCTACTACGACCATCAGAACTGGCCGCTGGCCGTCCAGCACTACCAGGCAGCGATCCGGCAGGGCAATGACGACGCCGATATCCGCACCGACCTCGGCAACGCCTACCGTTTCTCCGGCCGGCCCGACGACGCCCTGGCCCAGTATGTTTTCGCCCGAAACCTCAATCCCAACCACGAGTTCAGCCTCTTTAACCAGGGAGGCCTTTATCTGGACGATTTGAAACAGCCGGGACGCGCGGTTGAAATCTGGCAGGAATACCTGGTGCGTTTCCCGAACGGACAGAACGTCGAGGCGGCCCGCCAATTAATCGCCCGGGCCCAGGGTGGCGTGGTCGCTCCGGCGTCGCCCGCGACGTCGACTCCCGCGACCGCGCCGGCTCAAACCTCGCAGACCGAGGACCTGATTCTGCGGCAAATTCAGGCGACCAAAACCAAGAGCGGCCAGCCCTGAGCCATGGCCCCCGCTTTGAAATATGGGCTCGTGGCTGCCGCGGGCATGATTCTCTGGCTGGTCATCGAATATGCACTTGGTCTCCACGGTCCCCGCATCGCTTATGGCCATTATACGAGTTGGGGCACAGAGGTGATTCTCGTCCTGACGCTGTGGCGGCTGCACCACCATCAGCTCCATGCCAACAACCGTTACTGGCTCCCAGCGTGGGAGGGCTTGCTCCACGGCATGCTCGCCAGCCTCGTCGCCGCGGCCGGATTCTACATCTTCCTCTCCGTCTATCTTCATTTCATCAACCCGGATTTCCCGGACAACTATCTGGAATGGGAAGTTGGCCGGATGCGCGCGGCCGGAAAACCCGAGGAAGAAATCCGACAGATGGCGCGCGGATTCCGCTGGAGCATGGGGCCCGTTGGCCTCCCCCTGACGATCGGCGGTCTCTACCTGCTCATCGGACTCGTCGCTTCACCGCTGCTCACGCTCTGGCTCAACTGGCGCCGCAAAGAGACCGTCCAGCCTGGCTGAAGCCGCCTCGACCCGCGCATGGGCGGGCAACTGCGTCCGGAACCACGTCCGCTGCTTCTTCACGAGCGCCCGGGTGTTCTTCGTGATCGCGGCCGCCAGCTCGGTTTCCACCAGGCGGCCTTCGATGAAATCGATTGTCTCGCGGTAGCCGATGGCCCCGGCTGCACTGGGGTTTTGTTTCAAGCCCTGCGCAAGCAATCCCCGGACTTCCGCCACGAGCCCCGCTTGCAACATGCCTTCCACGCGCCGGGCGATGCGCGCGTCCAGTTCCACGGGATCGCGCACCAACTCGCACAATTTCACCTCGTAATCCGCAAATGCGGACGGCTGCGCCGCGAAGTCCGCCTGCAAATCCAGCAACGTGCGGCCCGAGGCCAGGCAACGTTCCAAGGCCCGGGTCACCCGTCGCGGATTTTGCACGTCGAGCGAACCGAGCCCGCCCGGGTTGAGCTTCGTGAGCTCGGCCAGCACCGCTTCCAAGCCCTGCCGTTCCAACCGCTTCCGCACACCAGTGCGAATGTCCGCCGAGACCGCCACATCGTCGGCCACGGGCGCAAAGAATGATTTCAGGTAGAACCCGCTGCCACCGGTAACCAACACCCGTTTTCCACGCCCCAGGATATCTGCCACCGCCGCCCGGGCATGTGTAATATAATACGTTACATCCATCGGCCCGGTGATGGCACAGATGTCGATCAGGTGATGTGGCACGCGCCGCAATTCATCCTGGGACGGCTTGGCTGTGCCAATGTCGGCCCCGCGATAGAAGAGCAGCGAGTCGCAGGACACGATCTCAGCGTTCTCCGCCTCGGCCCAGCGCAGCGCCAGCTCGGTCTTGCCGACAGCGGTGCAGCCGGTGAGGACATGGATAACGCGAGACATTGGCCGATGGAAGCAGGGCCCGGGATCACGGCAAAGCCCGATTTGCGGTAGGGACCGTTGCCCTCAACGGTCCTTCTCAAGGGCGGTTGGGGGCAACCGCCCCTACCGAAAACCATCATACGCGAGGCCCCGCCTCGAGAAGCCCGCCACCGCCTGTGCCGGAATCGTCACAACAAAATCCGTGCAATCCGCGCCGCCACCGGCTTTCCTCACCCTTCGTCCCGCTTGAAAGCCCGGTTCATCTTCAATCCCCACTCTGGCAGCAATCGCCGCAATCCCTACCTGCGCGACCGTGCCGCGGAATTCATCCGGCAACACGGCTGGCAGGCCTCGGTGATGTGCACCGAACGACCGCGACACGCCACGGAACTGGCCCGCCGGGCCGTGGACGAAGGTTGCACGCTGGTCGTCGCGATCGGCGGCGATGGCACAATGAATGAGGTGGCGAGCGCCTTGGTGAACACGCCGGCCTGCTTCGGTCTCATCCCCTGCGGCTCGGGCAATGGCCTCGGTCGCCACCTCGGCATCCGCCGCCCGGGCCGCGGTGCATTCCGCACCCTCCTCGAAGGCCGGCCTCTGGCGATCGACACCGGCATGGTCAACGCCGACCCGTTTTTCTGCGTCGCCGGCACCGGTTTCGAGGCGGTGATCGCCAGTCGCTTCGCTACGCTCACCTCGCGCGGTTTCTCCGGTTACCTCCGCACCGGGATCCATGCCTGGCGTTCCTACCGGCCCGAGCACTACGTCATCCACCACGCCACGGGCCGCGACTCGATCGAAGCCTTCACCCTCGCGATTTCCAATTCCTCCCAATACGGCAACAACGCCTACATCGCCCCCCGCGCCTCGGTGAGTGACGGTCTGCTCGACATCACCGCCGTGCCCCGGGTGGGCCTGCACAACGGTGTGCCGTTGCTCTGGCGTCTTTTCAACGGGTCACTCCACCGCGTCGCCACCGTGCGGCAATGGCAGGGGGAAAAATTCGTCATCGAGCGCGCGCGGCCGGGCTGGATTCACACCGATGGCGAACCCCGCGCCGAGGTTTCCCGCCTGGAAATCACCGTGCGCCCCCGCAGCCTGAAAATCATGGTGCCGGCGGAGAACGAGTCACCGTAAGGCCTGGGACTTGCCTGTAGAGGCGATCTACGACCGCCCGGACCTGAAGACGGCGCTCACAGAGCGCCGCTACAGAAAGCCCCCGTCTCAACCCTTGATC
Source organism: Lacunisphaera sp. (assembly GCA_036568985.1). Classification (GTDB taxonomy): domain Bacteria; phylum Verrucomicrobiota; class Verrucomicrobiia; order Opitutales; family Opitutaceae; genus Lacunisphaera. Next base: position 5,332 of record DATCRM010000107.1, on the reverse strand, counting down.
GTGCCCATCCCGACGGAGGTCACAACCCGGTTACGGCCGGTGCGCTTCGCGGTGTAGAGCGCCTTGTCGGCCGCTTCGAAGATACCCTGCGTGGTATCGGCGTCATCGGGCATCATCGCGATGCCGGCGGAAAGGGTTACCGTCACGGTGCCGTTCTCCGGCAGGCTGCAGGGCGACTCCTGCAGCAGCACCAGCAGGCGCTCCATCGTCATGCGGGCATCCACGAGATTCGTTTCAACCATGATGATGGCGAATTCCTCGCCCCCCACCCGCGCCAGATGATCCACCGTGCGGATCTGCCCGGCGAGCAGGTTGGCCACGTGCTTGAGCACCACGTCCCCCGCTGCATGGCCATACGTGTCGTTGATGCGTTTAAAGTGATCGATGTCACACACCACGAGCGCGAACGGGCGCTCGAACCGCGCGCAACGCTGCCATTCCTCGGTGAGGAGCCGCTCGAATTCGCGCCGGTTCTTCAGTCCGGTCAGGCCATCGTGGATGGACAGCAGGCGCAGTTGCTCGAGCGTGTCGCCGAGCTTGCGGGCATAGCGCACCGACCGCGCGAGCATGCGCGGCGTGAATTCCGCCTTCACCAGAAAATCCATCGCCCCCGCCTGCAATGCCGCCTCGTCGAGCGCCGGATCGGTCTCGGCCGTGAGGAAAACCACGGGCGTCGTGTTGCCTTCCGCCCGGGCGGCCCGGAGCAGCGCCAGGCCGTCCTTGCCATCGTCCAACCGGTAGTCGAGCAGGCACACCGCGTAGCCGCCCCCGACCAGTTTTTTCAGGCCCTCATCGTAGGTGCCGGCCCAGACGAGTTCCCACGGACCATCGGAGAAACGCGGCACCATGCGCGAAAGCATCTCCTGCGCCGTCGGATTGTCGTCGATGAGGAGGATTTTCTTCACGCGGGCGGCACTGAAGCAGAATCAACGGGTTCCTGCAACCAGGTCCGCAGCGACCGCGCCCAGGCGGGCGCCCACGGCGGGCCGGTCGGCCAGGCCGGCCTTGATGACATTGACCAAGGCGCTTCCGACCACGACGCCGTCGGCGTCCTTCGCCACCTGCCGGACCTGGTCGCGCGTCGAGATGCCGAAGCCAACCACCACGGGCAGACGGGTGTGTTTTTTGATGGCGGCGACCGCTTCCGGGATGTTGCTCGCCACCTGGTCGCGCACGCCGGTCACGCCTTCGCGCGACACATAATAGATGAACCCCGTTGCGGCCGCCCCAATCACCGGCAGACGGCTGGCGGGGGTCGTAGGCGCGACAATGAAGACGGTCTTCATGTCGTGTTTTTTGCAGGCGGCCAACACCTCGCCGGCCTCCTCGGGCGGCAAATCCAGCGTGAGCATGCCGTCGACCCCGGCTTCCTTGGCGGCGCGCACGTATGCTTCGACGCCGTTTGAAAACACCAGGTTGTAGTACGTGTAGAAAACGATCGGAACCTGGCTGGTCTCGCGAATGCGCCGCACCAGTTCGAAGACCCGCGCGGCCGTCATGCCGCCTTCCAGGGCGCGCTGGGCCGCCAGCTGGTTGGTCAGGCCGTCGGCCAGAGGATCCGAAAAAGGAACCCCCAGCTCCAACACGTCGGCGCCCGCGGCGATCACGGCGCGGCTGGCGGCGAGCGAGGTGTCGAAATCCGGATCGCCGGCACACAGGTAGGCCACAAAGGCGGCGCGCTTCTCACGACGGGTGCGGGCGAAACTCTCGGCGATGCGATCCATGAAAGTATCAGCGTCGGTAGCCGGCTGCCGGGGGTCGAGCGAAAATTACAGCGGCCCCGCTCAGCCCGCGGCAAACTCCACCAGCACGGGTTGGTGGTCGGACAGCATGCTGCGGACGATCTTGGCCCGGGGTTCCCGGCATTCCTCGGGCAGCAGCACGTAATCGAGTGCCCGGACCGGCCAGGCCGACGGAAAAGTCAGGCCCGTCTTGGGCAGCAGGGTGTAATTGTAGGCCTGTTCGAAGAACCCCAGCAAGGTGGCGATCGCGTCGGGGTGGTGCGACGGCGTGTTGAAGTCACCGCAGAGCAACGGCTGCATTTTCCACTCCGCACCGCGCGTCCGGCGCAATTCCTCGAGGTGCTTCATCAACTGCACCGCCTGCTTCAGGCGCAGCGCGCGCGAGCGGTGATTGAGATGAATATTGAACAGCGGCAGCCGGCCGCAAGGCGTCTCGATTTCGGTAAACAGGAAGCCCTTCTCGCCCCACGCGGCCTTGCCGAAGGGCACGTTCTCATGGTGGTGTATCGGGAAACGGGACAGGATGGCGTTGCCGTAGCTCAGGTGAAAACGACCGATCCGCCGGTTCGTGATGCCATAGACCGCATACTTCAGCCCGGTATGCTCACTCAGGTACTGCAGATGGCTGAAACTGCCTGACCAACGGGAATTTTCATCAATTTCCTGCAGCGCGGCGAAGTCGATCTTCAGCCGGGAAATCAGTTCGGCGATGCGCCGGAGATTGGCCTTCAGCGTCGTTACCCGGCGAAAGCTCTGGTGAATCGGCGACGGACCCCTTGCGTGGGCGATATTGAAGGTCAACAAACGCAGCCGGGCCATGGGGATATAAGGGAATCAAGCTGCCTTTTCCCGCAACGGTAATTACTCGGGGAGAATGATTGACAGGCCCGGCGGCGCTGGAAATGTTCGCCGTTCTCCAATTTACGGCGGTCATAGCTCAGTTGGTTAGAGCACAAGATTGTGAATCTTGGGGTCGCGGGTTCGAGTCCCGTTGGCCGCCCCATTTTAACTTCATCGGGCCATGCATGTATTACGTTTACATCCTGGTCTGTTTGCAAACCGGTCGCTCCTACGTCGGGCAAACTGATGACCTGTTGCGTCGGTTTCGCCTGCACCGGGCCGGGACTACAAGAACCACCCGGCAAAAGCTCGCTGAGCTCGTAATGGTTCATTGGGAATCTTGCTCGACCCGAGCCTTCGCCATGAGGCGGGAACGCTACTACAAGGCTGGCTCCGGCCATCGGGTCAAACAGGCCATCATCGCGGATCGTCTGAAGCTTTTCCTCAAACAAGGTTAGGGCATTCTGCCGTGCGGCAGAATGAATCTTGGGGTCGCGGGTTACTCTGCTGGACAGCGCGCAAGTTCTGATGGCGTCGCCCTGCTTTAGCCCGCATTCCGCCGGCTTCTTCGTGACATTTGTCAAAATTCGCCTCGCGTCACCGTCCGCTTCCCGTTTCGGTTTTCGGCCATGATCTCGTTCAAGAAGCTCCTGGGTAAGGAAGAGAAGTTCTACGATCTGCTGGAAGCCAGCGCCGAAGAGGCCCGCCTCAGCACCGGCCTGCTGGCCAAGATCCTGAAAGAGGAAAACTCCGTCGCCACCTCGAACATTCACGAGATCGTCAACACCCGCCGCAAGGACAAGCGCATCACCCAGAAGATCACCGAGGAGCTCTGCAAGACCTTCGTCACCCCTTTTGAACGCGAGGACATCGAGGCCCTTTCCCTCGCCCTCTACCGCATCCCCAAGACGGTCGAGAAGCTCGTCGAGCGCCTCACCATCTGCCCAGCCCGCGTGCCGCGCGAGAGCATGCAGCGCCAGGTCAGCCTGCTGGTCGAAGCCGTCGAATCCGTCGACTTCATGGTCAAGCAGCTCCGCAAGGGCGTGAACCTCGAGCGCATCCAGGAAGCCAATAATCGCCTCCAATACGCCGAGGGCGAAGCCGACAAGGTCATGCTCGCGCTGGTGAAGGATCTCTACAATGGCCCTTACGACGCCAAGGAAGTCGTCATTCTCATGGAACTCTATGACCTGGTCGAAGCCGCGGTGGACCGCGCCCGCGACGCCGGTCAGGTGGTCCTCCAGATCATGCTGAAATACTCCTGAGCCCGACCGCCCGCCCCTGCCGCCGAGCCCCATGACCATTTTCCTGATCGTCCTCCTGACGGCGCTGGTCTTCGAATACATCAACGGCTTTCACGACGCCGCCAACGCGATCGCCACAGTCGTTTCGACCAAGGTGCTGACGCCGCGCCAGGCGATCTGGCTCGCCGCCTTCTTCAACCTCGCAGGCGCCCTCGCCGGCACCGCCGTGGCCAAGACGATCAGCGGTGGCATCGTCGAAAGCGGCGTGGTGACGATGACGACCATCTTCAGCGCGCTATTCGGCGCGATCGTGTGGAATCTCCTCACCTGGTGGCTCGGCCTGCCCTCCAGCTCCAGCCATGCGCTGATCGGCGGCCTGTGCGGCGCCGCGCTGGCCACGGCCGAGGGCAACTGGAATGTCCTGATCTGGTCCTCGACCGACGCCAAGGGCGCGGCCATCGGCCTCTGGCCCAAGGTCGTGTTGCCGATGTTTTCCTCGCCGGTCATCGGTTTCTTCGGCGGCGCGTTCCTGATGTTTTTTCTCCTGCTGTTCATACACCGTCTCACCCCGCGCACGGTCAACAGCGTCTTCGGCAAGCTCCAGCTCGTGAGCGCCGCGCTGATGGGTTACAGCCACGGCTCAAACGATGCCCAAAAGACGATGGGCATCATCGCCCTCGCGCTTTTCACCGGCACCAAGACCGGCGCTTTCGACCACCTGCCGGCATGGGCCTCGTTCCTGCGACTCGCCGAATTCAAGGACATCCCGCTCTGGGTGGTCCTGACCTGCGCGCTGACCATGGCCGCCGGGACCGCTGCGGGCGGCTGGCGCATCATCCGCACCATGGGCCATAAGATGGTAAAGCTGCAGCCGGTGCACGGTTTTGCCGCCGAGACCACCGCCGCCGCGATTATTCATGGCGCTTCGTCGCTCGGCATTCCGGTTTCGACCACCCACGTCATTTCGACCTCCATCATGGGCGTCGGCGCCGTGAAACGCTTCGGCGCGGTCAAGTGGGGCATTGTCGAACGCATCATCTGGGCCTGGGTCCTCACCCTTCCCGTCTGCGGCCTCATCGGCTACCTCGCCGAAACGGTCTGCAAGCACTTCGGGATGAAGTAGGGAAAGACCAGGGACAAGGGACCAAGGACCAGAGACCAAAGACGAAGGCGCATCGGTGGGCCGGTCTGCGACCGGTCCCAAGGGTAAGGACCAAGGACCAGGTAGTAGGGGTCCGAGGCGCCGAACCCAGCCAGACGATATTTAACTGCAAGGATATCTCGGATGATCGTTGGTTCCTGTCCTTGGTCCTTAGTCCCTGATCTCTGGTCCCTAGTCTCTCTGCAATCCCGGCCACTTGTTACTTGCCCGAAGGATCGCGTCCGCTGAATCTCGGCGCTTTATGAGTACTTCTCCGGCGGGCATTTTCATCGGCACCGACAGCGGCGCCACCACTTCCAAGACTGGCGGCGTCTGGGCCGACGGCACCATCATCTCGACCAAGC
>DATCRM010000106.1:0-4295 GCA_036568985.1 Lacunisphaera sp. | reverse complement strand
GGAATCTTATCCCGTCGGTGCGACGGTGGAGGCGGCTGGGCTGCCCGGTTTCGACGGCAGTCGCCTCGTGCTGCGCGAAGCGAAGGTGCGAAGGGGCGCGCTGAAATTGGAAGCCGTTCCGCTTCGACTTGACCTTCCCGGCGAGATGCAGGCCGATGCTGATGCATGCTTGGTCCGGGTTCGCGCGCGGCTGAGCCAGGTGTCCAGGCAGAACGACCAGTGGCGACTCACCTTTCAGGCCGGGGGCACAACGTTCGACGCGCTGCTCCCCACACCGGATTGGGTCCCTCTCGTGCCAGGGACGGAGCTCGATCTCACCGGGGTTTATTTGCTCGAGTTTGACGAGTCGCATCGCCCGCGCAGCTTCCGACTTCAGCTGCGTTCCCCAGCTGACCTTGCGATTCTTGCGTTGCCGCCATGGTGGACCGCCAGCCGGGCGCTGGCCGTGGCCGCTGGACTCGCGCTTTGCAGCGCGTTCGGGATTTTCTGGGTGGTGCTGCTGCGGCGGCGCGTTAAGGCGCAGACCGAGCAGATCCGCCTGCAGTTGGAAAAGGAAACGCGCCTGCAGACCGAGCTGGAGCGGTCTTCCCGGCTCGAATCACTTGGCGTGCTCGCGGGCGGAATCGCGCATGATTTCAACAACCTGCTCACCGCGATCCTCGGCAACCTGGGCCTCGCGGCGATGGACAAGCGCGTGATGGCGGCCGCCGGCGATTGCATTTCCGAAGCCGAGCGCGGCGCCCGTCGCGCGCGCGATATCACGCAGCAGCTGCTCACCTTCGCCAAAGGCGGCGATCCGGTTCGCACGGCGGTCCTGCTGCCGGATGTCATCACCGAGGCGGCCAGCTTTGCGCGCCACGGTTCCAACGTGCGATTCGACTTCGATTACCCTCCCGATCTCCCGCCGGGAAACGTCGATGCCGGACAGATTTCCCGTGTCATTCACAATCTCGTCATCAACGCGGTGCAAGCCATGCCCGATGGTGGCGTCGTGAGCATCGCGCTCGCGTCCGTCAGCATCGGGCCCGGAGAAGTGGATGCGTTGCCTCCCGGCGGTTATCTTCGTGTTACCATTGCCGACACCGGCAATGGCATTCCGCCCGAGCATCTGTCGCGGATTTTCGATCCTTATTTCTCCACCAAGAGCAAGGCGGGCAACAGCGGCCTCGGTCTCGCCACGGTGCGTTCGATCATCAAGAAGCACAACGGCCATATCGAAGTTGAGTCGCAGGTCGGGCGGGGCACCACCTTCCGTATCTGGCTCCCCGTGGCCCAACAGGAAGTCGTTTCTTCCAGCCGGCCGCCGTTTGGGAGCCCCATGACCGGTCCGGCGCGGGTTCTGGTCATGGATGATGAGGACGTCATCCGTCGGGTTGCCGGCCGCATGCTTTCCCTCGCCGGACATGAGGCGGTCTTTGTGGCCGACGGGGCCGAGGCGATCCGGTCTTACACGGCGGCGCGCCAGGCGGGCCGGCCGTTCGACCTGGTTGTTTTTGACCTGACCGTTCCCGGTGGCATGGGCGGCAAGGAAGCCCTGCAGGAACTCCTCAAGATCGATCCGAATATTCGGGCCATTGCCTCGAGCGGTTACTCCAACGATCCGATCATGGCCAACCCCCATGCCTACGGTTTCCGCACGAGCCTGCCGAAGCCTTACGATATTCCGGACTTGGTGCGCGCCGTCGACGAAGCCCGGCGGGCCTGACGTCCCTCAGCCGTAACGAGGCAGTCGGCGCGGGTGGTCGGGCACGTCCCTGTGCCCGCTTCGGAGGGCATCGAACCACGCGCACGGGGACGTGCGCGTCCACCTTTTGGTATCGCAACTTTCAGAGCTAATTTGCGCGCCAATTGCATCGTTAAGGCTCAGAGCAGTTTCAAAAGTTCCGCAGCAGCCGCGCTTGCCTGCCGTCCGTAGCCTTGGCGAAGGATGGAGCCGGAGGCGAAAGCGTGGTGCGAGGTATCAGCCCTGGCCGAGCTTGCGATAATCGAGCACGCTGTGGCTGATGCAGCCGGACTCGACGCATTTGAGATCGGTGAGCGGTTCGGGGGGCGAGACGTCTTCGCCTTCCGTCCAGATGAGTTTATGCCGGCCCTGGTCGTCGGCGGCGGTGAACAGACCGGGCACGAAAAAGTGCGCGGGCACGGTACGCTTCAGCACCGTGTCGGGCCGGCAGGGGTGGGGCAGGTTCAGGTTGTGCACCGTGAAGCTGCGGGGGGGCGTGCTGGACAAAAGTTCGCCGGCGAGCTGTGCGACGCGCGCCGCCGAGACTTTGAGCGTGGCAAGCAGTTCGCCTTCGGGCACGCCGCCGTGATCCTTGAGACGGTAGTATGTTTCCTCGGACACGTCCTGCGACACGGCCATGGCGGGCAGGCCGTGCAAGGCACCCTCCCACGCGCCCGCCACCGTGCCACTCGCGATGATGAAGGCGAGGGTGCAGTTGAAGCCGACGTTGATGCCGCTGACCACGCCGCCGACTTTGACGGGCAGCAGATGTGCGATGGCAATGTTGACGCAGTCGGACGGAGTGCCGTCCACGATCCAGGTGGGACAACCGAAACCGCGATCCACGACGGCGGATTTGACCGGCCGGCTGCGTGTCTTCGAAGCACCGGTCCAGCTTTGCTCGCTCGCCGGGGCGACGACGTACGGCTCATGTCCGGCAGCTTTCAGCGCGAAGATGAGTTCGTGCAGGAAGACCGAATTTATGCCGTCGTCATTGGTGACCAGAAGTTTCATGCGACAGTCTGTAGCCGACTACACGTTATCGCGGAAGGGAAGCCGTAATTGAACGCGGCTTCACAAGCCGTGCGCAGTGCTGGCCAAGATGCACGGAGTCCGCGCAGAACATGGCGGTTATGCTGGAAACATGGCACGCGCCAGCCCGCCCAGTTCAGAAGGTTCAGCGCCCGTAAGGGTGGTCAGTCCGGTTGGTTCCGGGCGCCAGAGCGTGGTAAAAAGATGGGCGGGCCCGCGTGCCTCTTTTTTCCCGCGCCCATGAAGTCTGTCGTCCTGCACAACACCGTTCTGCGCGACGGCCATCAATCCATGGCCGCCACGCGCATGACCACGGATCAAATGATGCCTGCCGCTCCCATCCTCGACGGGATGGGATTTGGCGTGCTCGAAACCTGGGGTGGCGCGACGATCGACTCCTGCCTGCGATACCTGAAGGAAAATCCCTTCACCCGCCTCGATCGCTTGAAAGCCGCCGCGCCGCGCACCCCGCAGATGATGCTGCTTCGCGGCCAGAATCTCGTCCAATACACGAGCTTCCCGGACGACGTCGTGGAAACTTTCGTTCGCCGCACCGCCGCTCATGGCCTCGACGTGTTCCGCATCTTCGATGCGCTCAACGATGCCCGCAACCTGCAGACGCCCATCCGCGCCGTCAAAGCGGCCGGGCGGCACGCCCAGGGCGTCATCTGCTACACGACCAGCCCGGTGCACACCCCGGCGCGGCTGGCAGCATTCGCCGACGAACTGGCAGGGCTTGGGGTGGACTCGCTTTGCGTGAAGGACATGGCGGGTCTGCTCACGCCGAGCGTGGCTTACGATCTGGTGCGCGCCATCCGGCAGCGGCATCGCCTGCCGATTGTCGTGCACAGTCACGATACCGCCGGCTTCGCGCTGGCGACTTACCTCGCTGCCATCGATGCGGGCGTGGACGCGGTCGAGACGTCGATCACGCCCTTTGCCAACGGCACGGCCCAACCCGACACCGCCCGTTTGATGGCGGCGCTTTCCGGGCACGAACGCACGCCGCACTTCGACACGGAAAAATTGCGCGAACTCGGCGCCTACTTCGAAGGGGTCGCCCGTGAACTCGCGACCTTCATGAGCCCGGCCAACGAACGCGTGGACAACGACGTGCTCGTTTATCAGGTCCCCGGCGGCATGCTTTCCAATTTCCGCAACCAGATCAAGGAGCTGAAAATGGAGTCGCGGTTCAAGGAGGTCATGGCCGAGGTGCCGGTCGTGCGTCGGGCGCTCGGTTGGATCCCCCTTGTTACGCCCACGTCGCAAATCGTCGGCACGCAGGCCATGCTCAACGTGAAATTCGGCCGCTGGGCCAATCTCGCCCAGAACACGATTGACGTCGCGCTGGGCCGATACGGCCGCACCCCTGGACCCGTGGATTCCGAACTGCTGGCTCTGGCGGTCAAGAAGTCCGGCCAGGAGCCCGTGACGGTGCGCCCGGCCGACTTGCTCGCGCCGCGACTGCCTGCGTTGCGCGAAGAACTCGCCCGCAAGGGCCTCCCGGTCACCGACGACAACGCCGTGTTGTACGCGATGT
>DATCRM010000105.1:0-14986 GCA_036568985.1 Lacunisphaera sp. | reverse complement strand
CCGCTGGGCCCGCCGCGAATTATACATAACGCAAATTCCGAACGGCGCGCCCAGCGGTCACGCCCTACCTTATGAGGTGCCCGTCCTCGTCCCTCACCCCTTCCGCGCCCGCGTCTGTTGTGCCGCCGTCAGTGCGCGGCTGATCGCGATCTCCACGTTGTTGCGCGAATGACTGATATTACGCCGTAGCGTCCGTCGCGCCGCCTCCGCGTCCTTGCGTTCGATCGCGTCCAGAATCATCAGGTGCTCGCCCGCGGTCGTCTGCACCCGGTGCGGGGTCGTTTGCACCGCGAGACGCACGAAACGCAGCCGCTCGTTGATGTCCTCCAGCGCCTCGACGATGTACGGGTTCTCGATCACGCGCGCGAGCGAGAGGTGGAAGGTTTCATCGGCCGTGACAAAGTCCATCGCCTCGACCGGCTCGGAGGCCTTGATGTGCAGCCGCGGCTCCCAGAAGGCCCGTTCGCGAGCGAGCAGGTCGGCCGGCAGGCTGGTCCGCGCCAGACGTTCGGCCACGAACAGTTCCAACGCCAAACGCATGTCGTACAGGGCATGCGTATTCTGCGCGTCGAGTTGCTTCACGAAGCAGCCGCGGTTCGGGAATTGGTCCACCAACCCCTGCTCGGTCAACGCGCGCAACGCCTCGCGCACCGGAATGCGGCTCGCATCGAGTTCGTCGCACAGCTCCTGTTCGCCCAGGTGATGTCCCGGCGGATAATGCCACGCCAGGATCCGCTCACGCAGTTTGAGCTGGATCTGCAGTACGAGATTGCTGGGCGCGCGCACGACCGCTCGCTTGGTATGTGATGGGAGGGAGCGTCGCGGACGTGCCATTGGAATCAGTTATTCAGCAGGGAAAGCGCCAAGCAATGCCGAACCTCGCAAGGCGCCAATCAGGCATAATCGATATTGTATACAATCTGGCACAGGCACTGCTCCCCACCTGCAACCTGTTTCCTTCAACCTCGCACCACCCGTCATGACCGTCACCCGTCCCATTCCCTCCCCGCGCCCGGACCGGCTTCGCCCGCTCCTGGCCCTTTGCTCGTGTTTCACGGCCCTCACCGCCCTCGCCCAGACTTCCGAGCCCATCTTGACCCTGGAAAAGATGGTCGCCGAAGCCCGCGCGGCCGACGTCTATGAAGTGCTCCCCAGCCGGGAAAGTTCCAGCGTCTTCGGCACTGCGCGCACCCAGCAGGACACGCCGCGTTCCGTGACACTCCTCGAGAGCACGCTGATCGATCTCTACGGCATCCAAACGGTCAACGACTTCGTTGCCGTGACTGCGGGCACCTTCACTGGCAATTATTTCGGCGTTCCCGGCGCGCTCGACGTGCGCGGGGAGCGCGCGGACAATTTCTTCCGCGGTTTCCGTCGCATTGAAAACCGCGGCAACTTCCCCACGCCGGTCGCCGGCACCGACTACGTTGAGATCATCAAGGGACCGCCTCCGCCCGTCTACGGCGGTGGCAAGGTCGGCGGCATCCTCAACTTCATTCCCAAGTCCGCGAAGAGCAAAACCACCAAGTTCATCGACAAGCCGGTCGGCATCTTCACCGCGACCGTGGGCACCTACGACAAGAAGGTCGCCAGCATCGAATATGGCACGCCATTCAACCTCATGGGCAAACGCTCCGGCGCCTACGCCTTCCTCGAGTCCGAGGACTCCGGCAGCTACTACAACAACATCTACAACAAGGACACCCTCTTCCAACTCGCCGTCGACACGGAGCTCTCCGACAGCGTCCTGCTTGAATACGGCGGCATGGCGCAATGGGCCAAACTCAACCAAAGCCTCGGCTGGAACCGCGTGACCCAGGCGATGATCGACGGCGACGGCACCTACCTGGCCGGCCGGCCGGCGCTGAACCTCGACACCAACGGCAACGGCTTCCTCAGCCCGGCTGAGGTCGGCGCCTACTCGCTCGAGCAATTCGCCTTCGCCAACCCGTTCCCTTACGGTGCGCTCTCCGCGAACCAACAGGCGGCCTTCGCGCTTGATCCGGCGACCGTCAAAACTGTCCGTCTCAACCACCACACGGTCCAGGCCGAAGCGGTCGACTTCTCCAAGACCGACGCCCTCACCGGCTTCTTCGACATCACCAAGACCTACAGCGCCGACGCCTCGCTCAAGAACCAGTCCTTCTACGACTCGATGAACCACACCAAGTATTCGAGCTACGGCTTCACCGCCGACTACACGGATGTGGTTTTCGAAAACAAGACGACGCTCCATTACAAGTTCGAGCCCGCCAAGGGCACGGTCATGGACACGATCTCCGGCTTTTCCTACCGCTACACGAGCGGCGACGAGCGGGAATCCCGCGGTCGCGGCTATCAGGTGCTCGACCGCCGCGACCTTTCGTACGGCCCCACCGGCAACGATCGCTTCGAGGGCGCGTACACCGGCACCGGCAACGTCCCCTACAACTGGCGCCAGATCGGCACGTCCTCCAGCTATGGCGTCTTCGGCCTGCTCGACACCACCTGGCAGGAGAAATTCAGCCTGATCCTCAGCGCCCGTTGGGACAGCTACAAGGCGACCACCAACGGCACCGACCTCGGCGGCAACTTCGCCAAGGTGTCCGACAAGGATGACGCCTTCACCTACAATGCCAGTCTCAGCTACAAATCCTCCAGCGGCCTGACGCCTTACATCACCTACGCCGAATCCAGCTACGTTGAGCTCGGTCAGGGCGGCATGATCGACCGGCTCAATCTCGCCGGCGGCACCTGGTTGCAGGACTCGAAGATCACCGAGGCCGGCGTGAAGGGCACCCTGCTCGAGAACCGCCTCTACGCCACGCTCGCCTGGTATGAGCAGCAAAAGACCGCCTTCAACAGTCAGGCCGGCACCTTTGACCGCTACAAGTCCAAGGGCGTCGAGCTCGAAGCCCGCTACGCCCCGACGAAGTCCCTGAGCTTCACCGCTGCCGCGACCTGGCAGAAAACCACGCTGCTCAACTCGCCGTTCTTCCTCGGCGTCACGCCCTCCTTCCTCGGACTCGATCCGGTCAAGTCCTACGGCGGCCGCTACGTCGCGGTCGGCGCCCTCATCGGCGTGCCGACGGATCTCGAAACGCCGACGCCCCGCCAGGTGTTCTCGGTCGGCGGCACCTACACCAACCGCGCCGGCTGGGGCGCCTCGCTTGGCGGCTCCTATGTCTCCTCGATGTACGCCGGGTACCTCCACCAGATCCGCCTGCCGTCGTATTTTGTGACCCGCGCGGCGCTCTTCTATCAGAAAGGCCCGTGGTCCCTCCGGCTGAACGGCACCAATATCCTCAACGAGAAATATTACACCCCGCAGTTCCTCTTCTGGGACACCTTCATCAGTCCCAGCCAGGGACCCACCGCCCAACTCAGCCTCGCCTACAAATGGTAAGCCGGCTTTAACCCCGCACGCTCCGCGGCGGATACAATCCGCCGCGGAGCTTCCTCGTCCGGCCTGTGCGCTGAATTTTTAACGTCGATCTATGCGCCTTTCACCGACTCCATCGCAGCACGCTACTCCGAGTGATCGAGGTAGGGCGGACCGGCCCGGTCCGCCGCGAGCACGATATCACGTTCCCGGCGCACCGGGCCGGTGCGCCCTACCCGTCGCCCTGATAGACCAGGCCCGCTAACTGCTACCCCCGTCACGCATGCCCACCGTCAACGACCCCGCCGTCCTCGCCGAGATCGCCGCTCTCCATGACGCCTACGAACAGGCCCTGGCCGCCAATGACGTCGCGACCCTCACCCGCTTCTTCTGGGATTCGCCCGAGGTCACCCGCTACGGCGTGGTCGAACACCTTTACGGAGCGGAGGAGATCAACGCCTACCGCCGGACGAACGACGTCGTCATCACCGACCGCAAGCTGCTGCGCCGGAAGATCGTCACGTTCGACGCCAACTGTGCCGTGGTGATGTGCGAAATTTCCCAATCGGCCCGTGGCAAACCCGGCCACTGCCGCCAGTCGCAAACCTGGGTGCGCTTTCCCGAAACCGGCTGGCGCATCGTGGCCGCGCACGTCTCGCTCGCTTTGGCTGCACCCGAAAATGTCTGGACGGCGTACGCCGACCGCACCGCCGCCGCCCTCGCCCTGCCCCTCGCCCCCAACCACCGACCGGGTGTGATCCAAAATCTCGAACGCGCGGCCGTCATCGCCGCCCCCCTGCTCGCGCACCCGCTGCCGGCCGGCATCGAGCCCGCGCCGGTCTTCACCGCATGAGCCTCGATCCCGCCGCCACCACCGCGCTGGAAATCGCCGACGCCGTCCGTAGCCGGCGCACGACGGCCCGGCAGGTCACCGAGACGTTGCTTGCCCGGATCGACCACACCCACAGCCGGCTCAACGCCTTCACGACCGTCACCACCGACCGCGCTCTCGCCGAGGCCGACGCCGTCGATGCGGCCATCGCTGCCGGACGCAATCCCGGCCCTCTCGCGGGCGCGCCCTATGCGGTGAAAAACCTCTTCGATCTCGCGGGCGTCGTCACCACCGCCGGCTCGAAGATCAACCGCGACGACCCGCCCGCCACGCGCGACGCCACCGCCGTCGCCCGGCTGCGCGCTGCGGGGGCCGTCTGCCTCGGCGCGCTCAACATGGGCGAATACGCCTACGATTTCACCAACGAGAACAGCCACGACGGCGCCGTGCTCAACCCGCGCGACCCCACTCGCTCCGCCGGCGGTTCGTCCGGCGGCTCCGGCGCCGCCGTTGGCGCAGGCCTCGTGTCTTTCGCCCTCGGCACCGACACCAACGGCTCCATCCGCGTGCCTTCGTCGTTCTGCGGCATCTGGGGCCTCAAACCCACTTACGGCCGGCTCTCGCGCGCGGGCAGTTTTCCGTTCGTCGACAGCCTCGACCACATCGGCCCTTTCGCGCGTTCCGTCGGCGACTTGGCTCTTGCCTACGACGCCATGCAGGGCCCCGACCCGTTCGATCATGCCTGCGCCCAATGGGCCGTCGAGGAAACCGTGCCTCACGTCGAGACCGGCCTGGGCAAGCTGCGCGTCGCCGTGCTCGGCGGCTATTTTGCGGAAGGCGGCGATCCCGTCGTCCATGCTGCCGTCGACCGCATCGCCGCCGCGCTGGGGGTCACGCGCCGGATCGAGCTGCCCGTGCCGCAGCTCGCCCGCGCCGCCGCTTACCTCATCACCGCCACTGAAAGCGGCCAGTTCCATCTCGAACGCCTGCGCACCCGGGCCGCGGATTTCGATCCGCCCATCCGCGACCGGCTCCTCGCCGGCGCGCTCACGCCCTCCGCGTGGTATCTGCGGGCCCAGAAATTCCGCGCCTGGTGGCGCGACGAAGTGCGCGCGGTTTTCCGCGACGTCGACGTGCTGCTCGCCCCCGCCACCCCGCTGGCGGCGCCGGTCCTCGGACAGCATACCTTTGTCTTCAACGGCAAGGAAGTCCCCCTCCGCGCCAGCATCGGCCTGTTCACGCAACCGATCTCCTGCATCGGCCTGCCGGTCGTTGCCGCGCCCGTTCACGGCGTCGGTCCGCTTCCGGTCGGTGTACAACTGATCGGCGCGCCCTGGAGTGAAGCCTCCCTGCTGCGCGTGGCCCGGGTGCTCGAAAAATCCGGCGTCTGCACCGCGCCCGTCGCCGATCTCGCATCATGAAAACGCTCCGCCCCGTGGCCATTGATGCCGAGCCCTACGCCTTCGCGTTCAACCCGTCGGCGTGCGCCCTGCTCATCATCGACATGCAGCGCGATTTCCTCGAGCCCGGCGGTTTTGGCGCGATGCTGGGCAACGACGTGTCGCAGCTCCGCCGCACGATCGCGCCCAACCAGACTTTGCTCGCGGCGTGGCGCGCCGCCGGCCTCACCGTCCTGCACACGCGTGAGGGCCATCTGCCCGACCTTTCCGATCTTCCGCCGGCGAAGAAAATCCGCGGGCGTGGTCCGACCTGCATCGGCGATCCCGGCCCGATGGGCCGCATCCTCGTGCGCGGCGAGCCGGGTCACGCCATCATCCCGGAGCTGGCACCGCTGCCCGGCGAGGTCGTCATCGACAAACCGGGCAAAGGCGCCTTCTGGTCCACCCACCTCCATGCCATCCTCGAGGTGCAAGGCATCAAGCAACTCGTCGTGACCGGCGTCACCACCGAGGTCTGCGTGCACACCACGGTGCGCGAAGCCAACGACCGCGGCTATGAATGCCTCGTGCCGGCCGACTGCACGGGCTCCTACTTCCCTGAGTTCCACGCCGCGGGTCTGGCGATGATCAAGGCCCAGGGCGGCATCTTCGGCTGGGTCACCCATTCCTCAAAAATCCTTCCAGCCCTCCAATTGTAGGAGCCTGCTCGCAAGCGACCTTTCACTCCAGATCGCCTGCAAGCAGGCTCCTACAACAAACCAGCGATCTCATTCGAAATCGAAAATCGATAATCCAAAATCGAAAATCCCCATGACCTCTCTCGCCAAACCTAAACTCTGGGTCCCCGGGGACTGGAACGCCTTTTTCGGCTTCGGCACCAACATCCTGGTCAACGTCCTCACGCTCACCGGTCTCCTCCGCTTCGTGCTCGGCTTCCCCGACGACCTGGTTTTCGGCCGCATCCTGCCCGCCGTCGGCTTGATGCTCTGCCTCTCGTCCTGCTATTACGCGTGGCTGGCCTACGACCTCGCGCGCAAGACCGGCCGCAACGATGTTTGCGCCATGCCCTCCGGCCCGGGCGTCGGCCACATGTTCATCTGCGTCTTTGTCATCATGCTGCCGATCAAGCTCAAGACCGGCGACCCCATCAAGGCCTGGGAAGCCGGCCTCACCTGGGTGTTCATCCAGAGCTTCGTGCTCGTCATCGGCGGCTTCATCGGCCGCTGGGTGCGCAAGGTCACGCCGCGCGCCGCGCTGCTGGGCACGCTCGCGGGAGTCTCGATCACCTTCATCTCGATGCGTCCGGCCCTGCAAATGTTCCTGACGCCGGCGATCGGATTGGTTTGCTTCGCCATCCTTCTCGTCAACTGGTTCGGCGGCGTGAAATATTTCCGCGGCCTGCCTGCCGGCTTCATCGCCATGGCCGTGGGCGGGCTCATCGCGTGGGGTTCGACGCTCTTCGATCTCAATTTCGGCGGCCTGTCGCTCGCCGGCCTGACCGAGTCGTTCGCCAATTTCGGCTTCCGCGTGCCCTTGCCGGCCTTCGGCCATGTCTTCTCGGGCTTCGAATATCTCGGTGTGCTGCTCGTCACCGCCATTCCCTTCGGCATCTACGACCTCGTCGAGGCGATCGACAACGTCGAGAGCGCCTCGGCCGCAGGCGACAGTTTTCCCACCACGCGGGTCCTCGCCGCGGACGGCGTCATCAGCATGATCGGCTGTCTCATGGGCAATCCCTTCATCCTCGCCGTCTACATCGGGCATCCCGGTTGGAAGGCGATGGGCGGACGCATCGGCTACTCGGTCGCGACGGGCGCAATGGTGATCCTGCTCTGCTGGTTCGGCATCGTGCCGGTCATCCTCGCCCTGATCCCCGTCGTCGCGATCCTGCCCATCCTGCTCTACATCGGCTTGCTCATCGGCTCGCAGGCCTTCCAGGAAACGCCGCGCCGCCACGCGCCCGCCGTCATCCTCGCGCTTGTGCCGAATGTCGCCGCTTGGGCGCTCGGTCAGGTCAAGGGCACGCTCAACGCCGCGGGCATCTTCTCGGTCGACGAGGCGCTGCAGGCCAAGATGGCCGGCGAAGGCGTGCTCTTCCATGGACTGGAGATTCTTGGCGGCGGGGCGGTCCTCACCGGGCTCACGCTGGCCGCGATCGCCGTGTTCATCATCGAACGCCAGTTGTGGCGGGCGGCGGCTTTCGCCGGCGCGGCCGCAGGGCTTACCTTCTTCGGCTTCATGCATGGCGAGCGGATCGGCCTTGCTCAGTCGCCAGCCATCGCCGCAGGCTACGTGATCGTGGCCCTCTTCCTTGCCACCTGCGCCAAGTTCTCCGGGGCAACTCCGCTGCCTCCGGAGGCGCCGGCCCACGGTTGAGGCCCGTCCCGCCTGATGCCTCGTCCACTATCACTCGATCTCAATTCCCTCCGCGCCGCTTACGCCGCCGGCACGCTCACCCCAACGCAACTCGTCGATGAGGTGCTGCACCGTCTCGACACCTACGGCGACAAGGCCGTCTGGATTCACCGCCTGTCCCGCGAGGAACTGCTCGCCCACGCCCGGCGGGTTGAGGCCCGTGGACCCACCGCCCAGCCGCTTTACGGCGTGCCTTTCGCCATCAAGGACAACATCGATCTTGCCGGCGTGCCCACGACGGCCGCCTGTCCGGAATTCGCCTACACGCCCGCCGCCTCCGCCACCGTCGTCCAACGGCTGCTCGACGCCGGGGCCATTCCGATCGGCAAGACCAACCTAGACCAGTTCGCCACCGGCCTCGTTGGCGTCCGCTCACCCTATGGCGTGCCGCGCAATCCGTTTCACCCGGACATGATCCCCGGCGGCTCGAGCAGCGGCTCGGCCTGCGCCGTCGCCGCCGGACTCGTGAGTTTTTCCCTCGGCACAGACACCGCCGGCTCCGGCCGCGTGCCGGCTTCGTTCCAAAATCTCGTCGGGGTAAAACCCACTCGCGGCTGGTTCAGCACCAACGGCGTCGTCCCCGCCTGCCGCTCGCTCGATTGCCCGTCCGTGTTCGCGCTCACGGTTTCCGACGCGACGGCTGTCACCCAAATCGCCGCCGGCTACGACGCCGCGGACCCGTTCTCCCGCCCAGCGCCTTCCGCTTGTAGGAGCCTGCTTGCAGGCGATGCGTTCCGTTTCGGCGTCCCGGCCGCAGGACAGCTCGAGTGGTTCGGCGATGCGCAAAATCCCGCGCTTTTCGCCGACGCGGTACGCCGGCTCGAATCCCTCGGGGGCACGCGGGTCGAAATCGATTTCACCCCCTTCCGTGATGCCGCCCGCTTGCTCTACGAGGGCCCGTGGGTCGCGGAACGCTGGTCGGCGGTGCGCGCCTTCCACGCGAAAAACGCCAACGCCCTCTTTCCGGTCACGCGTAAAATCATCGAGGGCGGCGCCACCCCGCTGGCCGTGGACGCCTTCGAGGCGCTCTACAAGCTCGCCGCACTGCGACGCCAGGCCGATACCACTTGGGAGAAAATCGACACGCTGGTCCTTCCCACCGCGGCCTCGATCTACACGCGTGCCCAACTCGAGGCCGAGC
Organism: Lacunisphaera sp.; assembly: GCA_036568985.1. Taxonomy (GTDB): domain Bacteria; phylum Verrucomicrobiota; class Verrucomicrobiia; order Opitutales; family Opitutaceae; genus Lacunisphaera. The sequence goes on along the minus strand of DATCRM010000105.1, from coordinate 5,837 downwards.
CCATCAAGCTCAACTCGCAGCTCGGCCACTACACGAACTTCGCCAACTTGCTCGACACGGCGGCCATCGCGGTCCCCGCCGGTTTCCGCCCGGATGGACTCCCCTTCGGCATCACGCTCTTCGGTCCCGCCTGGACCGATGCCAAGCTCTCCGCGTTGGGCGACGCGTTCGCCGATACCACTACCCGGCCGCTTGGCGCCACTGGGATCGTTTCTCCTGTGGGCGGGGTGCCCCCACCCCGCGCCTTTGCGCCCACCGCGCCGGTCCGCGTCCTCCTCGCCGTGGTCGGCGCCCACCTCCGCGGCCAGCCGCTCAATCACCAGCTCACGAGTCGTCACGCCGAGTTCATCCGCGCCACGCACACCGCCGATTGCTACCAACTTTTCGCCCTCGCCGGCACGAAGCCACCCAAGCCCGGACTCCGCCGCGCCACCTCCGGTCCGGCCGGAAAAATTGAGGTCGAAGTCTGGAGCCTGACTCCGGAAGCCTTCGGCTCCTTCACCGCCGAAGTGCCCGCCCCGCTGGCCATCGGCACCGTCCAACTTGCCGACGGCACATCTGTGAAAGGCTTCGTGTGCGAACCGGAGGGTTTCGCCGGCGCCCGCGACATCACCGCCTTCGGCGGCTGGCGGGCCTATCTGGCGAGTCTGGGATAAACAGGTAGGGACGGACCGCCGGGCCGTCCGTCTTAGCCGTAACAATTCAGTTGAACCACGAATAGACACGAAGGAACACGAATGAAGAAGAAGTCTTGAGAAGCTACAGGACGTATCACCAAACGGTGACTAGGATTTGCTGGCCCGCCTGTGCGGCGGATCTCTCCCGGATTCGTGTGCATTCGTGTCCATTCGTGGTTTCCTGATGCATCGTTCCGTCTTAGCGATAACGTCCGGTACGACCAGCGGTCGCGCCCACCATGCCTTAATGCCATTTGATGCTTTACGTATCATCAAATACAGATGTATTGATTACTAAATGTCACCCGATCTGCCCATTTCCACGCTCTTCGCCCAGCAACGCCCGCTGCGTTCGCTGGAATTTTTTCCGCCCAGGGACGAGGCGGGAGTCGAAGCCCTGCGGCAAACCGCGACGGCGCTGAAGCGCATCACGCCGGATTTCGTGTCCGTCACCTATGGCGCCGGTGGCAGCACGCGCGAGCGCACCGCCCAGGTCAGCCGCCTGCTGCGCGAGGAAATCGGCTTCACGGTCATGCCCCATCTGACCTGCGTCGGGCATTCGCGCAGCGAATTGAACGGCGTCGCCGACCAGCTTCATGCCGGCGGTTACCGCAACATCATGACCCTCCGCGGCGATCCGCCGAAGGGCCAGACCGAATTCGTGCCCTACCAGGATGGTCTGCGTTACGGCAGCGATCTCGTCGCGCTGCTGAAGGCCCGGCATGCCGACTTCTGTCTCGGCGTCGGCGGCTATCCCGAGAAACATCCTGAGGCGCCCTCACCCGAAGTGGATTTGGTGAACCTCAAGCGCAAGGTGGATGCCGGAGCGGACTTCATCACGACCCAGCTCTTTTTCGACAACGCCGTCTATTACCGCTTCGTGGACCGTTGCCGCGCCGCCGGTATCACGATCCCGATCCTCCCCGGCATCATGCCCGTGCTGTCGCTGAAGCAGATCAAGCGGTTCACCGAGATGTGTGGAGCCACGCTGCCCGACAAGCTCATCAAGCGCCTCGAAGCCGCGGGCGAACAGCCTGAGATCGTCGAAGCCCTCGGCATCGAATGGGCGCTCACGCAAATCCGCGACCTCCTCGCGCACGGCGCCCCCGGCTACCACCTCTACATCATGAACCGCGCGAAAAGCGCCCTGGCCCTCGGCGCCGGCCTGGTGGCTTAGCCGGACCGATTCAGTTCAACCACGAATGGACACGAAGGAACACGAATGAGAAACCAATCCTCGATTCCGATAACCAGGTGGTGGCGTGAGGTCAGCGGTCCGGTCTGGGCAACCTTCACTCTGGATTCGTGTGAATTCGTGTCCATTCGTGGTTCTCCTTACCGCATGGATCAGGCTTAGCTTAGCCTGAATATTTGGCGACGTATACCAACATCCTGTAGCTTTGGGATTTTACACGAAGGAAGCAAAGGCAGCAAAGAACGGGCAATTGGTGAGTAGGCAGGGCGGAGCGGCCCGCCGTTTCGACAGGCTCAAGGCCCTGAGCCCGCCGAAGGGCTCCGCCGCGAGGATGTCCACACAAAGCGCATAGCGGCGAGCGGCGCGGCGGCCTTCCTCGAAAACGGGCTTGTTCAGCCGGCGTCCCGATTCGCGCTACGGCGAATCAGAACGCTTAGAGATCGGCCTTCTTTCTGAAAGTGAGGGAAAATATCATCGTGTGGCTTACGCGATGATCACGAATCTAAATCCCCACTGAACCAAATCGGGAAATGTCACATCGATCAGCATGGACTTTTGACTGCCGAACATGGGGCACATCACCTGATACAGGCCGGGTGATTTGATCGCCGAAAGCCTGACGCAATGCTGTGACTGATTCGCCCAGTTCGCCATAATCAAAACCCCTTTCTTCTTTTTCAGAGCGTCGTCGAAAGCCGCCTCAACTTCGTTTTGCCGGAAATCCATGTAGAGACCGGCTTGAAATCCGAGATCGGTGCAAATCCCGATAATTTGGGCGTCACTCGCAGCTCCATAGTCACGCCGCGGATCGGCAGGATTGCGCAGAATGTAAAAATGCTGCTTGAGCATTTCCGCTTGGGTTCGCGGTTTTTGAACGTCGGCGAAATACGGATTCCAAGCACGCCAGAGGACATGTGAATGGGGTTAGTTGATCAATCAGCGTAGCTGGCATGGGGTTTCCTTCTCTTGGTTTGGGGTTCTGGTCTTCCGCCGATCGATTGAGGTCAGACGTTGTCTGTGCCGGCTGAATCGGCCTCTTGGGCATTGGGCGTGCATCTCGCCAATGCTTCCCGGCGCTGTTCTTCGAGCGCATACTTTCGCGATAGCTCGAAGCGCTCTTCCTTCGAGATACTCGGATTAGGAATGCAGTTAATGGAACCATCCGGATTCTTCTGGAGCATGTCGCCAACCGCGCGACTTGAATCCAGCCAATCGAAGCCAAGGGCCTTCTCTCTCTCGTCGTAATCCGCATGAATGGACACGATCTGGACACTGGCCGGCACACGTCGCCGCTCGATGAAGCCTGACTGACTTCCCCAACCGTCCATGCTCTCGTAGGCACTCTTGATGTATGGGCGACCACTATCACCACCTGAGAATTTCTCGGAAAGGTAAGCCTGCTCCCCTGGAGACACTTCTCTCACCGAGCCGTCCTGATTCACATAAACAAACTTAAAACCAACTTCGTGGCCACGACGCGGCCGATAGTTCCAGAAGAGGCTACCGAGGAGCAAAACGACGATGACCGCTGCGATGATCATGAAATTCTTCCGCCGATCGCTCACCGATGAGACACGCGCGGGCGAGCGTGGAGTGAGCCCTTTTGAATGACGGGAGATACTGAGCGGAGAAGGCACATACGATTTAGGTCAAATCCCGCGCGTTGTTCTCTGGCGGTCTGGATCGGCCTCTTCACTCTTCCTTCTTGCGACCTGAAATGATGAGCGAGGCACCAATCAGGACGAAGGCACCAATGCCGAAGTAATCTTGGGCACGCTGAGCCGAGGTCAGCGGGGTGCCTTCAGGACTGACATCTTTTCTTCCGGCTGCGAATGCCAGACCAAGTATGATCAGAATCACGCCAATGATAGTCTTGATAGCTTTCATGTCTTTCCGCCGATCGTTTCAGATGAGCCAAGAGGGCCGGCGCGAAGCGCTAGCCCGAATTGGCTCTGGCGCGTGGTTAGCCTTCTTTCTTCGGCTGTGCATGAATCTTCTCATACATCGGAATCGGAACCTCCCGAGCGAAATCGGTCTTCTCCCACTCATCATACTGCGAGAATGCGGGATACTCAGCATGCTTCTGCTTCCACCAGAAATAGAGATCGCCGGCGAAGATCAGCTTCTCTCCCTTCTTGCCTTTCGTGACTGGTAACTGGCCAAACACTTTCGTGACTTCCTTGCCGAGCGGGGACTCGATGTCGATGAAACCGCCAACCTGGACGACGGTATAGAAGACGACGCGGCTGACCGCACGATTGTCTCCGGCGCGTAGCGCGGCGGCGAGCGACACCTCGAACTTCTCGGTATTGTCGCGGAGAAACGGCACGAGCGACTCATCGCCTTGGGCGAAGCGATTCCACTTGGCGAGGTAGTCGTCGATGAACGTAAACGAATCTTTCGGTTCCGCGCCGAATAGGCGCCCGAAGACTCCAAGGCAGAGGAAAGCGGTGAGAAGCTTCATTTGGCTAACGAGACTGTCGGAAAAGTCAGTTTCCACCGAAATTGGGGGATGGGAACACTAGGACTGGTTCGAGATCGTCGATCCTAGCGCATTGTAGAGGGTGTATTTTCGAGTCGTTTTTCATGTTTTGGGTTTTCCGACAGTCTCAACGTTAAAGGTGAGACACGCGCGGGCGAGCGCGCTGAGAACCTAGAATTAGGAAGCGCGTGGAGCGGAGCTGGGCCATACGAATTACGGTCACTTCCCGCGCGTTGTCTCTGACGCCTGGATCGGCTTCTTCTCGGTGGCGGAGGCGAGAACGAGAAAGACAATCATCACCACGATAGCGGCGAAGCGAACCCACCAGATCTTCAACCCCCGATCCGTAAGCATCGACCGAGGGGGGAGAGCACTACGAAACAGCAGAGATGGCTTCTCTGCGCGCCTCACCTTCTCGTCGTCGACGCAATAGCGAAGCGCGAAGGTCAGGATCATCACGACGATGAGGGTGTATGCGCCAATAAGGGCGAAATACTGGTCAATTGTGTGAGACATCCGCGCTTTCTCCGCCGATCGTCTCAGCTCAGACACGGAGGAGAGCGCAGCTCCCCGGAGTTGTCTGTGGCGATTGGTTAGGCTTCTTCATCTTTTCTACGCGCCAGAATGCCTGCGCACCACTCGTCGTAGTGGAATGACTCTGGGTGGACCATCAGATACTTCGATCGCTGGACCCAAAGGTAGATGCACCGCTTCGGAAATCTTGCTTCTGCTTTCTTCAAGAGACCTTCGATATGAGCTTTTGAATGTGTGCGGTACTCGGTGCGGACCGCATCGCCAACGATGAAATAAAGCACTCCGAGGAGATACTCTGCATTCGGGCAGGCATCGTCCGAAGCGAGCTCCATGAATAAGTCTTCTTGATCGGTGGCGGCGAGCAGCAGATCCCAGTCCTGCACGGGCTCCTCGGCGTCGGGGGTGAATGCCCAGCGACGGATATCGTCGGCGATTGGATTGCTGGAGCTTCGCATGCCTGGCTTTGCCTAACAGTATATTCAGCTCAACTGAGTTGATGATAACAACATAACGGCCAGTGCGTGAATGAGGGCCAATAACCTGCTGAAAATCAACACCCGTCTTGGCTGGGTTGAGCTTTTTGCGCATTGATTTTTACCGGCGTAAAGTTGAGCGACGCTTCGCATCGCCCTGACTGCTTGAAGTGATCCGTTGCAATGCAACGGATCGTTTTTGTCCGTCCAACTCGTTTTTCACACGGGCCACGTGATGGACAACCAACCCGTGTCATTTCCCGAGTGGAAGCAGGCCTTGGCGAAGGCCGGTCTGAGCAGCGCTGGCGAGGCGGCCTACGTGCGCGAGATCATCGCTTTTCTCAAGCACTGCAAAACGCAGCATGTCCCGGCCACCGTTCTGCTGGCCAAACAGTATGTGGAAAAACAGGAACGGCTGCGCTCGGGTCCTGTGCGCGTGGCACTGCGGTGGTTTTTTCGCGCGGCGAAAGCCGCAG
>DATCRM010000104.1:0-5946 GCA_036568985.1 Lacunisphaera sp. | reverse complement strand
GAACTCATGCGCGACGGGCCATGACAGCCGGAGGAGTCGGGCGGGGCGAGTCTGATTTGGCTCCATCCTTGACGGCAGCGAATTCGGCCGGGCATCGTCGCTCCATGTCCGAACCTGCTTCCCGCTCCAATCGCCCACTCCTGCTCAAGCTTGCCGGGGCGGCGGTCGTGCTGGTGATAGGCGCGGTGCTGATCGCCCGCGGGCTCGATCTCAAGGGGTTGATTGCGCAGGGGCTGGAAACGATTCGGGGTGCGGGTCCCTTGGTGTTTTTCACGTCGATGGCCCTGCTGCCGTTGGTGGGGGCGCCGTTGTCTCCCTTTTCGCTGACGGCCGGTTCGGCCTTCGGCGCCACTCTCGGCATGCCTTTGGTCATCGTGTTCGCGCTGACGGCGCTGACGTTCAATATCATGTTTTCCTATTATCTCGCGTGCCGTGCGTTCCGTCCGTTGCTGGAGAAGTTGGTGGTGCGCCTGGGCTACAAGCTGCCCGAAGTCACGGCCGGGGATGCGGCCGACCTGATTATTCTGGTGCGCGTCACGCCCGGGGTACCTTTTCCCGTGCAGAATTACCTGCTAGGGCTCGCGCGCGTACCGGTGGTCAAATACGCGCTAATCTCCTGTGCCGTGCAGTGGTCGTTCAATGTCGCCGTCATCCTTTTCGGTGACGCGCTGCTGCATGGCAAAGGCAAGCTGGCGCTGCTGGGCCTCTGCGGTCTGCTGGCCCTGACCGTGGGCACCCACCTCGTGCGCAAGCACTATGGGCGCAAGCCGTCACCGTGAAACCCCCTGACGAAATCCTGCCCGGCGACTCCGGCCGGGTGCAAACGGTCACGGAATTCACCCGCCGGGTAAAGGACCTCCTCAAGACCGAACTGCCGCCCTGCTGGGTGCAGGGCGAAGTGTCCAACCTTCGCGTCCAGGCCAGCGGCCACGTGTATTTCTCGCTCAAGGATGCCAACGCGCAGCTCGGCGCCGTGTTGTTCCGGGGTGACGCGGCGCGACAAAGCGTGAAGTTGCGCGACGGTCTGCAGGTGTTGGTGTACGGTCAGGTGGACGTGTACGAGGCGCGCGGCCAGTATCAGTTCATCGCCCGGGCGTTGATCGAGCACGGGGCGGGCCGGCACCAGCAGGAACTGGAGCAGCTGAAACTGCGGCTCGCCGCTGAGGGGCTGTTCGCGCCAGAACGCAAGAAGCCTCTCCCAATTCTGCCGCGCACGGTGGGTTTCATCACCTCGCCGACCGGCGCGGCCGTGCAGGATTTCATCCGCATCCTCCAGCGCCGGCGCTGGACGGGGCGGCTCGTGGTGCTGCCGGCCAAGGTGCAGGGGGAGGGTGCGGCCGACGAGATGGCGGCGATGCTGCGGCTGGCCGGCGCGCTCGGGATTTTCGACCTGCTCGTGATCGGTCGCGGCGGTGGCAGCATCGAAGACCTCTGGGTCTTCAACGGAGAGTCCCTGGTCCGGGCCATCGCCGCCTGTAATATTCCAATCATCTCCGCCGTCGGCCACGAGATCGACTTCACGCTGTGCGATTTCGCCGCGGATGTCCGGGCCGAAACGCCCAGTGGCGCGGCCGAGCTCATTTCCAGTCAGTATCTTTCCTGCGTCGAGCGACTCGACAACGCCGGCGGCAGTCTTGATGACATCGCGGCCACCCGGTTTGAGCACGCGCGGCAACAGCTCGATCACGCCGGCAGCCGGCTGCGGCTGCTCTCGCCCGCCGCCGGCATCGAACAGAAGCACCTGCGGCTCGACGATCTGCGCAACCGGCTGGGATCCGCGTTGCGGGCATCGGTGCAAACCGGCCGGCAGTCGCTGGCGGAGGCCGGAGCGCGGTTGGCCGCGACGTCACCGGAGAAGCGCGTGCAGCTCGAGTCGCATCGACTGCTCGCACTGTGGAAACGTTTGGAGTCCGCCAGTCCCCAGTCGGTGCTCAAACGGGGTTACGCCATCGTTCGTGACGACCAGGGCCGGCCGGTCGCCCGCGCCGGGGCGGTCACATCGGGCCAGCCGCTTGTCACCGAGTTCCACGACGGCAAAGTGCGGGTGCGGGTGGAATAATTGCGCAAGCTGGCTACTCTTACGCCGGCATGAGCATCCGAATCCTTTCCCTGGCCTGCGCGCTGACCCTGGCGGCCGGCCCGCTATATCCCGCCACCATGAAATCCTCCAAGACTCCCTCCGCCAAGGACGCCCTTGAATGCAAACCCGGCGAAATTTCCGCCTGCGGCCTGCTGTCGAACGTCGTGATCGACATGAGCAAGGTGAAGGTCCGGCGCACCGACGCCGAGTGGCGCGCGCGGCTGAGTCCCGAGCAATACCGTGTCGCGCGCCAGCAGGGCACCGAGTATCCCTTCCGCAACGCCTACTGGGACAACCACGAGGACGGCGTCTATTTTTGCGTAGGATGCGACACGCCGCTGTTCGATTCGCGCACGAAGTTCGATTCCGGCACGGGCTGGCCGAGTTACTGGCAGCCGCTGGAAAAATCGTTTGTGGGCGAAGAACGCGACGAGAGCCACGGCATGATCCGCATCGAGTCGCATTGCGCCGTATGCGGCAGCCACCTCGGGCACGTCTTCGACGACGGCCCGCGTCCGACCGGCCTGCGCTACTGCATCAATTCGGCTTCGCTGAAATTCATGCCTCGCGCCGAGTATGATAAGTGGGTCGCGAAGGGCCAACCGACGACGGAAGCGAAGTGACGGCGGAACGGCCCGGGCGGCGCGCCCGACTCGGTTTCACGGGTAGAGCCAATACTTTCGACTCGCGATCTGGGAGATGGCCGCGCGTTCCGACCAGTTCTTGACGAACGGCGCGACGTCGACCCGCATGCCGTCGCGCTTGAGGGCATCGTACCACGCGGTCGAGCCGACGTGGATCTGGAACGTGCGTTGCTGGGCGGCGGTCAGGCTGGCGAAGACCTTCAAGGTTGACCATTTTTCCGCCTGCTTGTGCATGTAGAAGGAGAGTTCGGTGGGGCGCCAGGCGTTCCAGTCGGTGACTTCCACGAAGGCGCCGGCGAATGGCTTGCCTTCGCCGTTTTTGCCTTCGCGTTTCACGAAGCGCACGCCGGGAATCCTAAAGGCCTCCATCGCCGCGATGATCTCCTCGGGGGTCTTCTTGGGATAGGCGATGCCGCGGGTGGGATACGCGCTGGTCAAGCCGGGAGGAAGGGCGACCTGCGCCCACGCCGTCTGCTCGCAGCCGAGGCCGACCATCGCGTAGCCGATGATGGCGTCGTAGCTGACGATCATCGGTGAGGTCGGCACCCATTTCAACTCGGTCTCGGGCCAGCGCATGGCGCGGTTCCAGCCGCGCATCGGGATGACGGTGAGCCTGCCCTTGTCGCGTATCTTGTCCTTCACCTGCAGCACGCGCGGGGCCTGCTTGGCCATGGTGGCGAGTTCGCCCATGGTGAGGCCGTGCACGTAGGGCACGCGGAAGGCCCCGACGTCGCTCATCCATTCGGCGTCGAGGGGCGGACCATCGACCTTGAGCCCGCCCAGCGGGTTGGGTCGGTCGAGGACAATCACCTCCACGCCGGCCTCGAAGCAGGCCTCCATCGTGTAGCGCATCCAGCTGACGAAGGTGTAGGAACGGACGCCGATGTCCTGCAGGTCGATGACGACGGCGTTGAGGCCCTTGAGCTGGGCGGGAGTGGGGCGCTTGTTTCGTCCGTAGAGGGAATAAATCGGCAGTCCGCTGGACTTGTGGATCGAATCGCCGAAGTTTTCCGCGGCCTTGACCTCGCCCTCCAGCCCGTGCTCGGGGGCGAAGAGACAGACGAGTTTCGATTGTGGTGCGCGGCGCAGGACGTCGATGGTGCTTTCGCCGCGGCGGTTCACGCCGGCGCGATGGGTGAGCAGGCCGATGCGTTTGCCGGCGATGGCCTTGAAGCCCTCGGCTTCGAGCACGTCGATACCGAGCATCACGGGCGGGAGTTTTTCTGGAGGGGGAGCGGGGGGCGGGACGGGCTGGGGCGCGACCGGTGGCGGAGCGGGCTTAGGTTCCGGTTTCTTGGTCGCGGTCACGCAAGCGGCCAGCAGCGCCAGAACGGCGAGGAGGCAACCGGGGAGAAGAAACGCGAGCGACCGGCGGGTCATTGGGGAAATTTCTGAAAACGCCGGCGCGGCTTGGCGAGGAGATTCGACGGCGACGTCATGTGGGGCCAATCTGTGACTGGCCCGGTCCGGTCGAAGACCGGACCTACTGTCCGCGTCGCGCGGCCACCGCCGCCGCGAGATTCTCCAGCACCGGCACGGTTTCCTCGAACGACAGGCAGGCGTCGGTGATGCTCTGGCCGTGCGTGAGCGGGCGGCCGGGCTCGTGTTTCTGCGCCCCGCCGACGAGGTTGCTTTCAAGCATCACGCCCATGATGGCGCGCGAGCCGCCGGCGATCTGCGCGCCGATGGCCGCCGCGACCGCCGGCTGGTGATCGTGCTTCTTGCCGCTGTTGCCGTGGCTGCAATCCACGAGCACGACGGGCAGGGCATTTGCCTTGGTCAGAAGATCCACGGCTTGCGTGATATGCTGGGCGTCGAAATTCGGCCCGCTCCGGGTGCCGCCACGCAGTACGAGGTGACACTCGGGATTGCCGGTGGTGGCGAGCACGGCGGGCGCGCCCTCGCGCGTGAGCGAAGGGAAACAATGTGCGTGCCGGGCCGAAACGATGGCGTCCACCGCCACCTGCAGGTCGCCGTCGGTGCGGTTCTTGAACCCAACCGGCATGGAAAGGCCGGAGGCGAGCTCGCGGTGGATCTGGCTCTCGGTCGTGCGCGCGCCGATGGCAGCCCAGGAAACCAGATCCGCGTAGTACTGGCCGAGGGTGGTGTCGAGAAACTCGGTGCCGATGGGCAGGCCGACGGCGGTCACATCGAGCATCAGCTGGCGGGCAAGGCGCAAACCGGTGTTCACCTGGAAGCTGCCGTCGAGCTTCGGGTCGTTGATGAGGCCCTTCCAGCCCACGGTCGTGCGGGGCTTCTCGAAATAGACGCGCATGACCACAAAAAGATCTCGGACGAGGCGGTCCGCCACGGGCTTGAGCCTCTGCGCATAGTCGAGCGCGGCCTTGGGATCGTGGATGGAGCAGGGGCCGACGATGGCCACCAGCCGGTCGTCACGGCCATGCAGGATGTCGCTCAAGGTTTGCCGGGCACTTTGGATCAGCGCGGCGCCGGCTTCGCTGAGTGGCAGGTCTTCCTCCAGGATCGCCGGAGAGATGAGCGGGCGGGCGGTGCGGATGCGAACGTCGGAAGTGGGCTGGCGCATAGCGGTCGGACAGGAAAGCCTCGGGTTGAAAAAAAGGCACGGAGATTTTCGCCTCGCGACGACACAAACGCGGGCAAAGCTGCGGCGATGCTATCCCTCTGCCAGCATAGTTACGAAGCCCTCCTTGAGCGAGAACTCGGCGACGCCGGCTTGGCCGTGGCGGAGAAAGGACCGGGCTGGGCGCTTTGCGAGGGTAGGGCGGAGACTCCGCTCCCCGCCGCAGCGCAAACGGATGGGAGTGAATTCCCCGCCCGGCCTGATCTTGCGTTTCCGCATCTGACGCTGCTCGCCCCGCGTGAATTCAAGGGCGAGTCGGTCAACGCGCTGGCGCAGCAGCTGGCGGATTTCTTTTTGGAGAGCCTGCGCGGCGAGCGGATTGATGCGGCCTGGCCGTGTGTTTTCCATACTGTGCCCGAGGTGATCGGGCTCGGCCGGCGGGCCAGCGGCGTGGAGAAGGCCTTTGCCGAGCTGCTGCGCAAAAAACTCAACCGCGTTGCGAAGCTCGCGATGCCGGACGTGCCGCGCGGGGCGGGGAAGGTGCGCGGGCTGTTCGTCTTCTTTGCGGATTTCAGGCGGGTCTTCGCGGCGCGCGAGGTGTGGCTGGGCGGGCAGCGCCGCATGGCCGACGACGACGCGGCGCCATCGCGGTCCTACCTCAAGGTCGAGGAAGCCTACAT